>JALYVA010000163.1 GCA_030853485.1 Acidobacteriota bacterium
CGGGGCCCCTCCAGAAAGAACCGCTCCTCCGGCTTCGGATGGGGCGGCTGGATCTCCTCGGAGCCGGTTTTCGGACTCGGTTCGCTCACGCCGGAGACGCTATCAGCTGGTAGCGGATCAGTAGGCAGTTCTGAGTTTTCAGTTCTCAGTTCTCAGTCTTCAGTTCTCAGTCTCAGTCCACTCATCGTTCTCCGGGGCTGACGGCTGAGAGCTGACGGCTCCTTATTTTTTCGCGACCTCGAGACGCGCCTGGGCGAACTCGAGCCGGGTGCGCACCTCATCGACCGTTTCCGCTCCGGCCGTCTTCATCGCTTCCGCCGCGCTCGCCCGGTCCCGCTCCGCCGCCGCCGTGTCGACGTCGGCGGGCTCTTCCGCCAGGTCCGCGAGCACCGAGACGACGTCGTCCGACACTTCCGCAAATCCGGAAGACAGGGCGAGGGCGTGGGCCGTTCCGCCGCTCCGATAGGAAAGAACCCCCGCCTTCAGGAGCGTGACGAGCGGCGTGTGCCCCGGAAGTATCCCGAGATACCCGAGCTCTCCCGGAAGCTGGACCTCGTCCGCCTCGGCTTCGGTGACCTGCTTCTGAGGGGTGACGACGATCAGCTTGAGCCTGGATGCCATGGGTCCTCCGTCTTCGTCAGAACGTGCTCTGAATCAGCCCGCCGTCCACCTGGACGGTTGCGCCCGAGAGATAGCTCGCCCCTTCACCGCACAGGAAAGCGATCACGTCGCCGAGCTCTCCCGGGCTCGCGTAGCGGCCGATGGGAATCGACCGCTGAACCCGCTCCGCGTATGCCTCGATCGCGATCCCCTCTTCCTTCGAACGGATCTCGTTTAAGTGAACCTGGCGGTCGGTGAGCACGTGGCCCGGCAGAATCGCGTTGATGAGAACGTTGTCCCGCGCGAACTCGTTGGACATCGTGCGGGTCAGCGCCGACAGCCCCGCCCGGAGAGTGCTCGAGATCGTCAGCAGGTCGTTGGGCTGCTTCGCCACGAAGGAAGTGATGTGGATGATCCGGCCCCAACGCCGCTCGCGCATGGCCGGGAGCACCAGGCGGCAGAGCCGGAGAACGTTGAAGAGCGTCGAGTCGATCCCCGCTCGCCACTGGTCCTCGGTGAGCGCCAGGAAGCGCGCCGCGGGAGGACCGCCGGTGTTCGTCACCAGGATGTCCACCGGGCCCCAGGCGCCGGTTGTCGCCCGGTGCCAGGCCTCGAGGTCCTCCCCTTTCGTGACGTCGCACGCGTTCGCGAGGACGCGATCGCCGGAAGAGACCGCGGCGATCTCGGCGCGGGCTTTTTCCAGACGTCCGGGGTCGCGCCCGCACAGGGAGACCCGGCACCCCTCCTTTGCCAGGGAGAGCGCGGCCGCTTTTCCGATCCCGTTGGATGACGCCGCCACCATCGCGACGCGTCCGCTGATCTTGAGGTCCATGCCGTTGAGGTCTTACCGGTCAGTCCTGGCCTTCCCAGGAGGCTGAACTAGGCCGCGGTCTGGCTCATCTTCTCGGCGCGCTCGCGGGCCTCCTCGATCGTCCCGACCATGTAGAAGGCCTGCTCCGGCATGTCGTCGCACTTCCCGTCGACGATCTCCTTGAACCCGCGGATCGTGTCCGCGATCTTCACGTACCGCCCCTCGAGGCCCGTGAACTGCGCCGCCACGAAGAACGGCTGCGAGAGAAACCGCTGGATCTTCCGCGCGCGGGACACGGTCAGTTTGTCTTCTTCCGACAGCTCGTCGATGCCGAGGATGGCGATGATGTCCTGGAGGTCCTTGTATCGCTGCAGGATCTTCTTGACGCCCTGCGCGACATCGTAGTGCTCCTGACCGACGATGCGGGCGGAGAGGATGCGCGAGGTGGAGGTGAGAGGATCGACGGCGGGATAGATGCCGAGCTCGGACAAGGGCCGTGAAAGCAACATGGTGGCGTCGAGGTGGGCGAAGGTGGTGGCGGGCGCGGGGTCGGTGAAGTCGTCGGCGGGAACGTAGACGGCTTGTACGGAGGTGATCGAACCTTTCTTGGTGGAGGTGATGCGCTCCTGCAGTTCGCCCATCTCGGTGGCGAGGTTGGGCTGGTAGCCTACGGCGGACGGCATACGACCGAGCAGGGTGGAGACCTCGGAGCCGGCCTGGGTGAAGCGGAAGATGTTGTCGATGAAGAGCAGGGTGTCGGCTCCCTCTTCGTCGCGGAAGTATTCAGCGACGGTGAGGCCGGTGAGGGCGACACGGAGGCGTGCCCCTGGGGGCTCGGTCATCTGGCCGTAGACCAGGGTGGCTTTGCTCTTGGGCAGGTCTTTGAGATCGATGACGCCGGACTCCTGGAATTCGTGCCAGAGGTCGTTGCCTTCGCGGGTGCGCTCGCCGACGCCGGCGAAGACGGAGAAGCCGCCGTGCTGCTGGGCGATGTTGTTGATGAGCTCCTGGATGACGACGGTCTTGCCTACGCCGGCCCCGCCGAAGAGACCGATCTTGCCGCCCTTGAGGAAGGGCAGGATGAGGTCGATGACCTTGATGCCGGTTTCGAACATCTCTTCGTTGGTGGACTGCTCGTCGAAGGCGGGGGCCTGGCGGTGGATGGGCAGGTGGACCTTGGCGTTGACGGGGCCGAGCTCGTCGACGGGTTCGCCGAGCACGTTGAGCACACGGCCGAGGGTCTCACGGCCTACGGGGACGGTGATGCCGGCGCCGGTGTCGATGGCCTTCATGCCGCGTACCATGCCTTCGGTGGCGACCATGGCGATGCAGCGCACGCGGCCTTCGCCGAGATGCTGCTGGACCTCAACGATGACGTCGAGCGGGTTGGGAACGTTGAAGCCTTCGCTGACGATGCGAATCGCCTGGAAGATGGCGGGCATGTGCGATTCTTCGAACTGGACGTCAACGGCGGGGCCGCTGATCGAGATTACTTTTCCGATGTTTTCTTTTTGCTCTTTATTTTCAGCCATAATTTTCTTTCCTAAACTTTGCCGGGTGTTGGGTTGGGTCGGGGGCTAAAGCCCCTTGTTGGCTCCCTTTTCGCGAGGGCTGATGCCCTGCGCTCCCTGCGGTATAACTGGTTGCATCCTTCGGTAATTCTCGTACTTCTACTTGCTTATGACCGCGGGCGATGCGCTAAGCAACTGCGAAATGCGGGATCCTTCACTGCGTTCAGGAGACGACGAAAAACAAGCAACGGCAACGACGGAAAAAGCGAGAAGCAGATCCCCTTCGGGGATGACAACAAGGAAGACAACGACAACTGCAACGGCTATAGGGCGGCGGCTCCGCTGACGATTTCGATGATTTCCTTGGTGATGGCGGCCTGGCGGACGCGGTTCATGGTGAGCGAGAGGGCGTCGATCATCTCTCCGGCATTTTTGGTGGCGGCGTCGGTGGCGGTCATGCGTGCGGCCTGCTCGGCGGCGGCGCTTTCGAGCAGCGCGTGGAAGAGCATGGTGGTGACGTAGCGCGGCATGAGATGGCGGAAGAGGCGTTCGGGGGACTGGTCGAAGATGTAGTCGACCTCGGCGGTGCCGAACTTCTTGGCTTCCTCTTCAATGACCGTTTCTTCGGGCTGGTGGACGGAGACGCCGGCGCTCGTGGCGGCGTGGGCGGCGGCATCGCGCTGCTCTTCGGTCATGACTTCGGCGACGGTGATCTCGTGGGAACCGAGCTTCTGGATGGGGAGAAGTTTTTCGACGACGATGCGTTGCGAGATGACGGACTTGAACTCGTTGTAGACCAGGTAGACGGAATCGATTTCGGCGCGTTCGTAACGTTCGATGATGTCGTGCGCGATGTCGGTGACGGCGTCGAACTCGAGCTTGACGAGGAGGTCGAGGTGCTCGGCGGCGACTTCGATGTTTGCGGCGCGATGACGGATGGTCTCGAAGTGGACGGCGAGATCGTTGTCGTAGTGCTCTTCCTTTTTCTCGTAGTTCGCGGCGGGATAGCGTCGCTTGTAGAAGCCGATGGCCTTCTTGCCGATGGGTTCGAGATCGACGTTCTGACCTTTGGCGGCGCGCTCATCGACGAAACGCTGGGCGGCCTTGGCGATGTTGGAGTTGAACCCTCCGGCAAAGCCCATGTAGCCGGCGATGACGACGACGAGGACGTTCTTTTCTTCGCGCTGGACGAGAAGCGGATGGAGGATTTCGCCGGTCTGCTCGTTATAGAGGTCGGTGCGGCGAACCAGCGATTCGAGCACGTTCGAGATCATCTGCGCGTATGGGCGGGCCTGCATGGCACGTTCCTGGGCGCGACGCAGCTTGGCCGCCGAGACCATCTTGAGAGCGCGGGTGATCTGCCGCGTGTTTTTGACGCTGCGGATACGGCGACGTAGATCGAGGACGTTGGCCATGGGTTACTTGGCGGCCGCCATGGCCGGAGCCTTGGGTGCTTCGGGCGCGGCGTTGTTGGTTCCGTTGCTGGAGTTCTGGCTGGGCCTGGCGTTGGTGTTCTGGGATGTGTTCGTGCCGGGCTTTGCGTTGGCGTCGGCCTTGGATTTCAGGTCGGAGAGGAAGTTGTTTTTGTAATCGTTGATGGCGTCGGTGAGGCGCTTCTTGATGTCGTCGTCGAGCGCTTTTTTGGTGGCGATGTCGGTGAGGATCGCGGGTGCGGCGGAGTCGAGATAGAGGTAGAAGCCGTCTTCGAAGGCGCGCAGATCCTTGACTTCGACATTGTCGACGAGGCCGTTGACGCCGGCGAAGAGGATAGCGACCTGCTTTTCAGCGGGCAAGGGCTGGAATTGCGGCTGCTTGAGGAGCTCGGTGAGGCGCTGGCCGCGGTTGAGCTGCTGCAAGGTGACCTTGTCGAGGTCGGAGCCGAACTGCGAGAAGGCGGCGAGCTCGCGATATTGGGCGAGGTCGAGCTTGAGGGTGGCGCCGACCTGCTTGGTGGCCTTGGTGGCGGCGGAGAAGCCTACGCGCGAGACGGAAAGGCCGACGTTGACGGCGGGACGGACGCCCGAGTTGAAGAGATCGGTTTCGAGGAAGATCTGGCCGTCGGTGATGGAGATGACGTTGGTGGGGATGTAGGCGGAGACGTCGCCGGCCTGGGTTTCGATGATGGGAAGCGCGGTGAGGGAGCCGCCGCCGAGCTTGTCGGACACCTTGGAGCTGCGCTCGAGGAGGCGGGAATGGAGATAGAAGACGTCGCCGGGATAGGCTTCGCGGCCTGGCGGGCGGCGGAGAAGGAGGGAGATTTCGCGGTAGCTGGCGGCGTGCTTGGAGAGGTCGTCGTAGATGATCAGCGCGTGCTTGCCGGAGTCGCGGAAGTATTCGCCCATGGCGGTGGCGGCGAAGGGCGCGAGGTACTGCATGGGGGCGGGCTCGGATGCGGTGGCGGCGACGACGATGGTGTAGGCCATGGCACCGTGCTCTTCGAGGGTCTGCACGACCTGCGCGACGGACGAGCGCTTCTGGCCGATGGCGCAGTAAATACAGATGAGGTTGTTTTTTGCGGAGTTGATGATGGTGTCGAGCGCGATGGCGGTCTTGCCGGTCTGGCGGTCGCCGATCAGAAGCTCGCGCTGTCCGCGCCCGATGGGGATCATGGTGTCGATGGCCTTGATGCCGGTGGCCATGGGCTCGCGGACGGACTGACGGTCGATGACGCCGGGGGCGAGACGCTCGACGGGGAGGAAGGTGGAGGTGTCGATGGGGCCTTTGTCGTCGATGGGCTGGCCGAGGGCGTTGACGACGCGTCCGATGAGGGCTTCGCCGACGGGGACGGACATGATTTTGCCGGTGCGTTTGACCTGGTCGCCTTCGCTGATCTCGGTGTAGTCGCCGAGGAGCACGGCGCCGACCTGGTCTTCGTCGAGGTTCATGGCGAGGCCGGCTACGCCGTGGGGAAACTCGATGAGCTCGCCGGCCATGACCTTGTCGAGGCCGTGGACGCGGGCGATGCCGTCGCCGAGGGAGATGACGGTGCCGACTTCGTCGACCTGGATGCGCTGCTCGAAGTTTTCAATCTGCTGGCGAAGCAGCTCCGTGATTTCATCCGCCTTGATCTTTGCCATGTCGTCCTTCTACTCGATTCGTTTGCTTTTGGAACGCGGGCGCCGTTGCCGGCGGGAATTCTTATGCGTTGATGAGGTTTTGTTTGAGCTGCTGAAGCTGGGCGCGGATGCTGCCGTCGTAGACAGTGGAGCCAATGCGCACGATGGCGCCGCCGAGCAGGGTGGGGTCTTCGCGGTAGGTGGCGCGGACCTGGCCTCCGGCGAGCTTGACGATCTGCGATTCGAGCGTGGCGCGGGCCTGGGTGTCGAGGGGATGGGCGCTGGTGATTTCGGCTTCGGAGGTCTCGGATTGCTCGTCGGCGACGGCGTGGTATTCGGCCAGAATCTCGTCGAGCTCGTGGAGGCGCTGGTGGTCCATGATGACGGCGAGGAAGTTGCGGACCTGGGGGAACATGCCGATGCGGCCGACGATGGCGTCGAGAACTTTGAGCTTGGTGGCAGTCTCGATGGCGGGGCTCATGAGGACTTCACGGAGCTGGCGGCTGTCGGCGAGGGTGCCGCTGAAGTCGGCGAGCTGCTGCTGGGCGGCGGTGGGGTCGAGGTGGTTTTGAGTCGCGACTGAAGCGAAGGCGTGGGCGTAGCGCAGGGAGAGGACGGACACTAGTTCTGCCCTCCCTTGTTGCCATCGCCGGTGAGACGCTCGGCGAATGCCTGGATGAGGAGACGATCGGTTTCGGCGGAGACGACGAGTTTCTTGGCGGCCTGGTCGATGGCGAGTTCGGCGGCGTACTGCTGAATCTGACGCTGCGCGAGGGTGGTGGCGGCGGCGATCTCCTGCTCGGCGGCGGCGAGGATCTTCTGCTTGTCTTCTTCAAGGCTGGCCTTGATGCGCTGCTCGTCGGCGGCGGAGTCGGTTTCGGCCTGGGCGCGCATGGCGGCGATCTGGCTGTCGAGTTTGCCGAGGCGGGATTCGACGCTGTTGAGGCGCGCGTTCGCCTCTTCGGTAGCGGTGCGGGCGTCGACGAGGTGCTTCTGGATGGCGGTGTTGCGATTGCGGAAGGTTTTGGGGAGCGTCTTGAGCAGGAACCAGCCGATCAGAATGGCGAGGACGAGGAAGTTCGCGACGGTAAAGACGGTGGCGGCCTGCTGGGGTTTCATGCCCATTTTCGCGCCAAGGGCTTTCACGCTGGGCGACTGCAGATATTGTTCGTTCTCGTCAGTCTCAGCCTTGTTGGTCTCGGGGGACTGCGCTTCGGGGCTGGAAAGGCGGCCGCCCCCGGCGTTGTCGGGCTGCGTTTGCGGCGTGGTCTGAGCGAAAGCATGGGCGGTAAGGGCTGGCGCGAAGAGCAAGGCTGCGGCGAGGAGGGCGGGCAGGATTCGTTTGCAGGTGCTCAGGCGCGACGTGAGGAGGCTCATTGCGTAACCTCCGTGCCGCGAGTGCCTGCCGGCAGAATAGCGTGGAGAATTTTTGTGCTGAGCTCATCGCTCATGCGGGCAATCCCGAGACGTGCTTCCTGCGCGCTCTGATCGATCTCGTGGCGGGCTCCGCGAACGCGCTCCTGCGTGGTCTGGCGCAGATGGGCTAGAGCCGCTTCGCGTTCCTGGGTCCACTGCTTGAGCTTCTGCTCGCGTGCCTGAAAGATGGCAGCTTTGGCGGCGCGGAGCTTGTCTTCGTAGACACCCGTCTCTGCTTCGGCGGCTGCGATGGCTCCGCGCGCCTGTTCCACGGCACCGAAGGTACGGGCACGGCGCTCGCCTAGGACACGGTCGAGCGGGCGGCGCACCAGCAGACCGTAGGCGGCAACCAGCAAAATGAAAAACACCATCGTCGGCACAGAGCCGAGCACAAGTCCACCGAGTTGATTCAGTATCTGGTCCATGAGTGGGGCCGGCCGAAGCCGCTTGGAAGTCCTGGTTTGATGCTGGTATTACGCAGCTGGTCTGTTGCACCTTTCTTATACGGCGGAGGCGATTCCAGACGCTGCATGCAGTTCGAGGTACATCTAGTTTTAGCAAAGCGATTGTAAGGGTGTCAAACCTGAGTGTTGCGGTAATCGGACCTCTTGGGCGGTTTCCGAACAAAAGTTTCGCATACCCTTTTGGAGCGACCTGAAGTTTTTGCTTTGATAAATGCTGTGCCAGGGCTAAACTGGAAACATCACCAGGACCCTATGATCTGGGTCACATAGGTCGCGTGATTGGGGACACCACCTCCGCTCCCCGTCAGGCGGCCTATGCTATTTAAGCATGAACGTACTTGACGCACCAAAGGGGGGTCTCCCCCCATTACCACTGAGGATTGATCGCCTTATATGCGTCTGCCACTTTCCGGAGACCAGCCCTGTCAAATCTGCACGAACGGCCGGAGAAGCAACCCATGCTCAAAAGCTCTTTTAGGGTGTACCTGCGGTTTCTCTTGGTGACGACACGCTCTGATTCCTTAAAGTTCTCATAGGCCATGAGATCAGCAGCTTGAAGCGGTATACAGTCTTCCCAACCCATCGGGGCGATATTTAAAAAATACTTCTTATAGGAAAAGGTGGGGTCAGCCATCAGACGGTCAAAAATTTGGAGCATCAAGCCATTTCGTGGAGAACGATCATGGATGAAAGCCACCTTGACCGGTACTGAAGGTTCAGCGGTGGCAATTTGATTTCCAAGTTCGATCATCATGAAGTTCAGGGTTAGTCTGTGCGCCCATTCCATTTTTTTGTCAGCAGACCATGGGAGTTCGTCTGCCATCTCGTTCAAGTTCAGAGAATAAGAGACGGTATTAACCATGTCTTGTTTTCGAAGGACTTCTAGCATCTTTGAGGTAAAGTCTTTTTGCTCGTCCACGCTCCATCCCTCGAACTCGCCATGGCGGGAACTACAGTCGGCAGCATGATATCGAGAAAATTCCCTGCGTCCAGCTTTTCGTAATGCCGTGTTCTTCTCTTCTAGGAGATTCTTCCAGTCCACCTCAAGCCAAGTCCATGTCACGCCTTCAGCAACAAGACAAGAAAGAGTAAATATCTCTTTGCCATCGCCGCTCTCGTCAATATACGCGGTCAAAAACACGAATACCTCTGACTCAAAGTCGCTGGGGCTGAACACGCGCAATAGGATTGCACACAGCAGTTCGCCTACTTTAACTTCATCTTGACATGGACACACCGCAGGCTTGCCCTCAGTTCCGAGAGCATCCAGCAATGCGGCCCACCCTTTCCGCCAAGAATGACGGGGGCGAACTGGTAAGTTATACGGCTATTCTAGTCCTATGAAGACGCCCCCCTGCCACGCCTGAATTGCTCGACCTTCACCCCGGACCGCTGCACAAACAGGATCAGCCCGGCGCGAGTCGACGTCTGAACTTAGGGGATGTGAAACGTAGGGGATGTGGATCGTCTGCGGGCTGCCAGGCCAGTTCGCTCGATCCCGTAGCCCATTCAGGCGAACGACTATCGGCGAAACCGACGGTACCGGTCCAGCAACGGTGCCGGTCCACGCGCTGAGAAGTGCACGAGATTGCCTTCAAACGTCTTCTCCCCCAGGATCGCGCCGGCTTCGAGGGCAGCCAGCGCAGCGCCTTGGGACTGCGGAATTCTGAAGCTCGCCTCGACGAGAGGAACCGCTACAAGGGCGTCGTCGATCGCGACCAGCAATTCCTGTAGCCCCGTCTTCTTGAGGCCTGAAACGGCAACGCGCATGGCATCTGCTCTTCCGGCGCCTTCGAGCCCGGCTGTCTGGTCATCGCCAACCAGGTCGATCTTGTTGAGGACTTCGATCACAGGCTTGCCGCTCACGTCGAGTTCGGAGAGAACGCGTTCCACCTGGGCCTTCTGCTCGTCGAGCACGGGGCTCGATGCATCGCGGACGTGCAGGAGAACCTCGGCGCGTTCGACTTCTTCGAGCGTGGCGCGGAAGCTGGTGACGAGGGTATGCGGCAGGTTGCGGATGAAGCCTACGGTGTCGGACAGGAGGATTTTTCGGCGCGAAGGGAGCTGAAGCTGGCGCAGCTTGGGGTCGAGTGTGGCGAACATGCGTGCGGACTCGAGCACGCCGGCCTCGGTGAGGGCATTGAAGAGGGTGCTTTTGCCGGCGTTGGTGTAGCCGACCAGGGCGACGACGGGAACGGGAACGGCTTCCCGGCGCTGGCGCTGCTGGCGGCGAATGCGGCGGACCGCTTCGAGTTGCTCCTTGACGTGATCGATGCGCAGGTTGATCTTGCGACGGTCGGTTTCGAGCTGGGTTTCGCCGGGCCCTCGGGTACCGATGCCTCCGCCGAGTTGCGACATGCTCTTGCCGCGTCCGGCGAGCCGGGGAAGCTGATATTGCAGCTGGGCGAGTTCGACCTGGAGCTGGCCTTCGCGGGTGCGGGCGTGACGGGCGAAGATGTCGAGGATGAGCTGGGTACGATCGATGACGCGACAGGGCAGTTTCGCTTCGAGATTGCGAAGCTGCGAAGGGGTGAGGTCGTGGTCGAAGAGGACGACGTCGGCCCCGGTGGAGGTGGCGACGGCTTCAATTTCTTCGAGCTTGCCCTGACCGATGAGGGTTGCGGGGTCAGGCCGGGCGCGCCGCTGAATGAGGGTGGCGGAGACTTCGGCTCCGGCGCTGCGGGCGAGCTCTTCAAACTCGGCGAGGCCAGCTTCGAAGTCGAGATCGGTTGCCGCGAGGGGTTCGGCGGTGGATGCGGCGGGGTCGGGGTCGGACGTGGTGCTGGAAGCGACGGCCGCGGCGGTGCGGGCGAGGCGAGCGGCGGAGGTGAGCTTACGCCGGTCGCCGGTGAAGTCGACCACCACGAGGACGGCTCGCTCGGCATGAGAAGGGCGGCTTTGTGCCTGACGGGCTGCATCTTGCTGAGCTTCGACAAGGCTTCGGGGGCGGCGACGGACCAGGCCCGCGCCGGGAATTGCGTCCGCGGATGGCGGGGCGCCGGGCTTCGCAGCTTCTCTGGTCAACTGCTAGCGACCCTGGGTTCCCGTCGCCTCGTGCGCGAGGGGTGTAATGGCGGAAGAAGGTCCTGCGCCGGTCCGCACGTCGGGCTTCGGCTCTGGACGAGCGTCGGAGCGCAGTTCGGTGTGCGCGCCCGCACGCCCGCTGACGACGGTGGAGATGGCGTGCTTGAAGATGAGCTGTTCCTGGCTGTTGTTCTCAAGCAGAACCGAGTATTTATCGAAGGAGCGAATCTTGCCGGTCAACTTGACGCCGCTAACCAGGTAGATGGTGATTGGACTCTTATCTTTTCGGACCGTGTTGAGAAACGTATCCTGGATGTTCTGTGCCGGCTTTGATTCCATGGGGCCGATCTCCTTCGTTCTATTTTGCCTGCTGCAAAGGTTCCGCCGTGATCCGACTTCAGAAGAAAACCCGGCGGTCGAATCTGCCGAGTCCGAAGCCAAGACTGTCAACCATACGAGTATTCACGGCAATTATCAAGTAGGGCCGGTGGGCTTGTTCCGGTGAGACGCCCGCGAGATATAGACGATTAGACGCAGGGGAAGCGGAAACGAGAGTTCGGGGTGGAAGTGCCGTTGGATACAGCACGCGATATACGATGGCAGATGTGCTGAACCGTGAACCGCAAACCACTTCCGAGGCTGTACGCCGGCCTGTTCCTATGCTGGATTTTTCGCGCCAGTTCGCGGTTCTCCGGGAAGAGCTGCTGGAGGCAATCGCTGGGGTTTGCGAGTCGCAGCAGTTCATCCTGGGCCCGCAGGTGGCGCGGTTTGAGCAGGCGGCGGCAACGGCCTGTGCGGTGCCGTACGCGGCGGGTTGCGGGAGCGGGACCGATGCGATCTGGCTGGCTTTGGCGGCGGCAAATGTCGGCCCGGGCGACCGTGTGGTCACGACACCGTTCAGCTTCTTCGCCACGGTGAGTGCGATTCTGCGCTGCGGGGCTGAGCCCGTATTGGCCGATATCGACGCTGCTACGTTCAATCTTTCGGCGGCGGCGGTGGAGGAAATACTGCGCGTTTCGGGTCCGGGAGAGGAGAAGGTGAAGGCTGTGCTTCCGGTACACCTGTATGGGCAGTGTGCCGATTGGGATGCCTTTGCGGCGCTGAAGGAAAAGTACGGGGTGCTGCTGATTGAAGATGCGGCGCAGGCCTTTGGCGCGACCTGGAACGGGACGCCGGCGGGGGCGCTGGGAGATGCGGCGGCGTTCAGCTTTTATCCGACGAAGAACCTGAGTGCGATGGGGGATGCGGGGCTGGTAACGACAACTTCGGAGGCGATCGATGACCATGCTCGGTTGCTGCGCGCTCATGGGATGCGGCGACGGTACTACCACGAGGAAGTCGGTTGGAATTCTCGGCTGGACAGCCTGCAGGCCGCGGTGCTGGAGGTGAAACTGAAATATGTGCCCGAAGGAAATCGCCGGCGGGGTGTGCTGGCGGGGCGGTACGATGAGCTGTTTCGCGCGGCGGGGCTGGCGGCGGCAAGTGTGTCCGGGGTCTCCCAAGGGGTCGTGCTGCCAGTTACCGACTCGCGGGCGGGGCATGTGTTTCATCAGTACGTGATTCGGGCGCCGAGACGCGATGCGTTGCGGACTTTCCTGGGCGAGAGACAGATTGGGAGTGAGATTTACTATCCGGTGCCGCTGCATTTGCAGCCAAGCCTTGCGGGGCTGGGATATGCGTTGGGGGATTTTCCAGTGAGCGAAGCCGCGGCGACCGAGGTGCTCGCGCTTCCTATGTATCCGGAGCTGCGGGAGGAGGAACAGGACACGGTGGTAGAGGCGATTGCGGGCTTTTACTCCTGAAACTTATTCCGGGAGCCTCTACCCTGTAGGCGCGTTTGATTTTGTGCGATCCGTATAGCCGGAGAGCAAGGCGTGGGCCCAGAGTTCGACGTGCTGCTCCACGTACTTTGCGGATTGGCTCCAGTAGATGGCGTGCCCTTCGGCGTGGAGCCGGGCCCATGGTTGTTCGCCGGTCTCTGCTCCGCGTTCAAGGAGATGGCACATGGCCCAGGTGCGGTCTGTCAGCTTCTGCGGCAACTGTTCGCGCTGCGTGCGATTGAGACCGTATGCGTCGGCGAAGGTGCGGAGTCGCGCGGCGGCGAGGGTTGGCTCTGTGCCCGATGCGAGGGGGACAAAGGATTGCAGGGCGTAGGCGAGGTCCCATAACGGAGAACCGGGGCCGCTGCCATCCCAGTCGATGAAGAATAAGCCTGATCCGTTGCGCACGAGATTCCAAGGCGCGAGATCGTGGTGGCAGATGAGGGTTTCGGCGTCGGGCTTGATGGCCACGTTCCACTGTGCGCCGGGCGGAGGTGTAAAGCTTGCAGCGGCCGTGTGCAGCTGCCGGATCAGGCGTCCGACGCGACGGAGATCTTCGTCGGGAAGAGGAGTGGAGACGGTTTCTCCCGGGATGTACTCGAGGACGTGACGTCCCTGCGGGTCGCGGCCGAGGGTGCGGGGGGCAGCGAGGAATCCGGCTCTGTGGAGGTGCTCGAGAAACGCTTCCACGCTGGTCGTGGCAGACGTGGCGGGTTTACGAACGGTGTCTCCGATACGAAGGACCGTGTGGGCTACATTGCCTCCGTGCAGGATTTGTTCTGTGCTGTCCATACGTACTCCGGTGAGCGGGAAGACTGACGCGGCTAGCGTTTTCTGCGCGCCTTCGCTTCCCTTTTCCGCGCACGCAGTTTCTTCTCCGCTACGGGTTCAGGGTGGGCCACGCCGGGAGCGGGGGCGCCGGGCTCGATGACGCGGCGGACGAGGTTGCCTTCAAGGCGGTAGGTTTTGAGCACGGTTTTGCCGGGGACGATTGCTCCGGTGACTGGATCGGGAACGACGGTGGCGGCATCGTCGGCGAGGACGCGGTAGGTGAACGTGGGTGCTGGCGCAGTGGCCGCGGGCAGCTTGCCATAGGGATCAGAGGCCATCTTAATCGTGACGGGAAGGTAGCCTTCGATGTTCTTTTCGCGGAAGCCGGTTTCGTAGCGGTGCTTTTTGATATTCCAGGTGAAGACGCGGACCTGGTCGAAGTCGTACGGGAGACCGGCCTTATATGGGCTTGTGACGGTTACATATTCGGGTATGTCGCCGCTGTTGGCCGGGGAGGTGGTGGCTGGGGCGCTGCTTGGCAAGGTCTGGGGACTAGCGCTTTGCTCTGACCCCTGCGCTGCTTCCGGGTCGTTGACCGTGGTGAGGACGTAGGCGCCGACGATGCGCTGTCCTTCGGAGTAGCGGACGATGGAGTCGGGTGCATCCACATCCATCATGCGGCTGTAGAGCCAGCCTGTGTCGCCGTGAGAGTCGCGGACGAGCCACCAGTCTTCCATCGTGGGTGCGGCCGGCGTGTCGGGCTCGGCGATTTTGTTTGCGCCTGCCTTTGCGTTTTTGCCAGGTTTGCCGATGGGTGGTGGGTCGGGTTTGGGAGCGGCTTTGATGCCGGGCGGCAAGGGCTTGGGCAGGGTGGCGCGTTTGAGCAGCTTGAGCTTTTCGCCTTCTGGCAGGCGGAAGAAACGCTCGGAGTCGCGGCCCGGTGCGGCGTGCAGGTAGACGTCGTCGCGGACCACGGCCGAGGCGACCGCGGGGTCGTCCTTGTGGTGCTGCTTGAGAGTGTCGAACTGATCGTAGACGGCCTGGGTGGCAACGACCTTCTCGTCGATCCAGCCCTGCTCGCCCTTGGGGGTTTGTACCTTGAGGAAGCGACGGCCCTGATCGAGGACCTCGAGCTTTTCTCCGTTCTCGACGGTCGCGGTGCGGTTCGAGACGGCGGCCACGCGATCGCGGAGGAAGGTTTGCTTTGCCGTGACATAGACGTATTGTGTCGACGGTTTGGGATGCAGATGTCCGCAACCGCTTGCCGCAAGCAACGCTGAGGACGTGACTGCGGACGCGATCAGACGCAGCACAGGAGAGGTATGGCGAAGGCGCCGTAAGGAAAGGGGATGATCTGGAGGACTTTGGAACGCTGCACTCGCCACACCATCCATAGTACTGGGATCCGGCGGACCGGAGGTTGCGGCGGGCGCGCAATTCGCGTGGGCTACTCAAAGGAGTATCGGCGATGCCAAGACTCAATGGGTCAGGGCAAGGGCGGAGGCGCCGGCGGGGTTTGGATCAGTGGCCGCAGTGGTGGTGGTGTCGAGTTTGCCCGGAGTGGAGGCGTCGAAGCTGTACATGGTGAGGTCGGATTTTCCGCCCGGTGCGGCTGCGAGCAGATACTTGCCCGTGCTGTCGATGCCAAGGGACTGGACCGCGGAACCGCTCGCGTAGGGCGATCCGGCGAGCGGCTTGAGGGAGAGCGCGGTGGAGGCGGTGGCCGGAGTGATGGTAAAGCCGGAGATGGTGCTGTCGGTGCGATTGGCAACGTAAGCGTAAGAGCCGGTGGAGTCGAGCACGACGGAGTAGGTGCCGCTGCCAGCCGCGAATGGCGAGCCTTTGAGGGGATTGAGCAGACCGCCCGATCCGATGCTGTACACGGCGAGACCGCCGTTGGCGCCGCTCCTTGCGATGTAGAGATAGGCTGAATTTGGATCGATGGCCAAGCCGTAGTCCCCTACCTGCGCGTTGGCGGTGGGGAGAGATTGAACCATCACCGCATCGCCGGTCGAGGTATTAAAGCTGAAGACGACATCGCCGGCGGTGCCGAGAGCGGCGAAGATAAAGTTGCCATTGGGGGAGAAGCGCAGCGACGTGGGCTGCCACAGGCCGGTGCCGATGGAGTATTGGGGCACCTTGTTTGCGACGACGGAGGTCAGTCCGCCGGTGGACGGGTTGATCTGGAAGACGTCGAGTTGCTGCGATTGTCCATCGAGGGCGACCAGCCAGTTGCCGTCGGGAGATACCGCCAATGAGGCCGCGTAGGCTACGACCTGGATGGCTCCAGTGCTGGGCGCCGTGATGGAGCCATTCGAACTGATGAGGTAGAGGTAGATGCCGTTGGCGCCTCCGACGTAGAGGAAGGTGTTCTTTGGCGTGACAGCCACCGACAGCGGCACATAACCGGCAGAGAACGGGGAGTTCGACAAAGCGGACAAGGCTGCAGGTTTCGCAGGTACTGCGGGCGCGGTCGCAGTGGCTGCGACTGCGGGCGTCGCCGCGATGATCGCAAAACTGGCGATCGAGCTTGATGCTACGTTTGCCACATAGACACTGTTACCCGTATTGCCTCCGGTGTTTCCGCCGCTATTCTGCTGCGGAGGGAAGAAGCCGGAGCATCCGGTCAAGGCAAGCAGCGCCGTTGCAAGGGGGCCTGCGATCCAACGCCGTAAACCTGCAAATCGTTCCATGTTCGCAGCATCCTCTTTCGACGTCGGACGGCAGACTGTTAGAAGCGTCGCCGTCTCAAGGCTATCCTAACGTTTTGGCTCTTCTATAATCCGCTTCATGCCGTCTTCCCCGTACCTGCACTCCCTTTCCTGCCTGGCGCTGGGATGCGCGCTTGGACTGGCAACGACTTCGCCATCGCACGGACAGAAGGTGCTTTCGTTCGACGCAGCAGCACGGCAAAAGACAGTGCAGCCTGCGACGCTTGAACCTGAAGTGCATGCGGAGATGAATTTTCTGGCCGATGACGAGATGCATGGGCGAGGTTCGGCGACACGCGACGAACACATCGCGGCATTGTTCGTGGCCTCGCAGCTGCAAGCGCTGGGCCTGGAACCAGGCGGCGATAACGGGACGTTTCTGCAGAAATCCGCGCTTCCCGATCCCCTGCCCCCGCGGGTGCAACAGAGGGTGTCGAAGTTTGAGAACACGCCTCGCACGGCGACCTGGAACGCGATCGGCATTCTGCGCGGCACGACCGAGGCGAACGAGGTGATCCTGCTGACCGCACATCTCGATCACCTGGGAATCGGCCCGGCGAACGCGATGGGCGATGCGCTCTACAATGGTGCGGATGACGACGCCTCCGGCACCGTCGCCGTGCTTACGCTGGCTCACATTCTGGCGGACGGAGCGCGTCCGAAGCGCACGATTGTGTTTGCGCTGTTTGGGTCGGAGGAACTGGGCGGGTTCGGCAATCGTGCCTTTCTGGCGCATCCTCCGGTAGCGGTGAACAGCATTGTGGCAAACCTTGAGTTCGAGATGATCGGACGGCCCGACCCGTCGGTTTCCCCCGGAACGCTCTGGTTGACTGGCTTTGGACGGTCAGACCTTGGCCCGGAGCTCGCGAAGCATGGCGCTCACCTGGTGAACGATCCACATCCGTCGCAGAAGTTCTTCCAGCGTTCGGATAATTACGCGCTCGCACAACAAGGCATCATCGCGCACACGGTCTCGAGCTATGGGCTCCACAAGGACTATCACCAGCCGAGCGACGAGATTGGCACCATCGACTTCACGCACATCACCGGCGCCATTGCTTCGATGGTGAACCCGATACGGTGGCTCGCGGACACGAACTGGAAGCCCACGTGGAATGCGGGTGGGCGACCTGAGGCGGCGGCGGCTTCGCCGCCTAAGTGATGGAACTGCCGACGCGGATCGCAGGGATTCAAACGGAAAGGCAAGCAGCAGATCCTCTGCGTGGATGACAACAGAGAAGCAATTGCAACGGCAACGCATGACCGCGGATGACGCGAGTAAAACGGAGGAGCTTCTATCCGTTTGGCCCGCGCTCATCCGCGGCGAGTTTGGCCTAGGCAGCTTACGCGTTGACTAGTTCTTCCTTCTTCACAATCTCCTCGATCCTGCGTCCGATGGCTTTGGCGACGCCTTCACCGTACTTCGGATCGCACTTGTAGAAGTGATTGATCTGGAGGTCCTGGATGCGGGTCTCGACCTCGCCCAGGGTGCCTGCGATGTTTTGAAACAGCCGCTGCTGCTCGTCGGCAGGCATCAGGCGAAAGAGGTTTCCCGCCTGGCTGTAGTAGTCGCCATCGTGTTCGCGATGATCCCAGCGTCCGACAGTCGGGTTGTCGAGCGTTACCTTGCGCTCGATGTAGCGTGGGTTTTCTTTTGGGCCGCCGAAGCTGTTGGGTTCATAGTTCGGCGAGTTGCCACCATTGTCTCCCAGAGCCATCATTCCGTCGCGATTGTAGGTGGCGAACGGACACTTTGGCGTGTTCACAGGTAGCGACTGGTAGTTGCCGCCGAGACGATAACGATGGGCGTCCGGGTAGCTGATCAGGCGTGCCTGCAGCATCTTGTCCGGCGAAAAGCCCATGCCGGGAACGACGTTGCGGGGCTCGAAAGCAGCTTGTTCGATTTCGGCGAAGTAGTTCTTCGGGTTCCGATTCAGTTCCATCTCGCCCACATCGATCAGCGGGAAGTCTGCATGCGGCCACACCTTGGTCAGGTCGAATGGATTGATGTGGTATGTCTTCGATTCGGCCTCGGGCATCACCTGCACCTTCACACTCCACTTCGGGAAGTCGCCTTTTTCGATTGCACTGAAGAGGTCGCGCTGCGAGTGGTCCATGTCCTTGGCACGCATCTGGTCGGCTTCCTCTGCGGTGAAGTTCTTGATCCCCTGCTTAGTCTTGAAATGCCACTTTACATAGAACAACTCGTTCTTGGAGTTGACCAGCGAGAAGGTGTGCGAACTGTATCCGTTCATGTGGCGGTAGCCGTCCGGGGTGCCGCGGTCTGACATCAGGATCGTTACCTGGTGCAGGCTCTCGGGCGAAAGCGACCAGAAGTCCCACATCATGCGCGGCGATTTCAGGTTCGTCTCCGGATCGCGCTTCTGGGTGTGAATGAAGTCCGAGAACTTCAGCGGGTCGCGTACAAAGAAGACCGGCGTATTGTTTCCCACCATGTCCCAGTTGCCTTCTTCGGTGTAGAACTTGATCGAGAAGCCTCGCGGATCGCGTTCCGAGTCGGCCGATCCTTTTTCTCCGCCAACGGTCGAGAACCGGATCAGGAGCGGCGTCTGCTTGCCCTTGGTCTCGAAGAGTTTTGCCGACGTGTATTTGGCCATCTCGGGATTGGTGCAGGTGAACGTGCCATAGGCACCTGATCCCTTGGCATGGACCACGCGCTCGGGAATCCGCTCGCGATTGAAGTGCGCCATCTTTTCGAAGAGAAGAAAGTCGTCGCCAACGATTGGCCCGCGCGGTCCGACCGTCATCGAGTTCTGATTGTCCCCGACGGGACGGCCTGCATCTGACGTCATGAACCCTTCGCCGTGCGCGGGTCCGTTGGATCCATCCTGAATTTTGTCCGCCATACTTCCTCCTCAGTTACCGGTTGCACATCATTGACATTTCGCGCAGACGCCGATCACGTCTACGGCGTACCGCTCCACCAGAAAGCCGCCCGGCAGCCTGTCGCGTGTGGAACGCAGGCCGAGCTCCTTCTCCCCGATGTCGGTAATTCCCTTGCATCTGGAGCACACCATGTGATGGTGTGCCTGGTCGTTCATCTCCACGCGCAATGAGCCGTGGTGTACGCTCACCTCGCGGAAGACGCCACTTTCGACAAACAAATGGATGTTCTTGTAAACGGTCGCAAGCGAGATTGCGGGCACCTTCTTCTTGACCTTCGCATAAACCTCCTCCGGGCTGGGGTGGCCGTGCATGGTCGTCATGACTTCGTACAAGACCTGCCGCTGGTGCGTGACCGCGATGCCATTGTCCCGGCAAAGCTCACGAAACGTCTTAGCTTGATCTGCCAGCATGGAGCAAGTATAGACGATAAAGATTATTGTTCAGTAAATAAGATTATCCACAGGCACGGGTGAGCGCGCTCAGGGCAGGTTGTTCGATGCGGCGTGCTACCAGAAGTAGGAAGCTTCCATCTTCGGCGTGCCCGGCTCGCCATCAATGATGGGCGTGCTGAGGACGATTTCCATGTTTTTCTTATTTCCCGAAGCCCGTGTTGCTCGTTCGAGTTGGGCCAGGTCGCCGGGGTTGGTCAGAAACTCTCCGGCGGCGATGGTGCCGCCTCGGCCGACGCCTGCAATGACGACGGCTATGCGGCCTGTGATGGCGTCCGTAAAACGGGCAATTACCGCGTAGTCGTTGTAGTTATTGGTGGCCATCTGTTGCGAACGGTACACGATCCAGCGTGTTTGTCCGGGCGAGTCGCCTTCCACGATGCGGAACTCGGACATATCGGCATTGCTGGCGAAGTGGAAGTGCATCCCCTTGGTGAGGCGGAGGGTCCAGGCGTTGTCAAAGGCGCCGATGAAGATCGTCGGGCCGCTGCGCAGGTCGTTGAGCGTGGTGCTGTTCTCTCCCCGCAGGGTGTACTTCTTTCCGTTGGCCTGCAATACACCGGCGACGCGAACGATCGGGTTGAGATCATCGATCACGACGGCAGTCAGGTTGTCCCTGAGAACGGTCTGATGGGTGGGATCCTGGGCGTCGCGGAGCGAAATGGCCGAGTACTGGCTCTGGTCCGCGATGCAGAACAGCAGCGGGTCGCCGGTGTTGAGCACCGGACCCCAGAAGGAATCAAAAGGTGTTCGATGGCTGGAATTCCACAAGCTGGCGGCCAAGATGCCGCCGCATAGCAGCAATATACAAAGAGCAAGGAAGGCGTTCCGCCAGCTGCTGGATGACGCGGCGCTGTTGGCCTGTACCGCAGCGACCGGGTGGCGATCGGCCGATGGTGCCGGCTCGGCAAGGGTGGCCGGGAGTGGAGTGGAGGGGTTCGGATCCTTTTCCATGGGAGCCCAGTGAAACTGCGGCACATAGGAGCCGGGTGGAAGGGAAATCCGGAGCTCGTGTTCGTGACCGGGATCCTGATAGTACTGCGCGATGCGCTTGCGGATTTCAGCGGCAGTGACCCTGACGATGGGATCGGAGGAGGTATCGTAGTCCGCGGTCCTGCCGAAGATTTCTACGCCTAAGGTTCTCTCCTTCAGACAGTCGGAGTGCCCTGAGATTGTCTGTTCGATCACGAAACGGAGGAAGGCGGGAAAGCGCCTGCTGTTACTGAAGTAGGGATTCCCCAGCAACCGCTCCATCTCCTGATGGATCGCGTCTTTTTGCTGCTCGCTGAAGTCCGCGTGAGTGCCTTTTACCGATTCCACCTGCATTGTCGAACCACTGTCGAACGAGGATTATAGCGCATAAGCGGCATATCTGGCTTAAAGGGATGGTCTCACTAAGTTATTCTTTCAAAACGGCTTAGACGGGAATTTACATGATAAGAACGTACCACCATGCCGCAAAGACCTTATGCGCCGTGGCCTGGCCTCCCTATAAATTCGTTCGTTTGACATTCCTGTAAATTCGCGTCGCCGAAGAGCTCCCGGGTTTGGAAGCGGGCTTCGAATTCAGGTTTTTGGAGGCACTTCCTTGAAACGAAGCAAACTATATTGGTGCACGCTTCCGGTCCTGCTCGGCCTGCTTATGCTTGGCGTTCCCCGGACGCTGGCGCAGCTCGCGGTTACGACCGCCACTCTCAGCGGAACAGTTACTGACCCATCCGGCGCGCTCATTCCCGAGGCTGCGGTCCAGCTCACGAGCCAGGAGAGAGGCATCAAGCGTTCGATAAGCAGCGACGCGAACGGCCACTACTCCTTCAGCCAGCTGCCGCCGTCCACGTATACGCTGACAATCCAGATCAAGGGGTTCGAGGAATATCGGCAGAACGGGATTGTGCTCGACGCGGCGAAGTCGGCCACGCAGAACGTGGCTCTCACCGTGGGCGCCGACACCCAGCAGATTGTCGTCAATGCCCAGGCCTCGGTACTGAATACAGATAACGCCAACATCTCCGCGGACATTGACGCGAAACAGGTGGTCGAACTTCCCCTCAACCAGCGCAACGTTTATGGCCTGGCTACGCTGAACTCGTCGGTGAACAATACTTCGGAAGGTCAGATGCTGCTCGGCGGTGGCGGGCCGAGCACGGACAATGCGGACCAGGACATCTCGTTCCTCAACTTTGCGGGAGGCTTCTTCGGCACCTCGGCCTATCTGCTGGACGGCGCGTGGGACACGGACCCGGAGTGGGGCGCTGTTTCCTATGTGCCTTCGGTCGATGCCGTTCAGGAGTTCAAGGTGCAGAACAACTCCTTCACCGCGCAATACGGCTGGAGCACAGGGAATGTTGTCAACGTGGTCAGCAAGTCGGGCACAAGCCGGTTCCACGGTGATGTGTACGAGTTCTATCGCAACGACGCGCTTGATGCCAACTCCTGGTTCAACAATCACAACAATCAGCCGAAGCTGAGCTTCAATCGCAATCAGTATGGCGTTTCCGCTGGCGGCCCGCTCTACATTCCGGGTCTCTACCGGCAGCGGGAGAAAACGTTCCTCTTCGGGTTGTTTGAGCGCCTCACGCTTGCCACTCCGGTCAACAGCACCTTCTCCGTGCCGACGGCCGACTTCCGTGCTGGACACTTCGCAGCCCTGCTGGGAGCACAAGAGACAGACAGCAACGGCAAGCCTTTGGTCGACGCGCTGGGACGCCCGGTGTACAACGGACAGATCTATGACCCGCACAGTGTTCGTGCCATTACGCAAGGACAGGTCGATCCGAGGACCGGTCGTGTCGCGACAAAGTCAGGATTCATTCGCGATCCGATTGCCAACAACGACATTACCACGCTTGGCCCGCTTGATCCGATTGGTGCGAAGCTTCTGAGCTACTATCCCACTGCGACCAACTCGCAGCTCACCAACAACTTTTTCGGCTCGGGTACGGCCCCTGCGAATTCAGACGAGTACCTGATTCGCGTCGACCACAACATCAATGACGCAGCCCGCGTGTACTTCCGCTATTCCTACAAGAAGGAATTTAAGACCGGCACACCAAACTATTGGGGCGATGCCAACGTGGCAGGACCCGGCAACGCCCGGCCCAACAACCGGTACAACATGGCAGCCGGATACAGCCAGATCTTCACTCCGACACTTACTATGAACATCGCTGCAGGCGTCAGTCTGTGGCATGAGACCTCCACCAATCAGTCTCGCGGTTTTAAACCGTCGAGCATCGGCTTGCCGGCCTACCTGGACGCAAACAGCCCTGAGTTCCCGCGAGTGAACGTAGGAGGCTTTGCGCCTCTTGGCCCACTCACCAACGAGACCGTCACCAACCATGGTCCAGTCGGAAGCGTCTCCGCTGATTTCATCAAGACGCTGGGACACCACACGATCAACTTCGGCGCGATGTTTGTCGAGCTTGAAGACGACCAGTCCAACTTTTTCCAATCCACTCTGGACTCGGGCGGCAACTTTACGGGAGGACCCGATCCTAACAGTGCAGCCTCCAATACGGGGAACGGGGCAGCGCAACTTCTACTCGGCGTGCTCGACAACTCCGGAGGCACCTCTACCTCTACCGGCACCACCTACAATCCAGCCGTGGCGACCCACTACGTGGGAGGCTACGTTCAGGATGACTGGACTCCGCTTCCGAAGCTCACACTGAACCTCGGAATACGGTATGAGGTGCAGAGCGGCCCAACCTATCGTCACAACGTCGCAGCAACCTTCAACCCGACGGCTCTGAACCCGATTGGCGCGGCGATCGGACAAAATCTGCCGGGAGTGTTGCAGTTCCTTTCTGACAACCAACGCACCGTCTTTCACACCAACTATGCGAACATCGCGCCTCGATTCGGCTTTACCTACCAGGCGCCCCACAGCTTCCTGCTGCACGGAGGGTACGGCATCTTCTATCCACCGTCGATTACCTGCTGTTTTCCAGGGTCAAACTCTGGTTTCGCGAGCACAACCACGTCGCCGGTGTCGCTCGACGGGGGCATTACACCGAATGCTGCGGTCAGCATCGGCAACCCTTTCCCCAATGGCTACGTTCCCATCACCGGAAACTCTCTCGGAGAGCTCCAACAGGTGGGCGACAGCGTGGGCAGCGCGTTTATCAATCGCAAGTCCAGCTATGTGCAGCAGTACATGGCAGGCTTCCAGTGGGGGATCACGCAGAACGATTCGCTCGAGGTCGATTTTGTCGGCAATCATGGCACGCACATGATCAACAACGTTATTAACCGAAGCCAACTCGATCCGAAGTATCTTCCGATGGGTGCAACCGCGCTGAACGCCCTGGTCGCAAATCCATTCTATGGAGCGATTCCTGCAGGTACCGGAGGCTGCGGACTGGATCAGAAGACGATTCCTCTGGCCCATCTGTTATCTCCCTACCCGCAGTATTGCAACGTGACGGAAAACGACCCGACCTACGGCTTCTCGATTTATAACGCGCTGCAGGCCTCCTACAATCACCGCTTCAGCAAGGGCCTTACCGCGCTTGTTTCGTACACCTACTCCAAATTCCTCGACAACGTGGAAGGAAATAACGCCTGGTCCTACACCGGCAGCGGCGGTCCAGCCAACACTTACAATCTCGCAGCGGAGAAGAGCGTCGATGGCTCGGACACGCCGCACAGCCTGGTCGCGAACTACGTCTATCAATTGCCCGTCGGACGCGGACGTGCCGTCGGCAATCACATGAGCCGTGCCGCCGACGCGGTGATCGGCGGATGGGAGGTCTCGCAGATCGTCACCTTCAAGTCCGGCATTCCGATCAGCGTACAGGGTGCGAACCAGCCTTCCTTCGGCGGCAATCCGAGGCCGGATGTTATTGCCGATCCTCACCTCGCGCACCCCACCATTCACGAGTGGTTCAATACCGCAGCCTTCGCCTTCGCGCCCTATGGCAGCTTCGGGACGGCTCCACGCTTCTTCTCCAACCTTCGCGGACCCAAGTATCAGAACTGGGACACGTCGATCATGAAAAACTGGCATTTCACCGAGAGCATGCGCTTCCAGCTTCGCGGGGAACTGTACAACACCTTCAACCATCCGCAGTTCTACGCACCACAGGGTGGAGGCGAATCCTACGGTGGCTGCGACCCGAATGCAAGCGCCACCTGCGGATCGAGCTTCGGCCAGATCACCAACACCTTCCCGGCAAGAACCGTACAATTTGCAGGGAAGTTTTATTGGTGACCTTGGCTTGAATCTTCACCGCAAACTACTGCTTTTGTTCCTGCTGGCGACGCCTCTTTCGGCATTCAGCCAGCAGGACCGAGACGCAGCGTTCCGCTCGCTGTTGGACTTGGCGCAACAAGCCCAGGCCGGCAAAGACTACATCTCCGCTGCAAACAGCTATAGCCAAGCGGTGAAACTTCGGTCTGACATCCCGGAGCTATGGGCCAATCTCGGCTTGATGCAACATGAGGCGGGCGAGTTCAACGCAGCTATTCTGAGCTTCGAGCATGCGCTCCGGCTGAAGCCTTCGCTGTATGTTCCGACCCTTTTCCTCGGCATCGACTACCTTCGTATTGGAAACGCTGGCAAGGCTATTCCCAATCTTCTAAGGGCCGAGACGATGAACGCGACCGATCCGCTTCCGTCCACGACTCTTGGGCGCGCCTACTCTTCTCAACAGAAGTACACGCTCGCGGCACGGGCTTTCGAGCGTGCGGTCCGGCTCGATCCCTCTCAAAGTTCAGCGTGGTTCGGCCTCGGCATTGTGCGGCTCGACCAGGTAGAGCAGGACGCCCGGCATCTTTCCGGCAGCGCACACGAATCCTCTTACGCCAAAGTCCTTTTCGCCCAATCGCTCGCGAAACAGACGCGCTACAAAGAAGCAGTTGATCTCTATAAGAGCGCCCTCGTTCTTGAGCCACGGCCTCCCTGCATCCACGCCGAGCTCGGTTTTCTGGCTCTTCGTCAGCACAACGCCGCAGAGGCGGCAGCGGAGTTCGAGGCCGATCTGCAGGCGAGCCCCGCGTGTGCGCTCGCTAAGCTGGGGCAGGCTCGTCTTGATGTCGAGGCGTCCGCAAACGACGAGGCCGTTCGGCTACTGAACGATCTGTGGACGCGCGACCCTGGTTTTCTCCACGCCAATGTCTCTTCACTCACAGAAGAGCTGGAACCCATTCCCTCCGCTACCTTCCAGCAGTTTCTCGACGAACAGAACAGGACCGGGAATATTCCTGCCGAGCTCTATCATCTGCTCTCCGCGGCTTTTGCTCATCAGTCGCTGCCCGAGGCTCAGACTGCGAACACTGCTACCAAACAATCCGCCGAGCAGGACTACCTGGCGGGGCGTTATGCGCAGTGCGCCAACACCGCAAAGGCTAGTCTGAATACAAAGGTCCCCTCGGCCCTGCAAACGCTTGCTGCCTGCGCGTTCTTCACCGGCAACTACGAGCTCGCATCGCAAGCCGCCGGCGAACTCTTCTCTGTCGCTCCGCAAGCTTCGGTTGCCGACTTCTGGTCGATCCAGTCCAACGAGCGTCTCGCCTTCACTGCGCTCGAGAAATTTCAACAGCTGGAACCCAATTCGGCCAGGAGCCATCTTTTGCTGGGAGACATCTATCGCCAACGCACGCGGTATGACGATGCGAAGGTGGAATACCAGAAGGCTCTCGACATCAACCCCGGCGATCCCGCAGCCTTGCTCGGGCTCGCTTCGGCTTTTTTCGGCAACGCGCAAATCCAACAGACCATCGACACTGCAAAGCTCGCTCTCCGCAAAACGCCCGATGATCCTGAACTGAATCTTCTGATGGCCGAAGCACTCATTGCACGTCACCAGTTTGGCGCAGCCGAGCCCTTCCTCGAGCAAGCCCTTCACGCCAAGCCGCAGATGCTTCCGCATATTCATGCTCTGCTTGGAGAGGTCTACGCCGATGCGGGAAAAGATCAGCAGGCGATCGAGGAACTCAACCTTGGCATCGACACCGATCAGGATGGCACGCTTCATTACCAGCTTGCGCGGCTATACCGCAAGTCCGGCAACACCCAGGCCGCGACTCATGCCATCGAGCAGATGAAGATCATTCAGCAGCAGCGCCGTCAACGCGCCGTCATCGCCGTCGAGGACTCACACTCCTCATCTCTCGATCAACCTTAGGGCCGTTCGCAGCGAATCCAATCACCACCTACCAACATACTCAACCAGCAAAATCCAGATCAGGAAGAACCATGCGACGCTTTGATTTCACCCGGCTTGAACTTACTGCAGCTCTTCTTTTGTCTGTCGCCCCGCCTGCGGTTCTCTTTGCGCAGGCAGCACCCTCCGGGACCTTTGTCTTCGACCATGCCAGTGATTTCACCGCACTGTCCGACGGACTCCAGGTGACAAGCGGCTCGGCGATCGAGCAGATCACGGCGCTGCGTGACGATATTCTCCGGGTTCGCATAACCCCGCGTGGCTCCATGCCTGAAGATGCCTCCTGGGCCGTGCTCGAAACGTCGCGGCAAAGCTCTGTCAGAGTAGCGCCCGACACCACACCGGAACACGTTGGGTTCCGCACTCACTCGCTGATTGTCTTGCTCGATCGTAAGACGATGCGCCTGACCGTGAGCGATCTCTCCGGAAAGATTCTCCAGCAGGATGCACAGCCCGTGCGCTTCGACGGTTCCTCGTTCCGCATCTTCAAGTCCATGCCGCTGGACGAACACTACTTCGGTCTCGGCGATAAGACCGGTCCGCTGGATCGGCGAGAACAAGCTTTTTCACTCTGGAATACCGACGCCTACCGCTTCCAGGAGTCCACCGATCCCATCTACAAAGCCATTCCGTTTTTCCTTACGTATCGCGCGGGCACCACGCTCGGCATTCTGCTGGATAACACGTGGCGCACCAGCTTTGACTTTGGCCGCGAGACCTCCGACATCTACTCCTTCGGTGCGGCCGACGGTCCGCTCAGCTATTACATACTTTACGGCCCAGCTCCGAAACAGGTTGTTGAAGACTATGCGTGGCTGACGGGCAAGCCTCCACTTCCGCCGATGTGGGCCTTCGGTTTTCAGCAGTCGCGCTATAGCTACGCGCCGCAATCCCGCGTGCTTGAAGTTGCGCAACGCTTCCGCACGAATCGTATTCCTGCGGATGCAATTTACCTTGACATCGGTTTCCAAGAGAAGAACCGCCCGTTCACCGTCGACAAAGATAAATTTCCAGACCTGCCCGGCATGGTGGCGCAACTGAAGCAGGAGAACTTCCACGTTGTTGCGATCACAGATCTTCATATCGCCAACCTGCCCAACCACAACTACGCTCCGTATGACACCGGGGTTGCGGGCCATCACTTCGTCACCAATCCCGACGGCTCCGTCTACACGGGCATCGTCTGGCCGGGTCCCAGCGTGTTTCCCGACTTCACTCGCCAGCAGACCCGCGCCTGGTGGGGCGGCCTCTATAAAGATTTCGAACGTGACGGCATTGAAGGCTTCTGGAACGATATGAACGAGCCTTCAGTCTTCAACGAGCCTGCCAAGACCATGCCGCTCAGCGTGCTTCATCACATCGACGAACCCGGGTTCCAGACGCACACCGCAACCCACGCAGAAATACATAATGTCTACGGCATGGAAAACTCGCGCGCAACCTTTGACGGGCTGCTCAAACTCGCGCCGGACCAACGGCCGTTCGTGCTCACCCGCGCCACCTACGCTGGCGGGCAGCGCTACGCGGCCACCTGGACGGGAGATAACAGCAGCACCTGGAACCATCTGCGCCTGAGTACGCCAATGATCGAGAACCTCGGGCTCAGCGGCTTCGCCTACACCGGTGCCGACGTGGGCGGATACGCAGGCTCACCACCGCAGGACCTGCTGACGAAATGGCTTGAGGTCGCAGCCTTCCAGCCGATCGACCGCGACCACACCGAAATGGGCACTCTCGATCAGGAGCCGTGGGCCGGGGGGGCCGAGCCCGAAGCCATTCGCCGGCGCTATATCGAAACCCGCTATCGGCTTATGACCTACCTGTACACGCTGGCAGAAGAAACTTCGCGTACCGGACTGCCCATGACGAGGCCTCTCTTCCTTGAGTTTCCCGACGCCGCGACCGACCATCACCCACTCGATATCGACATTCCGGCCTCCGGTGAATTCATGCTGGGCTCTGACCTGCTCATCGCGCCGTCGCCGTGGCCTGAAGAACCCGATGTGTACCAGGCCGAGTTTCCGGCGCAGAACTGGTATGACTTCTGGAGCGGCAAACGCGCGCTTTCTTCTCCATCTGCATCGACCACCGCGTCGTCGGCGGCTACACTCTCGATCCAACCCTCGCTCGAGACCCTCCCCGTCTTCGTGCGCGGAGGTGCGATCCTTCCCATCGCACCTCTTGTGCAAAGCACCAACGAAGTTCCTCAGGGGCCGCTCACGGTTCGCGTCTTTAAGGGAAGCGGCGCTCTTCCCTGTTCAGGAAGCCTCTATCTCGACGATGGCAAGACCTACAAGTTCCGCCGCGGCGAATACCTGCGCATGCAGTTCACTTGCAGCACCGATGCTGCGGGCGTTCATGTGAATATTTCAGCGCACGAAGGAACTTTTCCGGCGTGGTGGAAGCAGATCCGCGTTGAACTCTACGGCTGGGACCATGTGCCTACCCAACTCCTCATCGACGACAAAGTGTCCCCCGCAAGCACGATTACGGCTATTCCGGAGGGCACCAGCTTCGTGGTTTCCGATGACGGTGCAGGAGTAAACCTGGAACTGCGATAACTCCGAGAGCGCTAGACCGAGAAAAAGCCCACCGTGGGAGGGGTGGGCTTCTTTCTTCGGTGATGGTACCTCCTGCTGGTGCGAGTTCCCAGGTCTTTTCATGTGCGAGAAGAGGTACTAGTCTCGGCTTCTCGCAGACCCGCACCTTGTCGTCTAAATATGACAGCTCACCATCCCACGCTTCTCCAGGTACCTCTGGTGATACTCCTCGGCTTTCCAGAATGTTGTCGCTGGGATTACCTGCGTTGCGATCGGCTTGCGATAGGAGCCTGAAGCGTTCAGTTCGGCAATCTTCGCTCGCGCCTCTGCAAACTGTTCGTCGCTATGAGTAAAGATTGCGCTCCGATATTGCGATCCCCAGTCCGGTCCCTGTCGATTCACCTGGGTGGGATCATGCAACGCAAAAAATGCATCCAGCAGAGTCTCGTAGGAAAGACGAGATGGATCGAATCTAACCTGAACAACCTCCGCATGGCCGGTGCGGTCGGTACAAACTTCTTTATAGGTTGGGTGTTCGAGGTTGCCGCCTTCGTATCCCACGGTCGTATCGATAACACCTGTGATCTCGCCGAAACGGGCTTCAACACCCCAAAAACATCCTGCACCAAATGTTGCTTTTTCGATTGCCACTTTACTCCTCCACTGCTGATTGGATGCCCTTGCCCCTGTGAATGTCATCAAAGGAAAGTTTCATCGCGGGAGTATTTTGGGCGTGTGAAACAGGAAGTGTCAAGCCGCACAAACGACGCACAAAAACCGAAGTGCCACAGCAATTTTCACGCCATACCGCAGAAGGAAGGATTGGCCTGCCGGCCGGGCCCACTGCGCGTGGGGCGGTCACTTCGTGACGGGTATACCCCTTCGGTTGGCGCTTCCGTCGGTCGCGAGCGGGATTGTCATTGTGAGTCCCCGGGCCCCGGGGGCGAAGGCGGTATGTTCCAAGGGGATTGACGCGACTTGCCAGGTCTGCTTTAGCTTGAACGACGTGGAGCCTTCGTCCCGACCGGCTGGCGACGGGGCTTTGAAAATTTTTTCTTCGCCGGCGACTTCAACTGCGCAAACTCCGGCGTTTTCTTCTTCGGCACCACCTTCTTGCCCTTCGCCGCGCGGTCCAGTGCCATGACCTCGCCCGGACTGAGTTCGCGATACTCACCGGGCGGCACATCGAGGCGCAGCGCGCCATACCCAATGCGCCGAATTTTCTCCACATGATGACCGATCTCTTCAAACATCTTACGGATCTGCCGATTCCGTCCTTCAATCAACGTCAGTTCATACCATGGGTTATCGCCGCCGCGCACCAGTTCTACCTTTGCAGGTGCGGTAATGATGCGGTCGCGCCGCCCGCTGCGAACCTCATCCAGACGTCCACGGTCGATCATGATCCCGCGGCGGATCTGCTCCAAACCCGATGCCGGAGGCACCCCGCTGATCTTCACCAGATAGGTCTTCTCCACGCCTGCTGCGGCCTTCGACAACGCGTTTGCAAGATTCCCGTCATTGGTCATCAACAACAGGCCCTCGCTCAGGTAGTCAAGCCGGCCCACCGGATACAGCCGAACCTGGTCTCCATGAGGGCCGCGCTTCTGTGTCATCAACTGCATCACGGTGGGCCGCTTCTCAGGGTCTTCAAGCGTAGTCACATACCCGCGCGGCTTGTTCAGCATGTAGTACCGCTGCTCCTCCGGCCCATGCAGCAGCTTTCCATCCACGCGAATGTGATCTTTCGAAGAGTCGTGGCGAGTGCCCAGCGTATTCACCACCACGCCGTTTACCTGCACGCGCCCGTCGAGAATAATCTCCTCTGCCTTCCGTCGGCTCGCAATCCCAGCCTGCGCGAGAATCTTCTGTAGCCGATCACCCTTCGGCTCTTCCGGTATCTCTCCTGCCCTGCTTTTCAAATCAGACTTCGTCATACCTGTTCCATCTTTCTGACTGCGGTCGCTTCTCATCGCGGTCGGTCCTGCTCGTGTATCTCTTTTAGTTTACCGTCCCCGCGCTTACGGCGTGCTGTACACGTGCAGGATGAAGAAGACGTGATACAGCAGCGACACCGTGAGGACGCCGAACTGGACTTTGCGATTTTTTGTAAGTATGGCAGTGAAGCAGAAGGCAAGATTCAACGCAATTCGTACCGGGTACTCTATTCCGAAAGATTGCACATACGCACTACCCTTCAGCCACGTATCGACCACATCGGCAACAAATGTAGCCGCGAGAAAACCGAAGAACCACCTACGCCTCGAGAGGAAATAGTCTTCGTATCCCGCGTAATCCTTGAGGTCCGACGGAAACAGCAGGGTGCATAAAAAGTAGAAAAGGATCGCATACACGATGACGAAGAAGTAGATCGCGAAGGTCCACTGTGGAACCAGCGTGAGCCGAAACTCCCACCACCAGAAGTGAATGATCCATAACAGCAGCGACGCCGCCCAACCAAGATGCAAAACGGAAACTCGGGCGCGTTTGGGATGCTGCACAAACCGCGCAAATCCGCTCAGCAGAGTGGTGATGCAAAGACCCACGATGATCGAGATCACCACGCGGACGTGCAGGTAGAGGTCCGGGTTAGGCTGCGGAGAGCTCATGAACGAGGCGCTTCCTCCGTTAGCCTGACGTTATACCTTGTTTGTGTCGATCGCAGGAGGCGTTTGCAAACCATCCGGCGCTTTCCGCAAGGGAGCATCCGGCGCAGCCTCATTGTCACCCTCCGGCGTGGCCACCGTATCCGGCTCTTCGTCTTCCGGCGTATCCGGAGAGTCGTACGGATTTGACTTGGGATGGAGAGCGGTATCGAACTTAGAGTCAGCCATGCGTTCCTTCCCTCACTTTCCCTCGGACTCGCGTTGCGCATCCCGCTGCACTTCGGCATCGAGTTCAGGAGAGTCTGCCACTTTCCCATCTGCATCCTGTCCCGTGTCATAGTTTGGCGGAAGCCCGGACTCCCGACCGTCTACGATCGCCTCATCAGCGACCGTCTCGGCCGGGCTGCTGTCTCCGTCGGCCTGCGGCTCCGTACGATCTTTTTCCCGCTCCACCTCCGCCGGGGCCTCTGGCGCGTGATGTTCCATCGGAATCTCCTCTTGTTCGGCGAGTTCGCCCGCCATCTTCTCAAACTCTTCGATGCTTGGAAGCTCGTTCAGGTCTTTCAACCCAAAGCGCAGAAGGAAATCCTTTGTCGTTTTGTAGAGTATCGGCCGGCCAATCACCTGCTTGCGTCCTGCAGTCGCCACCAGCTTGCGGGCCATCAGCGACCCCAGGACACCGCCTGAATCGACACCGCGAATTTCAGAGACTTCGGGCGCGGTCACAGGCTGCTTATACGCCACCACGGCGAGGGTCTCGAGCGCCTGCAGCGTAAGCTTCAGCGGAGGCTTCAACGACTTCACGAAGCCTCGCACCGCATCGTGATACTCCGGCTTGGTGGCAAGTCGAAACCCGCCCGCGACTTCTCGAATTTCGAGTCCGCGTTCGGATGTGGCGTAATCTGCGATCAGCTGGTCCAGCATGCTGCGAAAGTACTCCCGCAACCTGCGCTCCTGCTCCCTGGCCTCGCGCGCGAGCTTTTTCTCGTTGTCCTTTTGCTCGTTACCCACTGCCACGTGAATATGCGGCCCGGATGCTCCCTCCGCACGACCTCCAACCCCGGTCAGCTCCAGAGCGAGATCAGCAGTCGAAACGGGATCCGCGTCGAGCGAATCCGCCGTGCTCATGGCCGCCTCGTCCGCCGCCGCATGCTCACGCGAGGACCGGACATGCGCCGCCTCATCCGCCGCCGCGTCGTGCAGATGCTCCTCGAGCGTTTCAGCATGCGGAGCGGCCGCAGGAGAAGCCTCGCCGTTCCGTTCATTTGTGTGGGCAGGTTGCTCCTCCCCATCCGCTTCATCAAGCGGCAGCGAATGTTGGGCCGCGTCCAGGTGGTCCAGCTCGGCCTGGGCTTCATGTCCCAGCAGGCCCGCAAGCTGGGCCAGCGTTACCGGTTCTTCTGAGGCGTAAATAACAGCTTCGATCTTTGCTTTCAGGCTCATGGTCTTGTAGGTGTACGTCTAAGCATACCAACCACAAGACGTTCGCGGCGCGGCTCAGAAATGCTTCACCACAATGGCCTTGATGTCTTTTGCAATATCCTTCTGGGCGCTGTTCGGGTCGCCGAATCCTTTGAACGCCGTTCCATACCAGATCAGGCCTTTAACATCCTGCTCCAGCAGCAGCTTCGAGGTCGCGGCGTCAGTAAACGCCAGATGCACGGTAATTTTCGTCGCTCCAGCGCCAAACCCGATCACGTAGCGTTCAGCACGATTTCCCGCGACAAAACGCGTCACGGTGGGCGCGATCCTGAGTGTCGCCCCGTTCGGCAACGCCTCCGGGGTTGCGCCCACATCCCCGGCCTGCACCACGGTCTTGAACCGGTTCGACTCCTCGAGCGCTTTTAGGATCCGCCTCGCCAACCCATCGGTATACTCGGCCGAAATCGTGACACCGGGTTGCACGGCAACCGGGAGCACCTGCGCAACAGCATAGGGCGGGGGCGTCCCTACGGGCTCTTGCGCCCTCAAAGACTCCGCCGTGCAGATCAGCAAAGCAACAAGGACCAAGAGAGAGCGCAAACGGCTACTGAAAAGCAAATCGAACAAGGAAGTCCCCCTCGAGCTACTTTGGATTTTGGATCATCATAAGCCCCAGAGTTCCTCCGGCGAGCTAAAAATGCGGCGGAACACGCATTCCGCCGCATCCAGCCACTGGCACTGCAGCTACTTCGCGATGCTGTTGAACAACCAGAACAGGCAGCCCGAAAGCAACGCCGCAACCGGCAGCGTAAACACCCACGCCAGCGCAATATCCCGCAGCGTCGACATCTGCAGCCCGCTCCTGTTCGCCATCATGGTGCCTGCCACACCAGAGCTCAGCACGTGCGTCGTACTCACCGGCAGTCCGTAGCCATCTGCCAGGCCAATCGTGATCATCGCCGTAATCTCCGCCGCCGCACCCTGCGCATACGTCAGGTGCGTCTTGCCGATCTTCTCGCCCACCGTGATCACAATGCGCTTCCAGCCGACCATGGTCCCCAAGCCAAGCGCCAATGCCACTGCAACCTTCACCCACGTCGGAATGAACTTCGTCGATTTGTCGAGAAAGCCCTTGTAGTTCTTGAGCGCGGCGGTGTCGCTCGCGCTTATCTTTGGGCCCAGCTTCGGCAGCAGCCGCAGCGTCTCGCTGGTCAGGTACATCTGGTTGCGCACGTTGGCCTGCATCTCTGAGGGCACATTGCTCAGCGCGCCATACTGGGTCGCCTCGTTGCGAATGTCCGTGACCTCCTGCTGCAACGCAAGCATCACACCGGGCTCATACTTCTTCGTGCTGATAAAGCGCTCCAGCTGAAAGCCTGCTTCCTGCAGCGTCGCCGTGGGTTCCACGTAGTTTCCCACCGCGCCAGCCACCTGTGTCGATACCGCGGCGAAGGTCTGCACTTCGTGTGCATTGACCGTGTGGTTCAACGCATAGGCCGTCGGCACCGTACCCACCAGAATCAGCATGATCAAGCCCATGCCCTTCTGTCCATCATTGGAACCATGGAAAAAGCTCACCCCCGTGCACGTCAAGATGAGAAGCGCACGAATATAAAACGGTGGCGGAGCGGTGCCTTCTGGAGCCTTATAGAGCCGCGGGTCGCGGGCTACCAGTTTGAAGAGCCAGAAGATCAGCGCTGCCATGACAAAACCTACAATCGGCGAAACCAGCAGAGCCTTGAAGACCTTTGTCACCTGCTCCCAATCCACGCCCGCCGTGCCGGAGTTGCCCTGCATCAGCTGGTTCGCAATGCCTACCCCTAAAATCGAGCCGATCATCGTATGCGAGCTCGACGCCGGCAAGCCCCGCCACCAGGTCGCGAGATTCCACAGAATCGCCGCCACCAGAAGCGCGAACACCATCGAGAAACCTGAGCCTTTGCTCACCTTCAGAATTAGCTCCACCGGAAGAAGCGAGATGATCGCAAACGCCACCGTGCCCGAGCTCGTCAGCACCCCGACAAAGTTCCACAGTCCCGACCACACCACCGCCACGTGCGGCTCCAGGGAGTGCGTGTAGATCACCGTCGCCACAGCATTCGCCGTGTCGTGAAAGCCATTGACGAATTCAAACCCCAGCGCAATAAAGAGCGCCACCCCGAGCAGCACAAAGGGAAACACCGATGCCGTGTGGACGATCGAAAGGTCACCAGCCAGCTTCGAGCCGATATAGATCAGCCCGCCCACCAGCATCACGCCAAACACGATCATGCCGATCTTGCCTGGCGACGACTTTTTCATCTTCTGGTCGAGCAAAGAGCCGGGAGGAGTAAGGACAGGGGTAGCCATAGTAGTTTCGCCTAGATGTTGAGTTGATTGCGTGACCCCAACCATAGAATCTGAATGAGAACGGAGTGTTACTACGGCGTGAAAGATGCAGGCGAAGCCCGCGTCGTGGCGCATCCAACCTGCAGCAAATGCAGCGGAGAAAACGCATGAGCAAGATTGAAATCGTCCACGGAGACATCACCCGACTGGCGGTCGA
>JALYVA010000167.1 GCA_030853485.1 Acidobacteriota bacterium
AGGCAAAGGCGAAGACGACCGCAAAGACATTGAAAATTCCGAATAGGAGAAGACACATCAAAAACATAGTCGGAGAGAAGCAAAAACTCTCACTATCGGGCTGAGCACGCCCACCCTTGCCATAGCGTGTCGATCCCGGGTACCCCGGCCCGCATTTACATCGGATCCAAACTGCTCAGCAGACCAGCCAAACGGTCTTTTCTTTCGCGTTTGGTCCACGCCGCAAACTGGCAGCACGCGTCTCAGCGTTTTCTTCCAGAAAGGGATGCCGAGCCGATAGCCGCTCCCATTGCGCGCGGATCTCTGAGACGTTCTCCCGGAACTCGGCTGCAAGTGCCTGCTCTATGACGAATTCCAATTTGATGTTTTTTGCTGTGGTCGATGAAAGCCAGCGAGTCTCTTGGACTACGATAATGACGGCTGGCTCGACATCTTCCTCCTTTGCGGGACACGCTTCGGGGAACCCCCGGCCGGCGCAACGAACCGTCTGTATAAGAACAATCGAGACGGTACATTCTCCGATGTGACCGCAAAAGCGGACCTGCTCCGCACAGGCTGGTCATGCGGCGTTTGCGTTGGCGATTACGATAATGACGGTTTGATGACCTGTTCATCTGTTATTGGGGTGAGAATGTCTTGTATCACAACAACGGCGATGGTACGTTTACTGATGTCACCCAGCGGTGCGTTTGGCAAGTTTTTTCGGCCCACTTCGGCGGTTTAATTTGGCCCACCCTAAGCTATTGATTCTTTTAGCGGGGCTGTCTCCGGCCTCACTTTTATATATGTAGTGTTCGTCGGGGCGGTGGGAATGTGGGAATCGCGGAACGATTTCCAAGAGCAGTGGGAAGATTGGGAAACCTGTTCTTGGTTTTCCGGGCTTTCCATCTGCTCGTCCTTTCCACGGCCTTCGGTCTTAACTCTGCTTCTCTCCTCCCTTCTTTTTATTGGTCGTGCGGCGGAAGCGGTAGGATTCCGTGCCGGTCTCCAGAATGTGAGCCCGATCCGTGATGCGGTCCAACAGAGCTTTGCAAAGGCGGGCGTTGGGGATGACTTGCGTCCATTCGGAGAACGGCAAGTTCGTGGTGAGAATCACAGCCGCTTTTTCCGCTCGCTCGGCCACCACCTGAAACAGGAACTCCGCGCCCACTTCTGCCAGCGGAACGTACCCTACTTCGTCAATCGCAATGAGGTCGTAGCGGCTCCAACGCGCGATGACGCGAGGTAATTCGAGCTGGTGCTTGGCTTCGACCAGTTCATTCACAAGCCCGGCAGCGGTCGTGAAGCGGACGCGGCACTTTTGCCGGCACGCCGCCACGCAGAGTCCGGTCAACAAATGCGTCTTCCCCGTGCCACATTCGCCGATCAGCAATACGGGCTCGGCACGCTCGATGTAACCGCCCTCGGCTAGGTCGCGCATCTTAGCGGCCGTGACATGCGGCGATTGCGTATAGTCAAACTCCTCCAGCGTCTTCACACGCGGCAGGCGCGCTTCCCGAATGCGCCGCTCGATCGTGTTCCGCTCGCGTTCTTCTATCTCCGCTGTTAGCAGAGCTTCCAGATACCCGATGTGACTTTGCTTCTCGCGAATCGCTTGTTCGGCCAGACTGCCGAACTGCGAAGACACCATGGGCATACGCAGCGCCTTGCAATGAGTCTTGATGGTGGCTTCCTGTAGTTGAATCATTTGGTTGCTCATTGCGCGAACCCGGCGGTGAGCAGTTGATCATATTCCTGCAAGGCCGGAAGCGGCCGTGCATAGCGCTCCAAGAAGCCGACATCAATGGCTTCACAGGAGACATGTCGCAGTTCGTCCACATCCAGCAGGTGTCGGACGCCTGCCGTGTCATAGCAACCCGTGGCCATGGCGGACTCGATGGCCCCGCGCAGTTTCTGATGGCCATACTTCGGCGAAAGCTTCAGCAGATCGATCATCTGCTTCGTGCCGCTCTGCTTGCCGTGCCGTTCGATGAGCCCCTGCCAGATCTGATCAAAGCTTGCGGGCCAGAGGCCCGCCTGGCGTTTCTGCTCCAGCGGTTTCGAACCGGCCAACGCGCCCGGTTTCCGAAACAGCACATCCAGATAATGCTCCAAATCCAGGATCTGTTGCTGGCGCCGGTAACAACGCTCGTGCCTGGCGACGCAGCGACCGTCACGCCATAACTCGACAGTGCTCGCGTAAATCTTGGCTTGCACCTGCATGCCGGCAGGTAACGGCA
>JALYVA010000173.1 GCA_030853485.1 Acidobacteriota bacterium
TTCCAAGGGACACCCGGCATGCCCGCACTCCTGGCCATCACCTCCAGCCCTCGTGGCGACTACTCCGTCTCGAACGCCCTCACTCACACCTTCATCGAAGCCTACAAGCAGGCCCACGCCGGTGCCACCGTCGTCACCCGCGACCTCCAGAAGACCGACTTACCTTGGATCAACCTGCCCTGGATGGGCGGCGCCTTCACCCCGCCGAATCCCACTCGCCCGAGATGAAGAAGGCCCTCGAAGTCGGCAACACCCTCATCGCCGAGCTCCAGGCCGCCGACCACATCGTCCTCGGGACCCCTATGTACAACTTCAGCATCCCCGCCATCGTCAAGGCCTGGATCTGCCGCGTCAACGTCACCTTCAGCTCGCAGCACGAGGGCCTGCTCAAGAACAAGAAGGTCACCATCCATGATCGCTTCCGGAGGTGTCTACAGCCCCGGCTCGCCCGGAGTCCTACAATCTGGAGTCGGTCTACCTGCGCCTGGTACTCGGCTCCATCGGCCTCACCGACATCGAGATCATCCACGCCGGCGGCACTGCCGGCATCCACTTGGGCAAGATCAGCCAGCAGGCCTTCCTCGCCCAGTTCACCCCCCAGGTAGAAGCCGCCAAGGCCTAACCCTCGCGTCCCCACTCACATCACGCTCTCCTCATGGCGCTAAGTGTTTGGGCGACGGTGGTTTTCTTCAAAGTCGTAGAGAGACGCGCGCTTTCGGCTCTTGTGCTCTACGGTCTGATCGCCCTAGCAGGTCTTTATACCCAACCGTACATAATTTTCGTGTCCTTGGCCCATCTCATCTGGGTTTGGTGCTGCGGAAGAGGCGCGAATCGTAGGGATCTCTTGTTTCTCACCGGGATGCCCATCACTCTTGCAGCGTTAGGGTTTCTGCCATGGAGCTTATGGGCAGCCCACCAATGGCGCCAGGCGGTGGCGGCCTATCACGTTAGCCACGGGATTGAGCTTAGGGCAGTTCCGATGATCTTGCATGAGCTAACAGGGGCCGGATACTTGGGGACAGGGTTAATCCTCTGCCTTGCTCTAATCGGCTTCAAGGCAGGTTGGGCAATTATAGGGACCGTGCCTTTTGGGCTCTTTATATTTTGGTTCCAATGCTATCGGCCGTTCTCGCGGACGCGATCTTCGCGTACTTTTTCGCGATTAGGCAGCTGATAACGATCTTGGCACCGTTGTCTCTTTTATCGGCGTTAGGTTTTGAAGCGCTGGCGCGGAGATCGCGCTGGCTGGCTGCATCAATGGTCGTCCTGTTAACCGCGACGTTTCTCGTTGGCGATATTCGTTTCTTTCAAAAGCCAAGAGAAGACTGGAAGTCCGCTTCGGAGGTTCTGCGGACCTTAGCCGTGCAGGGCGGTTGTCTCTTGTTTGTGCCCGCAAGTTCAGCCGAATACTATAGCTTCTTTGATCCTATGATCGCCGAACACAGCTGCGGGAGTCACGTCCCGCAATCGGACAGCGTAGCTCTGGCGATCAGCCCTTATGCGGCGAGCGGAGAAATCCAGAGAGTGCGGCAATTACTACAGGGTCGCTTTACCAAGAAAGAAGTAATGAATCCACAGGGGCCCAAGATCGAAGTTTACGTGCGCTCTGACATTAGATAGGGAATGGAGTTCGTCCCTAAACAGATCGCGGCGCATTCCTGAGTGGAGTGTCGCAGCCGTTATTTCGTCAGCATGAGGAGGACAGACGCTCTGGCTACGCGCGATCAAGTTAAGTTTGTTTTGTCTCGCTTTCCGGCGCTTGGGCCAGAGTGATCTGTCCCAGGGCGGGCATGGCGGCACTGCTTGGGACCTTGCCGATTGCGTTTGAACGGGTGCAGGCGGAGAGGCGCGGCGTCCGCCTGGTATCCAGTGGTAGGCGGTTCCGGTTCGAAACAGCTCATTACTAACCCGGCTGAGTCTGGAATCATCCCGTCACTGCTTAAGACCTCCGCCGATTGAGTCGAGATCGGCGATCGTTTCGGGCGGAAGTTGTAGCGTGGCCGCCTTGAGATTCTCACGAAGATGTTCGACGGAGGATGTGCCGGGGATCAGTAAGATGTTGGGCGAGCGCTGAAGAAGCCACGCAAGCGCGATCTGCATGGGTGTGGCCTGGAATGACGCTGCTGCCCGGTCGAGCGCCGACGACTGTAACGGACGGAACCCTCCCAGCGGGAAAAACGGCACATACGCTATGCCTCGCTTCGCAAGGTCATCGATGAAGCCATCGTCGTTCCGGTTTGCCACGTTGTACAGATTTTGCACGCAGACGATCTCCGTTGTCTTCTGAGCCTCAGCCAACTGCTCGGGACTGATGTTGCTTAGACCGATATGACGAATCAGGCCCTGACGCTCGAGCTCCGCGAGTACAGTCAATGGCTCTTCGATGGATCCTTCCAATGGCCCCATCACTCCTCCGACACGCAGGTTAACGACATCAAGCTTGTCGAGCCCTAGATTTCGGAGATTGTCATGGACGGCATCGATCAGTTCTTGACGCGAAAGAGCATGAACCCAGGACTTGTCTGCTTCCCGGCGAGCGCCCACCTTGGTGACGATCACGAGGCCATTCGGATAGGGATGGAGCGCCTGCTTGATGATCTGATTGGTCACATGCGGACCGTAGAAGTCGCTGGTATCGATATGGTTCACGCCGGAGCCAACGGCCTCTCGCAGGACCGCAACTGCACCGTCAATGTCACGCGGCGGCCCCCAAACCTGCGGACCGGCAAGTTGCATGGCTCCATAACCCATGCGCTCCAAGGTCATCGATGTGTTCGGGAGTGTGAAGCTGCCGCTGAGGTCTGTCTGTTTCGTCATTTGTTTCTCCTCCAGTCTATTCACGAATTGCAGTAGTCGTGCTTACCTTCGGTTAGATGAAGGAAGGCTCAGATCAGGAGTCGCCCCGCGAAGAAAGAATCTAGCCGCCATTTCTCACAAAGGTGTAGCCAAACGCCGCTGAATCTGGCATAAACATTTGTGAATGGAGATGTTTAAAGGACAGAAGGGAGCGACGTTTGCCTACAACAGAGTGTAACCAAGAGAGCTTCC
>JALYVA010000006.1 GCA_030853485.1 Acidobacteriota bacterium
ACCAGGCGAAGGAGGGGGACGGAGGCAACAGCATCTTCTGGCTCGACCCGCTGTCGAAAGACGGACTCAGAATCGGAACCGCCGTGCGTCCGTTCGCCCACGATCTGCGCCTCCATGCCGAACGCGCGCTCACCTTGATCGCACAGGCCCGCGCAGCCTCCCCAACCCTCACTCCGACCACCCCCGCGCCCGGCGACTCCTGCAACCCTACCCTTCCCCCTCCACCGCCCTGCGCGAAACCGACGCCATCGACGCACTCGAGCTCGGTGCCCGCAGAATGGATTTCATCGGTCTCAAATTTCAGCTCTCCGAAGAGATCGCCGAAAGCTACCAGCGCGCCTATGCCTTGCAGAACACGACCGACAAAGAGCAGCGCGCCGAGGTAGCCCGCGATCTCTCCGACATCAACGGCATCAATGGACGCATCCACGACATCATCGACGCCTACTCCCTGATTCGCGACCTCTACGCCCAGGCATGGAATCGATCCAACCGCCCCTACGGCCTGCGCCCCGTGCTCGAGCACTACGACTACACCATCGGCCTATGGTACGAGCGAAGCGACAAACTACGCAGCGCCCAGCGACAATGGTCCGACACCCACACCCTTCCCCCCGCCGCAGACCTCGGCCTTCCACTCCCCGACTCCCCAACCTCCCGGCCTTAGCCGCTCCCAAACCAAACTTACGCGCGGGCAGGAGGGCGTACTCCTCCCTCCCCCTCAAACGGAAAGGAGTATCCGGACCTATACACCATGCCCTCGCCGCCCCTAACCCGTCCTTCGCTCGGAATCGACTTCGGCACCACCAACAGCTCGATCGCCCTCGCTCACCCCGGCGGCACCGTCGAGCTCGTCTCGTTTCCCGCAGCACACAGCCTCACCGAGGCGTTCCGCTCCGTGCTCTACCTCGAACAGCACAAGCACGCCGCTCGCACCCAGATCAAAAGCTTCACCGGCCCCTCCGCCATCGAGCACTATCTCCAAGCCGAGCACAAAGGCCGCCTCATCCAATCGCTCAAGTCCTATCTCACCAGCCGCACCCTCACCGGCACCGAGGTCTTCGGCCGCCGCTACACCGTCGAAGATCTCATCTCGCGCATTCTCACCGACCTGCGCCACGCCGCCGAACATCACTTCGGCCAGCCCGTGCGACACGCAACAGTTGGAAGACCCGTACGCTTCGTCGGCGCAGAATCGGACGACGACGACCACTTCGCCCTCGAACGCCTGCGCAAAGCCTTCGTCCATGCAGGCTTCGACGACGTCTCGTTCGAGATGGAGCCCATCGCCGCAGCCTATGCCTACGAATCCACCCTCGACCACGACGAGCTCATCCTCATCGGTGACTTCGGCGGAGGCACCAGCGACTTCTCCCTCCTCCACGCAGGCCCCGAAATCCGCCGGCGCGGACGCACCCCCGACGACCTGCTCGGCAACAGTGGTCTCGGCCTTGCCGGCGACACCTTCGACGCACGCATCGTGCGAAAACTAGTCTCCCCCGCGCTCGGCTCCGAAAGCTTTGAACGCTCCTACGCACAGGCCGCCGACCGTCCCGCAGTCATCATCCCCGCCGTCCCTGCCTGGATCTACGGCAACCTTGAACGCTGGCATTACCTTTCTTTCCTGAAGACGCGCAACGTGGCCGAAATCCTGAAAGGCGCGCAGGCTCGCGCACAGGAGCCCGACAAGATTCAAGCGCTCAGCAACCTGGTCGAAGAAGACCTCGGCTATCAGCTCCACCAAGCCGTGCAACAGCTCAAGATTGACCTTTCGCGACACACCTCCGCAGAATTCCAGTTCCGCGACGGCAGTATGGACATTGTCGCGACCGTGCAGCGCGCAGAGTTCGAATCCTGGATCGCCGAAGACCTGGAATCCATCGAAGGAGCAGTCGACGGCCTGCTCCAAACCACCGGCATCGCGGCGTCCAGCGTCGATCGAGTCTTTCTTACTGGCGGCACAAGTTTCGTTCCTGCTGTACGCCGCATCTTCGAAACTCGTTTCAGCGCCCATCGCGTCCGCACCGGCAACGAGTTCACCTCGGTCGCCAGAGGCCTCGCTCTGCGTTCGGCTGAAACCTCCACGCGCGCCTCAAGCCACACCCCCGCTATACACTGACACGAATGCACGCTGCCGCACTTCCAACGCGTCTCCACCCCTTCGACCTTGCACTTGTAGTCGTCTACCTCATCGGCATCACGCTCTTCGGACTGCGCTTTCGCAGCGGCAAAGATCCGAATGCGCGCTCGCTCAAAAGTTATTTCCTGGCCGACCGGACCATTCCCTGGTGGGCCATCGCGCTCTCCATCGTCTCAGCCGAAACCAGCACCCTCACCATCATCAGCATCCCCGGTGTAGCTTTCGCCGGCGACTTCGGCTTTCTGCAAATCGTCATCGGCTACATGCTCGGGCGCATCGTCGTCGCTCTGATCTTCCTGCCCAGGTACTTTCAAGGCGAGATGCTGACCGCATACCAGCTCATCGACCGCCGCTTCGGCCACACCCTGCACAAAGTCACCGCGGGCCTCTTCCTGCTCACCCGCGCCGCAGCCGAAGGAGTTCGCGTCTTCGCCGTCAGCATCGTCGTCGGCATCGCCATCGGCACACGCGATGTTTTGTCGATCGCCATCATCTCGGCCCTTACCCTTCTCTACACCTTCGAGGGCGGCATGGCGGCCGTCATCTGGACCGACGTCGTCCAGATGTTTATCTACGTTGGCGGCACGGTGGTCGCCATCGCTACCCTCGGCAACCACGTCCCCGGCGGCTGGTCACAGATTCATCTCGTCGCCGCACAAGCAGGCAAGTTTCATCTGTTCCACTTCGCCTTCAACCTCACCCAGAGCTACACCTTCTGGGCCGGCGTACTCGGAGGAACCTTCCTGACCATGGCTTCCCACGGCACCGACCAGCTCATGGTCCAGCGCATGCTCGCGGCCAGGAACCTGCGCGAATCACAACTCGCCCTGCTCTCCAGCGGTGTCGTTATCTTCGTTCAGTTCACCTTGTTCCTGCTCATCGGCACAGGCCTCTACGTCTTCTACGGCCTCCATCCCGCAGTCTTCGCCTCGGCGGACAGAATCTTCCCCACCTTCATCGTGCGCGAGATGCCCGTCGGCATTGCGGGCCTGCTGGTCGCCGCAATCCTCGCCGCCGCCATGTCCAATCTCAGCGCCGCGCTTAACTCGCTCTCCTCCACCACGGTCGTAGACTTCTATATGCACTGGCGGCCTAACGCCGAGGACCGTGAACGAATGATCATCTCCCGCGCCAGCACAGTCGTCTGGGCCTTCATACTTTTTTCGGTAGCTGTCTACAGCGTCTTCGCGGGCGGCAAAGGCCACGTTGTCGAAGTAGGTCTTTCCATCGCGTCGGTCGCCTATGGCGCGCTGCTCGGTGTCTTTCTGCTCGGCACCTTGACCCGCTACGCCACTCAGCCCGGCGCTATCATCGGAATGATCTTCGGCTTCAGCTTGAACCTGCTTCTCTGGCTTCACCCGGCGCCATTCGCGCTTGCCGGCATCCTCGTTCCCCACATCGCCTTCACCTGGTACGTCCTGATCGGCTCCATCGTCACCTTCCTCATCGGAACCCTGGCTAGCCTTCTGCTTCCCGGCGGCCGCGCAAAAACCATCCGCAGCCATCCTGCCGTCCGCGCCGCAGTCCTGTTGCTGGCCGCTGCCCTTCCCTTCCTGCTCCCTTCTCGCCTCAAAGCGCAGACTCCGGCCAATCACCAGCCCATCGCCGCCGACTCCAGCCCACAGCATCCAGCCGCAACCGAGCGGCCAGACTTTAGCGCAATCACCCCGCTGGTCAACCGGGCCATCGCAGCCAAGGGGCCGCCGGGCGCTGTCGTTCTTATCAACCATGACGGCAAGACAGTCTTTGAGCAGGCATACGGCAACCGCGCGCTTGAACCCGCCGTCGAACCCATGACGCTGGACACCATCTTCGACATGGCCTCCCTCTCGAAGTGCCTTTCGACAGCAGTCGCCGTCATGCAGCTATACGAGCAGCACAAGCTCGCCTTCGACGATCCGGTAGCAAAGTATCTCCCCGCCTTCGCAGGGAACGGAAAGCAGAACGTAACCATCCGCGAACTGCTGACCCACTACTCCGGCCTTCCACCCGACATCGACCTGAAAGATCCCTGGGGACTCGCCGCACCCGACAAAGAAGAAGGCATCCGGCGTGCCCTCAGTTCCCCTCTCGAGGCCAGGCCCGGCACCCACTTCACCTACTCCGACATCAACTTCATCACCCTCGGCGCGCTGGTAGAGAAACTCAGCGGCCAACCACTCGATGTCTACGCGCAAGAGCACATCTTCGCTCCACTGGGCATGAAACATACCCGGTATCTGCCGTTTGCGAAAGCCTGCGGACCGAAAGATGTCTTCGGTGCAGCGACCACCCCGCCGCCTCCTCCCGCTCCAACGAAAAGCGGTGTCCCGACCGAAGCCACGACTTCTCAAGACTACTCATGCGCCGGCGACACGTGGATTCCGAGCGGCATCGTCCCGCACATCGCCCCCACCGCCTACGACGACGAAGGCACCCCCGCCACCAATCCCGACTACGGCCACATGCTCCGCGGCACCGTGCACGATCCCACCACACGCCGCATGGGCGGAGTCGCGGGCCACGCCGGTGTCTTCTCCACCGCCGGCGACGTCGCCCTTTTCGCGCAGGCTCTACTCGACCGCCTCGCCGGAAGACCAAGCAACTTCCCCCTCCAGCAAGCCACGCTCAAGCTCATGACAGAGCCTGAACAGCCATCCACCGCGACATCAGGCGCTACCGTCTTCACCCAGGACGGCAAGCCCACCAAAGGCATCGCAACCCGCGGCTTCGGATGGGACATCAACACCGCCTTCTCCCGCCCCCGTGGCGAAATCTTCCCCACCTCCGGGACCAGCCGAACGGCCAGCTTCGGCCACACCGGATTCACCGGCACCTCGCTTTGGATGGACCCGGAAAGCGACAGCTTCGTCGTTCTGCTCGCCAACGCCGTCCACCCGCGCGTCGGCCCCGCGGTCTCGGTCCTGCGTGGCCAGGTCGCGACAGCAGCCGCCCGCGCCCTCGGACTCACCGCAGAAAATAGCGCAGCCCACGAAACCCAAGCCACGCTCACAGGCATCGACGTCCTCGAAACCACCCACTTCACCGCCTTACACGAAATCGCCGCGCGCCACCACAACCATCTCCGCATCGCGCTCCTCACCAACCAGACCGGCCTCGACCGCAACGGCAAGCGCACCGTCGACATCCTCCTCCACAGCCTCCCCGAAATCGAGCTGACCACCCTCTTCTCTCCCGAGCACGGCCTCTTCGGCGCAAAGGACACCACCAGCATCGCCAACAGCACCGATCCCGCAACCCACCTCCCCATCCTCAGCCTGTACGGCGCAAAAGACGAGCAGCGCCGCCCTCGCCCGGAAGACCTCCAACATCTCGACGCCATCGTCATCGATCTCCAGGACGCCGGAGCGCGCTTCTACACCTATGAAACCGTAGTCGGCTACTTCCTCGAAGCCGCAGCGCAGGCTCACCTTGAAGTCATCCTCCTCGACCGCCCCAACCCCGTAGGCGGAGTCGCGATCCAGGGCCCGGTCTCTGACAACGGCGCTGAATCCTACACCGACTACATGCCCCTTCCCATCCGTCACGGTCTCACCCTTGGCGAACTCGCTCTCTACTTCAACCGCGAGCGCCTCCTCCCAAGCACCCTTGCGCCCAACACCCAGGCTCCCATCCAGGCACTGCTCACCGTCATTCCCATGCAGCATTGGACCCGCGAGCAATTCTTCGACAACACCCGCCTTCCCTGGACCAATCCAAGCCCAAACCTGCGCAGCCCCACAGCAGCAATTCTCTATCCCGGCATCGCCCTGCTCGAGATGACCAACATCTCCGTCGGTAGAGGCACCGAAACCCCGTTCGAACACATCGGCGCCCCGTACATCAACGCCTCCGAACTCGCCGCCTACCTCACGGCACGCAACATCCCGGGAATCACCTTCACGCCCACCACATTCGCCATCAACGAAGACCCCAATCACTATCCCTTCCACGGCAAAACCATTCCCGGTGTCGCCTTCACCGTAACCGACCGCAAGTCGCTCGACACCCCGGAACTAGGCATCGAAGTAATCGCCGCGCTGCATCATCTGTACCCGCAATTCGCCTTCGAAAAGACAGCTCGACTCATAGACAATGTCGACACAACGCAAGCCCTCGCCAACCACACCGACCCTCGCGACATCGCAAAAGCATGGCGACGCGATCTCGACAGCTACACGCATCGCCGCCAGCCCTACCTGCTTTACCAGTAGTTTTCCCATTCCCGGAAAGATGTAGCTGCTACGGCGCACCGGACGCTATATCGATGGCCCATTCGCATTCTTTACGTCACAATAGATCCACTGCTTGATTCGAGGTCCCGAGATGCCGCGCACAAACTTCCACCAGCAACTCGTAGCCCTCAAGGACAAGCTGCTCGCCATGGCGGCCCTCGCGCAGCAGGCACTCTCCCTGTCGCTCGAGGCGTACCTCACCGGCGACCTGAGCCTCTGCGATCACGTCAAGGAGATCGAAGCCGCCATCAATGCCGCCGAGCGCGACGTCGACGAGATGGCCTACGACCTCCTGGCCAAAGAGCAGCCCATGGCCATCGATCTTCGCTTCATCCTCTCCGTCATCAAGATCAACGGCGACCTCGAGCGCATCGGCGATCAGGCCACCAACATCGCCTCGCGCACGCAATTTCTCTACGACGCTCCGCAGATCTCGCTCCCTATCGACATCCCCGACATGGGCGAAAAGGTCGGTGTCATGATCCGGCGAGCCATCCAGTCGCTGCTCGAGGCAGATGCCAAGCTCGCAGAATCCGTACTGGAAATGGACGACGAGATCGACGATATGAACCGCGACGTTCAAGCCGAACTCGTCGATGTCATGCAGCAACACCCCGTCGTCAGCGGGCAGGCACTCAATGCCATCATCATTTCGCGTAATCTCGAACGCGCCGCCGACCACGCCACCAACATCGCGGAAGACGTCATCTTCTGGGTGCGCGGCTCCGATGTGCGCCACAGAATGTCCCTAGCCGAAGCAGACTAGTTCTTCCACCTGCGCAGTCGAGAGCAAATCCCTTCTGCCGACCATCGGGAGGCCCAAGGCGAAGCCCGTACCCCCCCACGAAGTGGGCGCCGCCCGCGCAGGGCGCCCGCGGCAGCGCAATCCGCACTTGACGAGCAGAAGCCCCGGCAACTACCCTAGACCTATGGCATTCCGCACCAACCCGACCGCAGCTTGTCCCCCGTGTTGTCACGGCTGCGCCGGCCTTTGTCTTTGCATGATTCGTATCTAACACTCCCCACGAATCCGCAGATGCCGCCAGCGCCCACTCACCCGGTGGGCTTTTTTATTTCCGCTCCTGTCTCTCTTCAGCCCGACTTCTTCAGCCCAACTCCAAGGAATCCCTCGAATGAGCTCTCCCGCCGCCCCTGTCGTCAAAGAAACCAAAGCCCAGAAAGCCGAGCGCCTCAAGCTCGCCAAGAACCCATGGGATGCCTGGGACGATGTCCGTGAGTTCGCCAGGCTGGGCCGCGACTCCGTCACACCCGATTGGATCATGTACTTCCGCTGGTGGGGCATCTACACCCAGGGCGACGGACTCGGCGTCACCGGAGGCACCGCAGGCGAAGGCAAAGCCACCGAGTACTTCATGATGCGCATCGCCCTTCCCAACGGCATCATGTCCAGCGACCAGCTCCGCGTCATCGCGCACATCACCACCAAATACGCCCGCAACCTTGCCGACATCACCACCCGGCAAAACATTCAACTCCACTGGCTCACCATCTCGGCGCTCGTCGATATCGTCGATGCACTCGAACCCGTCGGCCTCAGTTGCAAAGGCGCATGCGGCGACGTCGTCCGCAACGTCACCGGATGCCCACTCGCCGGCCTCGACGGACATCAACTCGTCGATGCTTCTCCTCTCGCCGTGGAGATTGCCCATACCCTGAACGCAAACCCCGCCTTCTACAATCTTCCGCGCAAGTTCAAATTTACCGTCTCCGGCTGCCCGCTCTGGTGCAGCTTCCCGGAGATCAATGACGCCTCCTTCACCGCCATCAAGCGCCCCGTCAGCGCACCGCATGGAACACAGGGACCACAGGAAGAGATCGGCTACACCCTCCGAGTCGGCGGCGGCCTCTCCACCGAACCGCACATCGCCGAGCGCATCCCCGCCTTCATCCGCCAGGACCAGGCCGTTGCCGTCGCCACCGCCACCGCTGAAATCTTCCGCGATGCCGGCATTCTCCGCGAAAACCGCACCCGCGCGCGCATCAAGTACCTCTTCATGCGTTTTGGCTGGACCGCTGACTCTTTCCTCGAAGCGCTCGAAGCCAAACTGGGCTACAAGCTCGACCCCAGCCCCGTCACAGAGGACACCGTTCCCGCCGACGTCTACCGCGACCACATCGGCATCACGCCTCAGCTTCAGCCCGGGCTTTCCGCCGTCGGTGCCAGCGTGCTCAACGGCCGCCTCTCCGGCGACCAGCTCGATAAACTCGCCGAACTCGCCGACAAATACGGAGACGGCAATCTCCGCGCCACCATCGGCCAGAACATTCTCATCGTCAACGTCCCGAACGCGAAGACCGCTGCGCTGGTCATCGAACTCAACTCGCTCGGCCTTCAGGTCGATGTCTCCGCCTTCTGGCGCGGCGCTATCGCCTGCACCGGCACCGAGTTCTGCAAGCTCGCCATCGCTGAAACCAAGAGCTTCAACAAGTGGCTCGTCGCCGACCTCGAAGACCGCCTGCCCGGCTTCGATCAGCAGATCCGCCTCCATGTCACAGGATGCACCAACTCCTGCGGCCAGCACTGGATCGCCGACATTGGCCTCGAAGGCAAGAAGATCAAGAAGGACGGCAAGCTGGTCGACGCTTTCTTCTTCTGCGTCGGCGGCTCGGTAGGCAAATACGCCCGTCCCGCTCGCCAGCTCGGCTATCGCGCAGCTGCGGAAGATGTCCCCGCCGCCATCGAGCGCATGCTCCGCGCCTATCTCGCCGTTCGCCAGCCTCAGGAAGATCTTCGCTCCTGGTTCGATCGTACCGACGACCTCACGCTGCGGACCATGCTCGCCGGAGAGGTGCTCGAACCGGTCGCACGCGATCCTGCGCCCGCCGGAGCAGGCCGGAACGCGCCCGCGGAGTAAAAGATTGCGCTGCCGCGCGGGCCCACTACGCGTGGTGCGCCCACTTCGTGGGGGGTATACCGGCTTCGCCATGGGCCTCCCGTTGGTCGGCAGCGAAGATCCTCGCTCGCGACCAACGGGAGCGCCAACCGAAGGGGTATACAAGTCACGAAGTGACCGCCCCACGCGCAGTGGGCCCGGCCGGCAGGCCCCGTCCTTCACCTGAAGTAGTACCGTTATTCCTATGGACCTCTTTCCCATTTTCCTCAAGATCGCCGCCCGGCCCTGCATCGTCATCGGTGCGGGCAATCTCGCCGAGTCGAAGATCGAGTCTCTCCAGGCAGCCCACGCCCGAGTCACCGTTATCGCCCCCGAAGCACGCCCGCGCATCGCCGATCTCGCCGCCGCAGGCGAGATCCAATGGATCAAACGCGTGTACGCCGGAGGCGACCTCGCCGGCAATTTCCTCGTCGTCGCGGCCACAAACCAGGCCGCCGTCAACCGCGCCGTCTACCAGGAAGCCCTCGCGGGCAACATCCTCTGCAACGCCGTCGACGACCCCCCCTTCTGCGACTTCTACTTCCCTTCCGTCGTCCGCCGCGGCGACTTGCAGATCGCCATCTCCACCGCAGGTGCAAGCCCCGCCCTCGCCCAGCAGATTCGCAAAGACATCAACGCCCAACTCCCACTCGACGCCGGAGACTGGCTCACCGACCTCGGCAACCTGCGCCGCGAAGTCACCCAGTTGGAGCCCTTGAACGACGAGCGCAAGTGGCTCCTCCACCAGCTCGCCCAACGCGAGGTCTGCGGCTACGACGCCTGCCCCTCGCGCACCATGGCCCGTCAGCACGCTCTCTCCAATCCCCTGCCCGGCAAAAAAACGTGACGACCCATGCAAGCGCCGCCGCCCAACCCGGCACCGTCTATCTCGCGGGAGCAGGCCCGGGCGACCCCGACCTGCTTACCCTCCGCGTCCTCCGCCTGCTCCAGACCGCCGACATCATCCTCCCCGACGATCTCGTCTCCGAATCCATCCTCGCCCTCGCCCATCCCGCAGCCGGGATCACCCCCGTAGGCAAACGCTGCGGCCAGCCCCGCATCACCCAGGCCGAAATTCACGCGTTGATGCTTCGAGACGCCCGCGCCGGCAAATCCGTCCTCCGTCTCAAATCCGGCGACCCCCTCATCTTCGGTCGCGCCGGCGAAGAGATCGCAGCACTCCATGAAGCGCAGATTCCCTTCGAGATCGTGCCCGGCATCACCACAGCCTTCGCCGCAGCAGCCAGGCTGAAGACTCCACTGACCGACCGCACCTCCGCCTCAAAGCTCATTCTCGCGACCGCCCACCACGCCGAAGGCAAGCTGCAGCTCACCCCCAAATGGGACGGCACCTTCCCGGAAGACTCCACCCTGGCCATCTATATGCCCGGCCGCAAGTTTCGCGACTTGGCCGACGACCTCATCGCCTCCGGCATCGCACCCTCGGTCCCCTGCGTCGCAGTCAGCAAAGCCAGCACCCCAGCCGAACACGTCCACTCCTCCACGCTGGGCAGCATTCAGGACAGCGACGTCGGCCCCGCGCCGGTCCTCCTGCTGATCGGCCACGCCATCCGCCTCGCTGAAGACCGATAGCAAAGCGAACGTATTGCCCCCGGGGCGAGACAGAATAGGCCCACTCCTACAAAAGTGGGGGTCTGATTTTGCGCATTTCACGTACCAAACACACACATCAAGAGCTAACCCGTTACGTGGCACGAATTTGCACGTAAGTCCTTTGTTTGGACGAATTTGGCGCCCACCTCTGCCTGTAAACACAAGAAACGAAAGGAGTTACACGCGGGCAATAGGGGGGGGGGAGGGGGGGTCTCCTCACCCCGGTGGCGGCCCGGTGACGTTACAGGTTGCCGCGGAGCGCCTGCTCTCTCTCGATGGCTTCAAACAGCGCTTTGAAGTTGCCTTTGCCAAAGCTTCGGCTTCCCTTGCGCTGGATGATCTCGTAGAACACAGTGGGACGGTCTTCGACAGGTCGGGTAAAGATCTGGAGCATGTAGCCTTCATTGTCGCGGTCGACCAGGATGCCGAGTTGTTCGAGGTCCTGGATCGGCTCGTCGATCTTCCCGATGCGGCCCTCAAGCTCGGTGTAGTAGGAGTGCGGAACGGTGAGGAAGTCCACGCCCTGCTGCTTCATGTGCGCCACGGTGGACAGAATGTCGTTGGTAGCCAGCGCCATGTGCTGAACGCCGGGGCCGCCGTAGAACTCGAGATACTCTTCAATCTGCGATTTGCGGCGGCCTTCGGCGGGCTCGTTGATGGGAAATTTAACATAGCCGTTGCCGTTGGCCATGACCTTGGACATCAGCGCCGAGTATTCGGTGGAGATGTCGTTGTCGTCGAAGTGCTGGTAGAGCCCGAAGCCCATCACGTCGCGGTAGAAGTCGACCCACTGGTTCATGGAGTTCCAACCGACGTTGCCGACGATGTGATCGATGTGCAGCAGACCTACGGGACGTGCGATCGCGTCGTGCTCGACCGGTTTGTAGCCGGGGAAGAAGGCGCCGTGATAGTGGGTGCGTTCGACGAAGGTGTGGATGGTGTCGCCGTAGGCGGCGATGCTGGAGACAACCACGGTGCCATTCTCGTCCGAGAGCTCGGTCGGCTCCTCGATGCTGCGGGCGCCGCGGCTGGTGGTGGCGAGCCAAGACTGGCGCGCATCGTCAACCCAAAGCGCGATGGCGTGAACTCCGTCGCCGTGGGTGTGGACGTGGCGTGCAATCTCGGAGTCGGTGCGCAGCGCCGTGGTGAGCACGAAGCGGACTTTGCCCTGCTGGAGGACATAGCTGGCCCGGTCGCGCTGTCCAGTCTCGGGACCTGCGTAGGCGACCAGCGACATGCCAAAAGCTGCGCGGTAGAAGTAAGCCGCCTGGCGGGCATTGCCGACGAAGAACTCGACGTGATCGGTCCCCTTCAAAGGGAGGAAGTCGGAAGTTTGAGCGGCCTGGGGCTGGGCAAGTGTGGGTGTGGCCATGGGGAGGTCTCCCGGGTAACGATCTGCTGCAGTGACGAGAATATGCCCCCGGACTCGATGTTGGCCAGTGGTTCTGTGAAGCTTTAGAACGCTCGGGGTTGTACCAAATACTTTTGGGATGATTTTACGGCAGGAATTTGTCTGGAATTCGGTCTAGGTGAGCGTCGGTGAAATGCAGGTCCTTCGACTACGCCTGTCGCGATGAGACTGCGACAGGCTTCGCTCAGGATGACACGTTGATTTTGCGGGGAATGAGTGAGGAAGGGCAAAAACAAGGACGGAAGCAGATCCCCTTCCTGGATGACAACCAGAGAGGCAAGGGTATGCGAAAGCTGGGGATGCAACCAGAGAGGCGAGGGCCATGCGAGGGCAAATGCAGGTTGCTAACCCCTCGTCATGTGGGAGAACTTGTCGTGGAGATACACCCTCAGTCTGGGATGGCAGGGAGGATGATGCCGCGGCACTCGCCGAGGCCGATACGCGGGTGTCCGGCCGCTTCGCACCAGCCACGCAGGATGACTTCATCGCCGTCGTCGAGAAAGCTTCGGCTTTCTGCGGTGGGGAGCGTGATCGGCTCCCTGCCGTTGCGGGTGAGTTCGAGGAGGCAGCCTGCGGAGGTTTCGGCCTCCCCCGAGATGGTTCCCGTGGCGAGCAGATCACCAGCCTGAAGATTACAGCCGTTGCTGGTGTGGTGGGCAATCATCTGCGCGGCGGTCCAATAGAGGACCTTGCTGTTGGTTCGGCAGACGGGGTACGGTTCGAGTTTGTTGCGCCGCATGAGCGAGGTTGAGAGGGAGATCTCAAGCTCTACATTGAGATTTCCGCGGCTCTGGTCTTGCGCGGAGTGCAGGTACGGCAGAAGATGCGGATCTCCGTCGGCCCTGCTGATGGCCGGTGCCCGGAACGGAGCGAGTGCAGCCATGGGGGTGATCCAAGGCGAGACGGACGTACTGAAGCTCTTTCCGAGGAAAGGTCCGAGCGGCTGATACTCCCAGGATTGAAGGTCGCGGGCTGACCAGTCGTTGAGGAGACTGATGCCAAACAGATGTTCGGCGGCGTGAGCGATGGGTACAGGACATCCGAGTTCATTGCCTTGGCCAAGGTAGAAGGCAAGCTCGAGTTCGTAGTCCAATGCGTGGCTGGGGTGGAATGCGGGATTGCCGAGGGGAATTTCGGGTGGGGTTTGTCCTCTGGGCCGGACCACAGGTGTGCCGCTGGAGATGATGGAAGAGGCGCGGCCGTGATAGGCGATGGGCAGATGTTTGTAGTTCGGCAGCAGCGGCCCGTCGGGGCGAAAGATCTTGCCGACGCGGGTGGCGTGATGGAGCGAGGCATAGAAGTCGGTGTAGTTGGGGACGTGTACGGGGTTCGCGAGGGTGGCGCCGCAGAGCGAATGGAGCGCGGATTCGGCGGCCTGGCGGCGGGAGGGATCGACCGAGATATGGAGCAGCTCAATGAGGGCTTGGCGGAGCTGCGCCCATGCTCGCGGCCCCAGCGAAAGCAATGGGTTGAGAGTAGGCGACTGGCAGGCCGGGGCCACGCTCGGAGGAAGCAATTCGCGGGCAGCGTGCAGATCGAGGAGATGAGCGCCGATGGCGACGCAGAGGTGCCGCTCTCCGTGGACTTCGAAAGCGGCGTAGGGCAGGTGGGTCAAAGGGAAATCGTTTGCTGGGTCGTTGGCGTCGGGGAGCCAGCTTCGATAGGCATCGGTCATGCGACATGATAGCGCCGTGCGCCGGAGCGGAGGACTGGGCAGAGGAGCCGCTGAGGAAGTGAAGGGGTACCATGATCGGGTGCAGGCTCTTTTCGCGACGGCCGGGACTTCTCGGGATCCGGCCTGGCTGCGATCTGGGCCATGCATACGTGTTACGGCAAATAAAAGTTCTTCCTGACACATTCAGGCAAAGTACACAGGTTCTTTGCCATCCAATCAGAATGTAATTCAAAACACCCCTCGGCCTCTAAGCCCTAAACAGCAAGTCAAATGGATCGCAGGGCTTTATGTCACGTGCCGCGCAGGAAGATTCCTCAGCGTTGAACATTCCCGAGATTCGAGTTGTCGCGATCGGGGCGTAGGCGGGTGGTCTGGAAGCGGTGACGGATCTTTTTCGCGCATTGCCAGGCAAGGTGGGGTTCGCTTTGCTCATGGTTCAACATCTGGATCCGAAGCGGCGAAGCATGCTGCCGGAACTGCTTTCCCGAACGACCAGAATCTCTGTGGTGGAAGCGCAGAACGCGATGGAGATCGCTCCCAACCACATCTACGTGATGCCGAGCAACGTCAACATCGAGATCACGGACGGGCACTTCAAGCTGACGGCGAGAACCAAGAGCCGCACGCGTTTTCTCCGATCGACACCTTCATGCAGACATTGGCGGAGGTTCGAGGGACCCAGGCTATTGGTGTGATACTGTCGGGCACGGGCTCGGACGGCTCGATCGGCATCAAGACGATCTCGGCCGCCGGAGGGGTGACGTTCGCGCAGGATCCTGATACGGCGAAGTTTGACGGCATGCCGAGAAATGCGATCCAGACGGGGGGGTTATGTACGTTCTTTCTCCTGAAGAGATCGCGCGAGAGCTTGTGAGCATTGATCGCGAGACGGCCCACCAGACAACCAACCACACGGGCCCCCATACGAACGGCGCAGAGCCACACAAAAAATCTACGGACGAGACCCCGATCTTCGATTCCATTTTGAGCGATCTGAGCGCGGCACAAGGCGTCGACTTCCGCGAGTACAAGCCCAACACGATCCGGCGGCGCACCCAGCAGCGCATTGCGGCGTTGGGGATCGCCGACATGGAAGCGTACCGGATCTACCTCGGAAACCATCCGGAAGAGATCACCAGACTGTCTGAGCACATCCTGGTTCCGGTGACGGAGTTTTTCCGTAATCCGGAGGTCTTTGAAGACTTGGCGAGCGTGGTTTTTCGACCATCACGGGGGACAAGAAAGAGGGGACCATTCGGGTGTGGGTAGTTGCCTGCTCGACCGGCGAGGAGGTGTACTCGCTGGCCATCGCGTTGCTCGAATTTCTAGGGGCGCAGGCGTACAAAGTCCGGATCTAGATCTTCGGGACGGACCTGAACGAGAAGAACATCGCAAAAGCACGCGGCGCGGTATACCCCGAGACGGCATTGCAAAACCTTTCGGCAGAACGCACGCGCAGATTCTTTACGAACGAGCAGGGCGCCTATCGCGTCAATAAGCTGGTGCGGGATCTGTGTGTCTTCGCACGCCAGGATGTCACAAACGATCCTCCGTTTTCGAATATGGATCTGATCTCGTGCCGTAACTTCCTGATCTATGTGCAGCCAGAGCTGCAGGAAAAATTTATGTCGACGCTGCACTACGCACTGCGGCCTGCTGGCTTCCTGCTGCTGGGCAATGCGGAGAGCGCGTCGTCGTATCCGCAGTTGTTTTCGCTGGTGAATAAAAGCAGCAAGATCTATTTGAAGAACGCCATCGATCAGAGGCCACAGCGTACGTTCAAGACGACGCAGCCGCTTGTTTATTTTGGCTCGCCCTCGCCAGACGATGCGCGCCCCGGTGGCCGAGGCGCTCACGGCGTGCCGGATGTACAACAGATTGCCGACCGGCTGGTGTTGAAGAAATATTCTCCGCTGGCGTGATCGTGAACGATGCTCTCGAAATTCTTCACTTCCGTGGACGTACCAGTCCTTTCTGGAGCCGGCGTCCGGGCGGGCCAACCTGAACCTGCTGGCCATGGTGCGGGAAGAGCTGGCCGTGGCCTTGCGTACGGCGATCGGAGCGGCGAGAAAGAAGGCGGCACCGGTTAAGAAGCAGAATGTGGCGTTTGAGCATAATGGGAAGGCGCGCCTTGCTGACCTTTCGATTACTCCCCTGGAGGAGTTGGGGACGGGCGCGGACCTATGTTATCTGATCCTGTTTGAAGAGGTGACTGGTCCAGCGGTCAGCAAAAAAGAGAAGAAGCAGAAGGGTTCGCTGCCTGCATCGGACCCGGTGCGGAAAAAGTTGCTGGATCAGACGCGCGAACTGCAGGCGGCGCGTGTGCTGCTGAGGGAGAATGTAGCGGCCCAGGGGGCGCTGCGGGAGAGCTTCCAGTCGACGAACGAGGAATTGCTGTCGGCAAACAGGAGCTGCAAAGTACGAACGAAGAGCTGGAGACGTCGAAGGAGGAGCTCGAGTCGACGAATGAAGAATTGACTACGGTCAACGATGAGTTGAACAGCAGCAATTCGACATTGCATCAGTTGGGCAACGATCTTGAGAACCTGCTAGACAGCACCATTCTTCCGATTGTGATGGTGGATAGCGCGCTTTGTATTCGGCGTGCCACCCCGATGGCCGAGACGATCTTCAAGGTGCTTCCGACGGACCTTGGGCGTCCGATCTCGGACATTCGAGCGTCCTTCGATCTGGACCTGAAGCCGCTGCTAGCTACGGTTGTTCGCGATCTTGTGAATATCGACAGAGAGGTTCAGGACGAGCAGGGACATTGGTTTCGTCTTCAGATCAGGCCTTATCGAACGCTCGACAATCGCATCGACGGCGCGACGCTGGTGCTGCTCGATATCGATGTCATCAAGAAGCTGAACCAGGAGTTGATCGACACGGCTGAATTCACGCAGCTGATCGTTGAGACGATGCCGGAGCCGGTGCTGGTGTTGACCTCGGATCTGCGGGTGCGGCTGGCGAATGAGGCGTTTTACGATTGCTTTCGGGTTACGCCATCGGAAACTTTGAACCAGTTTGTTTACAGTCTCGGGAGCGGGCAATGGAATGGGCTTAGTCTGCGAGTCTTCCTCGAGGAGGTTCTTCCGCAGCACAGGAACTTCGCCGGACATGAGGTGGAGTACGACTTTCCCGATATCGGGCCCAGCAACTTCCTGCTGAGCGGACGGTACATGGACCAAGGCCCGGAAGCGCCCTTGATCCTCCTGGCCCTGGCAGACATTACGCAACGCAAGAAGACGGAAGCGGCGCTGATCGAGGCGGAAAAGCTTTCGGTCGCGAGCAGACTGGCGTCGTCGATCGCGCATGAGATTAACAATCCGCTGGAGGCGATCACGAATCTTCTATACCTCGCCTCGAACGACGATGATCCGGAGACGATGAAGGGCTATACGGTCCAGGCGCTTCAAGAGTTGGGGCGGCTGTCTCACATCACGCAGCAGACTCTCAGGTTCCATCGCCAACCGACGAAACCTTCAGATGTGAAAATTTCAGAACTGATCGAGTCGCTGCTTCTGCTGTTTGGTGGGAAGCTGGCGGCGAATCGAATCGTGGTGAACCGGCAGTTTATGGAAGATCGTACCGTGTGGTGCTTCGCTGCGGATCTTCGTCAGATGTTTGCCAACCTTATCACCAATGCCATGGACGCGATGAGCGCGGGGGGATCACTGACGATCCGTATAAGAGCCTTGGTAGACTGGCGCGACCGGACCCGCAAAGGTGTTCGCGTTACCTTGGCTGATTCGGGCACAGGGATGAACCTCGAAGTACGTCAGAGAATCTACGAAGCATTCTTCACCACCAAGCGTGGGACCGGTACGGGCCTTGGGATGTGGGTTTCCGCCCAGATTGTCGACCGGTTGCGAGGGGACCTGCGCGTGTGGAGCTCTCAACGGCCAGACTGTAGCGGAACGACGTTTTCCTTGTTTTTGCCTACGTCCGCATCGAATTGAACGTGCCGCCCACTGACCACGCTAGTCGCTTTGCGGTACGAGTGAAGCGGCTCCGCCGGTTTCCAGGATGCGCTTTATACCGGAGATGTGCTGTTCACGCTGAGCAATCTCAGCACTGAGAGCTTCCGCGGCGGAGGCATTCTGAGGCTTCTCTTTTCGAAGCAGGTCGAGCAGTTCTTCGGTCTGGCAGACAGCGTTCCATAATGATCGTTCGATGACCTCGCTTTTTTGCACCATCATGGTCCTGGCGCCAAGCCGATGTCCAACGTGGCAGGTGTACTCGATCAGCTTGCCGAAGTGAAACACCTTCATGACCCCACCGCATTCGGGACAGGCCTGCCGGCTCAACTCCGAGGTCACCGGCTGGGAAGAAACCGACGATGAAACATTGTTGTTCATACTTAACCTCGCAAGGACAGAGCCTATCTCCTGAAGCGGGAGTATGTATTCCACGTTCAAGCCTGCGATCGCGCTGTCAGGCATGGAGTGATGAGAGGCCTCCTCCGGATCCTGGACGATCGTACTGCCGCCGTGCTGTTGAATCGCCCAAAGGCCGGCAGCACCGTCATCGAGCAGACCGGTAAGAACAACACCGACGACTTGTTGCTCGTAGGCCGCAGCCGCGGAACGAAACATGACGTTGATGCACGGCCGCTGTAGATTCTCCTTGGGTCCGCGTTGAAGTTCAATCTCTCCGCGATGCACAATCAAATGGTGGTCCGGCGGCGCGATGTAGACGCATCCATGCTCGATCTTTTGCCCGCCGCGGGGGTAGCTGGCGTGCAGCGGTCCCGCTCTATCTCGGATTCCGGCCAGCGAGCTTTCTGCCGATTTAACATGTGCATGGTGATGAACACAGCCGCGGGAAGATCGGCCGGCAATGTGGCGAGAAGCCGTTGGAGAGCAGAGACCCCTCCGGCGGATGCTCCAATGACGATAATGTCGCGAACGGCCAAACGGCGTAGGATGCGCGATTCGCTCTGAGACGAACGTTCTTCTCTTTAAACGTGGGCGTTGAGAGCTGTATAGCCCCCGTACGGGAGACATTTGCAATCTCGAAGTCGGGCCGCCGCGCACCCTGATCGACACATGATCTCCACCTATCCGCCCATTCCCGATCAAATTCCGTATGCAAGCGATGCAGGAGGCCAGACAGGGCGGCATCGGATTCGGCGAGGGCAACTTGAAACACTGTGGAAGATCCGCTCAGCTTGGTTGTAAAAGACCGCGCCGCATACGCGATGACAAGTTCTCGATCATTCACTCGCTGCATCTAAATGTGGGATCGCAACAGCGTAAAAGCAGCACCCGGGTAGCACGAAAGGTCTCAGGCTTTGCAAACCGCCCATGGAAAGTACGATCGCGCACGACACCTGTTCACGCTAGCCGGTGCTGTCCTGGCCGTAGGTCTGGCGCTGCTGCTTTTCGGTGTTCCGAGTTCGTGCGCCCAGGCCCTGCACTATGCGCGTCGGCCGGATGCCCGCCGGGGAGAAGTGGTGTACAAGGGCGGCTGCATCGCCTGCCACGGAGCGGATGGCAAAGGCGCCGCGATGACCGATACCGTCTTCCTTCGGCCCGACACCTGGCCCGACTTCACCGAGTGCGCGCAGACTACACCCGAGCCGGATGGGAACTACAAGGCAGCCATCGTTCACGGGGGCCCCTCGCGCGCACTTTCGCAGATCATGCCTGGGTTCGGAGCGCTGCTGTCGGACGAGCAGATCAACGATGTGATCGCGTATCTTCGATCTTTCTGCAAGAACACGCACCACTACCCGATGGGCGAATTGAATCTGCCTCGCGCGCTTGTGACCGAGAAGGCATTTCCGGAGAACGAGGTGGTGGTGAGTACAGCTGCGAACGCCTCCGGCGCTCCCTCGTGGACGACGGATGTGATCGACGAGCGAACGGTGCTGGACGCGCGCACGCAGCTTGAAACCGATGTTCCAGTCAACTACGCGGACCAGGCTCACGAATGGACAGAAGGCGTGGGGGACATCACCTTAGGCTTGAAGCGCGAGCTGTTTTCGAGCCTGGCGAGCGGATCGATCTTGAGCGTCCAGGGCGGCTTTCTTCTGCCCACCGGGGACAGCGCGCGCGGTTTCGGTGCAGGTACCGCGCAGCTCGAGCCCTTCGCGGCGTTCGACCAGCTCTTCCGCACGAATACTTTCCTCCAGACGGAGCTTGGGGCAGACCTGCCTTTCAACACTTCGATCGCTCCACGCAGCATGTTCTTCCGCACGGCGATTGGGCAGGCCATGGCGGCGGACCATATGCTGGGCCGGCTCTACTCGCCGATGGTGGAGCTGCTGGGTAGTCGAAGTTTCAAAGCGGGAGAAGCGACCGACCTGGACATATTGCCCGAACTGCAGATCACGGTAAGCCGACGGCAGCACGTGCGTGTGGGGTTTGGCGTACGCGAACCGCTGACCAATACTTCAGGACGCACGGCGCAGGGGCTCTTCTACGTCCTGTGGGATCACGCTGACGGAAAGTTGTGGGAGGGTTGGCGATGAGATTGTATTCGACGCAACTGGCGACCTTTGCCTTGGTGGTGGCGGCGGTCACCGCAGTGCTGAGCGGCCGGTCGCAAACCATGACGTACCAAGCAGCCACGTCAGAGCCGGGCGCGTCAGAGCCGGGCACGTGGCAGGCCGCGCGGCCCGAGGTGAGCACGGATGCAAAGGCGGAGAACGCGCGGGGCGACCGTCTTGCGAAAGGCACGGTCTTCCGCACCTCCGACCGCTGTGTTGCGTGCCACAACGGCATGAAGACGCCGGATGGCGAGGAGATTTCACTTGGGCTCGAGTGGCAGGCCAGCATCATGGCGAATGCGTCCCGTGATCCATACTGGCAGGCGAGTATCCGCCGAGAGACGATGGATCACCCTGGAGCGAAAGAGCACGTCGAGAATGACTGCTCGACGTGCCATATGCCTGTGGTGCGTATGGCCGACCGCGACCGAGGCGTTTCGACCGACGTATTTGCAAAGTTTCCGCTGGATCACTTTCCACGCGGCGACCGGGCGGCTGCGGACGGGGTGACTTGTTCGGTCTGCCACCAGATTGACGCGGCCGATCTGGGTGCGCCAGCCTCGTTCAGCGGCAAGGTCCAGTTCTCAAAGCCGATCAGCAGATACCTGCGTGCGGAGTACGGTCCGTTTGACGTCACACCTGCTCACCAGACCATCATGCATTCCTCGACCGCAACCTACGGGCCAACGCGCGGCGATCATATCCGCGAGGCCGCGCTGTGCGGAAGTTGTCACACGTTGATCACGGATGCGCTGGGCCCGGATGGGAAGGAGACAGGCATCAAGTTTCCGGAGCAGATGCCCTACCAGGAGTGGCAGCACAGCGCGTACAACGACACGAAACAGACCTGCCAGGAATGTCACATGCCGGAGGTCCGGCAGCCTGTTCCGATTACCGCGCTGTATGGGCAACCGCGTGAAGGCGTCCACCGGCACGTCTTTGTGGGACCGAACTTCTTGATGGAAGGCATGCTGCAGGACCATCGCGATGCGCTTGCGACGGTTGCGCCGGTGTCGGATCTCGACGCGATGATTGGCCGGACCACAGACTTTCTGGAAACCAAGGCCGCAAAGGTTCAGATCACGCCGGTCACGTCCTCTTCGTCCGCCCTCGCCTTCGACGTGCACGTGGAGAATCTTGGTGGACACAAGCTGCCGAGTGCGTATCCGTCGAGGCGCGCGTGGCTGCACGTGGTGGTGAAGGATGCAGCGGGAGAGACCGTGTTCGAATCGGGGAAACTCAACCCGGACGGTTCGATCGTCGGGAATTTGAATGATGAGAACCCGGCGTTGTTCGAACCGCACTTCACGACCATTACTCACCAGCGCCAGGTGGAGATTTACGAAGACATCATCCAGGATGCGACGGGGCACGTCACCACTGGCTTGTTTGCCGCGGTGAGCTACCTCAAAGACAATCGCCTTCTGCCGCGCGGCTTCGATAAGGACACTGCGCCGAAGGAAATCGCGGTAGTGGGCGGAGCTGCTACCGATCCCAAGTTCAACGACCGGGGGAGCACGGTGCGCTACGTGGTGCGGACGGGGAACGCGCGTGGGCCACTTACCGTTACTGCGGAACTGTGGTTCCAGCCCATCGGCTTCCGCTGGGCGCACAATCTGGAGCCGTACAAAGCACCCGAACCGCAGCGCATGGTGGAATATTTTGACCAGGCGTCGGCGAAGTCAGCGATGTTGATTGCCAGTGCGCAGTCTACGCGCTGAACATACGCTTCGTCGCAGAATACATGTTGGCGCGTGGCCCTAATAAGACTTGCTACTCGATACCGCTGATAGCGCTGCCCATGGGAATTCCGTGCGCGACAGATGCCCGACCGGGATCTTTGGCGGACAAATTTGTGAGGTGGGACGACGCTGAACGCGGGCGCGTTTATACTGAGAAGAGTTCTTTGATAGCGCTGCAAAAGTGCAACGCTCGAAGCTGCTCCACAACGTGGGGGCGTCATGGTTTCGACGGGGTTGCTTGTGGCAGAGAGGCATGCCGGGGTGGGTACACCCGTAATCGCGCCCAAAACTATAAGTGCCGAACCTCAATTCGCGCTTGCTGCTTAATTAATTAAGTAGCCGATTGCTTCCGCTTCGCCTACGGGCGGATACCAATCGTCGCACAGTAGGCTGGTCAACGCTGTTCCGTCTGGACGGCAATGACGAGACCAATCAGACTGGTCGGTTTCGCGTCTTCGCCCGTTCTAAGCGACGCTGACGAGACAAAGATGAACCTGGGAAAAGCATGAATGCTCTCTGTCGTTGGTTTCTTCGGACGGGAGTTCGATTCTCCCCGCCTCCACCACTTCCTCTTCTTTGCCGTACCGTGCAGTTTGTTCACAGGCGCGACAGGCTTGATGGCAGATGCCTGTGTGTGCGAGGCGCGCGGTCGGGAATATAGAGTGGCTATTCCTGCTTTCTCTTGTGTAAGTTCCCACCTCGCAATGTGTGAAAAATGAATTCCGTAGCATCCACCCTTTTGGCCAAAGGCAGTATGAGAATCTATCGTTGTGTTCAGGCTGGGGCGCAGTACTCGGCCTTGCAGCAGAAGTGTGCTGGGCGGTTTGTCTTTGCCGGAGGGCGGCTGCGAACGCTGCTGCTGCTGGCGTGCTGGGCTGGAGCCGGCGCAGTCGGCGGATGGAGCCAGACTCAGGCCATCGCTTGGCGAGGCGTGCTCCAGGACGAGGCTGCTGAGCCGATCGGCCATGCGACGGTGAAGCTGGATGACGGTGCGGAACGACAAGCTGCAACAAGTCGCGCGGATGGAACGTTCCTGTTCGGCTCGCTGGTGCCGCGGACGTACCGTCTCTCGGTCGAGGCGAACGGTCATGTATGCCGCAGCCCGGCGCCGATCGAGATTGCCCCGCAGGCACAAGCTGTGACCCTGACGTGCAAGGCAGATGGAACCCTTGCCATTGGCAGGCAAGAGGGGAAAGCGGCTGCGAACGGAGAACAGCTAACCAGCAAAGCCGTGAGCGAAATCCCGTTGAATAAGCGAGACTTCAGCCAACTGCTTCTGCTCGCGGCGGGAACTGCGGCTGATTCCAGTGGAGCTTCGAACTTCACGCAGCAGTTCGCCATTAACGGCCAACGTGGCGTGGAGGCAGTGTTTGCCATCGACGGCGCAGACTCGAGCGATCCGGAGATGGGCGGGGGGACGTTCACCAACTTCAACGTCGATGCGGTGCTCGAACTCCAGTCGCTTTCGGGCGTGATGCCCGCAGAGATTGGACGTGGCGCGTCGGGCTTCACCAACCTGGTCACACGCTCCGGCACGGATGCGATCCATGGTTCCGTGTTTGAGTTCATTCGCAACTCTTCGCTGGATGCGCGGAACTACTTCGACCATGCATCGCCGGCGAGTCCGGGGCGAATCCCGCCGTTCAAGCGGAACGAGTTCGGCTTCACCAACGGTGGTCCGGTCTTTCTTCCCCATGTGTACGATGGTCGTGGCAAGGTGTTCTACTTTGTGGAATACCAGGGCTTCCGGCAGGTTCTCGGCACAACGCAGGTGTTCGCGGTGCCGACGGCGCAGCAACGCTCCGGCATCGATACGACGGCCTACCCAGGCGATACGCTCACCGTTCCGGTCAATGGTGCGATTGCGAACGTGTTCGCGCGGTATCCTCTGCCGAATTATCCGCAAGGCACGTTCGGCGCAAATACCTATGCCACTTCGTCCAAGGTGGTCACCGATGCCGATCAGTTCTCAGTGCGCCTGGATTACCAGCCTGGGGTGAAGGACCACATTTTCGGAAGGTTCACGCTCGATAACCTGAATGGCCCGACCACCAATCCGGATCAGACAGTTCTCGATCCGAGCTTCGGTGTGACCTATGTCGACCGGCAGAAGAATGGCGTGATCACCTGGGTTCGTACCGTGTCTCCGAGGCTCGTCTTTGAATCCTCTGTCAGTGCGACGCGGACGACGCCATCTTTCCCCACGACCAATCACACTGACCCGGCAATTAAATTCAACGATGCCCTCTTTGAGCCCTTCAATGCTGCCGGCGGTACGGTGACCAGGGCCTTCGGTAATTTGTTCCAGGCGCGCGAAAACGTCTCCATCACGACTGCGACACACGCCTTCAAGGCAGGAGTGGAAGTTCGCTTGAACCGTGACTCGACGTACTTCGGCACCTCGCCAAACGGAGAATATGACTTTGGTGGCGGGACCGCGTACTCGCCATCAGAGATCAAATCGCAGAGCGGACAGCACGATGTACACCTCGGCGATCCTCTTCCCGACACACTTTCGGCTTTGTTGACGGGCAGTCCGTTCGCCTACACCCGGGCGGTTGCGCCCTCCTACTTCTCGAACGGAGACTATATCGGTCCTGCCGCGGACAGCCGCAGCGCCTTCGGCGCCTACGTCCAGGACACATGGAAAGTCACTCCGCGCGTCGTGCTTAACCTTGGCGTGCGCTATGAGCTGTACACACCGCTTTCAGAGCGTGCTCGCCGCGGCTCGGGCTTTTTTCCCACGGCAGGCGGCGGGCAGGAGTTCCTGATCAACCCTCAGCCTCGCTATCGCACGGCGATGAACAACTGGGGTCCCCGTGCCCAGGTGGACTACCGCTTCAGCGATCATTTACGAGCACACGCCGGCGGAGCTCTGACGACGATTCCACCGAACATCTGGCAGGACAACTATCTGACGGGAGGGCTTCCGTTCGTCTTTTATCCGCGCGTCACTGCGGCGCCGGGTGCACAAATTCCTTACGGATTCCAGATCACGCCGTCGCAACTTCCGCGCGTGTATACCCCGGCGGGAGTGGATATCTTCGCGACCGGACGCCCCAACGATGTGCCCGCAAACACGGTTGTCGACATCGACAGGCTGGGACGGGATATCGCCTCTTTGTCCCGGCAACCCTCTCCGCTGAATGTACAAGGCATCAGCCCCGATTTTGGCAATGCCCTGCTCGCGACCTGGACCCTCGGACTGGAGCGTTCTTTTGGAAACGTCACCACGTCAGCCAACTACGTAGGCACGACGGCGTACAAGCTGCCGCGCGTCTCCTTTCCGAACGCTTATCCCGGAGCCACCGCTGCTTTCGCCCGCTTCACACAATTCAGTGGAGCGGGTGTTCCGGTCGGCGGGTTTGGCACGGAGAACGAGATTACCGCAAGTTCGCATTCGAGCTATCACGCGCTGCAACTTTCCGCAGCGGGTCAGAGCGGACATGGAGGGCCGGGACTGCAGGCGAGTTATACCTGGTCGAAGTCGATCGACGACACCAGCACGGTGGCGGGGACCTCAGCTACGAGCTCGGTCGGGGCCATTGCCCAAGCGGCATCGCAGAACCCGTTCGACACCCATGCGGAACGAGGTCCATCAACCTTTGACCAGACACATTCGTTCTCTCTCAGCTTGACGCAGGAGATTCCGCTCCAGACCTTTTCTTTTCTGGATGGGGTGAACAGGAAGATAGTGGAAGGTTGGCAGTTGATCAGTATCTCCAGCATCAGCAGCGGCACACCGTTCACCGTGTACTCCGGGATTCAGCAAACTGGCGCGGGCTCGGCGGGCTCGGACAGGCCGGATCAGATCGGCACACCCGCATTGTCGACGGCGCGCTCGAGGCGCGAGGACTACTTCGGACGAGGGGATAACAACGCTTCGTACTTCGCGATCCCAATCAATGTACCCGGAGGGACTGGCCCAAACCAGGGTCGCTTCGGGACGTTGGGACGCAATAGCTTTCGTGGCCCGGCCTTTTACAACTTCGATATCTCGCTCGTGAAAGACACGCCGATCGGAAAGCGAAGATCGGGTAGCGAACTGGTGAATGTGCAGTTTCGTTCCGAGTTCTTCAACATCTTCAACATCGTGAACATGGGATTGCCATCGAACACGCTTCTCGGCTCCGGATTCGGCCTCATCAACAGGACGGCAGGAAGCTCCCGTCAGATTCAGTTCTCGTTAAAGCTGGCCTATTAGGACTCGGCTTGATTCCGAATCACTCTTGATCACCGCGTGAACAGATGTTTGATCCCTGGATTTGCCTGGCGCAGAGATGTTCGGGACAACTGCTCCGCGGCGGCCGGGCAGGCCACTGCCCTGCTCCTCTAGTGGTGGCCTGCCCGTTCGTGAGCTGTATTTTCGGGAGAAGTGACTATGACGGGAGCCGACTTTGTGCTGGTTCCGTTTACCCCAACAGCGACGACACGGAAGGTAAACGTCTCTCCTCGCTGGGGAGCGGGTTCGGCGAAGGCCGGCGTTGTCAAACCGTAGGCCACCGTCTTCTCCTCGGGTTCGAGAGTAGAGGTTCGCGATACCCGGTAGATCTGGACACCGGGAACTTTCGGCCACGTGAGCGATACGATGCCGCGTGTCGTGTTTGCGACGGCGACACTGGGTGCAGCAATGACTGGTCCCGCCCCCTCTGGCATAAGCCCATAGACACAGAACTGCCCGGTGCCGACGTTCTCCGAACCGAAGCTGGCAAGATAGACTCGCCCGTTCGCAATGGTGGGTGGGGCCATTTTGGAGTACTCGGCACAATCGTCACGAGAAGGATTTTGAAGAGAGTTCCACAGTTCATGTCGGATGTCGTCTGCGTCGTACGCGTGGAGGACGCCGGGACGCGACTCATGCCACGAATCGCCGGTGGCGTGGATGGCTGCCCAGAGGATACCGCCGTTAGGTCCGTTTGCCGAGAGGGACAACATGGCCCCGGGATGCCCCTGATTGGGTACGTCGCGCATCACAAAGGGTGTTTCGCCGAGCTTCGATCCTTCGAGCTTGTACACCTTTGCCTTGTCCCGCTGCCCCCAGACGTAGAGCAGGTTCCCGTTCTTTGCACTCTCCCAATACACGAGGCTATGCAAATGCGACACCGTCGCCTGAAAGTGCTGTATGGCGTGCTCATCGCCTAGGTGCCCGAGGTTGTTCCTATCCAAGGTGTATAGGACGCCTTCTTTGCCGCCGCCGAGAACAAGATGAGTTCCCGGGATTAGAGTAGCTCCGGAAGAGTCAAGGTCCAGATCACGGTTATCGAGCATGACATGCTCGGTCGGCGTAAACCAATCGAGCAGTTTGAGCTTCGGCGTAAGCTTCAGGAAGCTCTCGCTGAAGTTACTTACCCCATCCCAGCTTCCGTTCCCCGTCACCACATAGACATTGCCGTCTTCGTCTGCTGCCGGCGCCTGGCCCGACTGCCAGATGCTGGCCCCCGAGCCAGTTGGGGACGTATTGAGCACGCTTACAAGGCTCAACGTTTTCGCGTCGTAGGCCATGAGGAAACCATGGTACGGCTGCTTATCGCAATGCGATGCGTACCCCACATACACCAGGCCGTTGGCGAGCAAGAGGGCGGGCCTCTGGTTTTGCATCAGCGCGTTGAAGCCTTCGGCCTGGATGACGGTTGGGCTCCCGGGCAGATCGGCACCGGTGGTAAGGTCGAGCGCGTGCAGCCTCTGCTCGTAGCCGTTATGCGGCTCTGTCTGGGCGCCAGCGCGTGTGAGGGCGACGACATACAGGATCCCGCCAACTTTATCGATCACGGGGGTGCCGATGATCCCCATGTTGCCGTTGATATCCAGGCACCCGAAATCAGCGCTGTGCAGATCAGCCGGAGTTCCAAAATTGACGTGCCACACCGGCAGTGTTGCTTGACTGTCGTTTGCATCGAAGGCGTACACGCTGTTGTTGACGGTGGTGACAAAGACCAGGTCACGTGTTCCTCCGCCAACGGCGACACCCGTTACCACGAGGGGCTGCGTGTAGAGCTGATCGTCCAGTACTCGCTTGAACAGCATCCCGAAGTGCCCGGGATTCACGTTCGCCGGTGTCAGCACGGTTTCGCGAAGGTTCACGCCTGTCCTCCCATTGTTGTTGTGCTGCGTCAGCACGTCTACCTGCGCGAAGGAGACGGCGCAGCAAAGCCAAAGCTGGCAGAACAAGATGGGGGCCAGGAAACGGAAACCTGCGTTGAGACGTCTGGGATACATGCTCATCCTTGGGGTGGGGTTTGAAGGATTCCTTACTGTGCGAAGGACTGGCGAACACTCAAGAGCTTCCGCCGGCAGAGACGCACTCCTCCAGTTAGGATACTGAACAAGGAAAGCGCTAATGCAGCGAATCGCCTGGCTGCTCAGGAATGCCGGGTTCATCCAGTACCTGGACCGCTGTCGCGGGGCCGATGTCCTGCCAATCCTGAAGCACCCAAAACACCTTTTTATCGCGTGTGACCTCGACCAATTGCGGTCCCTGCCTATCATCACCGCGCGAGCAGATGATGGTGTTTCCATTCGCCAGCCGGGTCACCGACTGGGAGTTGCCGTACCAGTACTGATTTGGAATATCTGCTTTCGAAACTTCCCAAACAGTTTCTTTCTTCGGATTGACTTCCCGTGTGAGAACGTCACTCTCATCCGTAATCAGCGTGTTCCCGTTCGGGAGGCGAATGGCTGCCCAGGGTTTGGCAATGTCGTACGACCAGATCTGCTTGAAGTTCTTGTCGTATTCGACAACCCGATTCATTTCGAGGAATGGCAGCAGATAGGTTCCCTGAGCGGTGTAGCGCACACGACGAAACTGTCCATGCACGCTCCTCTGGTCCGTGTCGCTGATCGCAGGCAGAGCATGCTCCACTTCCAACGCGCCCGATTTGATGTTGACGACCATCAGCTTGGGTGGAAGCCCGTTCAGCACAAAGAGGACCTTGTCCCTGCCGATCGGCTGGCAGCCGTGAATCTCAGTGCCTGCCGGAGCATCGTAGCGCCACACAACCTTCTTCTCCGGCGTAATCTCCGCGATGTATTGCATGCGCGTGAACAGAATGTTTCCGTTGGAAAGCATCCACACGTCGTCATATTCGTTCCCGGGACCGGTGGAATAGGTCCACACAATCTTGCCGTGGTTGACCACGAACATCTTGTTGTAGCCTTCGCCAATGTAGAGCATTGGATGTTGCGCCAAGCCCTTGCCAGGGAGGCCGTCTCGCTGCGGCTTGCCTGGATGAGGGTTCGGCGGCACTGCCTCTTCTGCGCTCATCGCGGGCACTTGCGGGGATGCGAAACGCGGGAGAAGCTTCATCAAGGGTGCTGAACCGGTTGGCACGGCCGCCGGTGCGAGATCCTGTCCAGCAGCAAAGGCAGTCGTGAGCACGAGTGATGCGACGAGCATGACGGGCGCTACTCGCGATCCGCGGATCAGGCTCCTGGTGTGTGCGTGATTCATGTGGTCTCCGGATCTCTTGTCTTTTTCTTACGCCTTTGTGCCAGTTACTCCCGGCAGTTTGACAACGTTGTCAGCCTGCGAGGTCGAGCTTACGCTGCTGTTTTGAGGGTAGTCAAGCAATGCTCTCGACCAAGCCTTCGTTCAGGGCCGTTCAGGACAACGTTGTCAAGAAAACTCCAGCTCATGTATCCTCGTGGACTTATGATTAGTGGCCGTCGCGACCTCCTCAAGGTATGTCCCTTTGCTGCCGTGGGTGCAGCCGCGCTCGGACGCACCGCGCTCGCTGCGCCTTCCATTCATACCACCTCTGCGGCCGTATTCAACGTGCGTGACTACGGGGCAAAGGGCGACGGAAAGACAGTAGATACGCCAGCCGTCAACGCAGCCATCGAAGCTGTGTCCGCGGCAGGCGGCGGTCTCCTGGTCTTCCCTGCTGGAACATACGTCTGTTTCACTATTCGTCTTCGCAGCAACCTGGATCTCTACCTTTCGCCCGGCTGCGTCATCCTGGCTGCCGATTCGCCAAAACCCGGTGAAACGTCGGGATACAACGGAAGCACCTATGACCCGGCAGGCCCGGCGCAGCCGTGGGAGGCCTACCAGGACTATGGCCACAACCATTGGGCCAACTCGCTTTTCTACGGGGAAGGACTTTCCAATGTTTTGATTACCGGTTCAGGCCTTATCCACGGACGGGGGCTTTCGTGCGGTAACGGAGCGCATGCCGGAGCAGCACCCGATCCGCTGCGTGGTACCGGCGTCCAGTTCCGCGCGGAGCAGCCCGGCGTCGGGAACAAGGCCATTGCTCTCAAGAACTGTCACAACGTGACGCTGAAAGATTTCTCAATATTGAAAGGTGGTCATTTCGCTGTTCTTGCAACAGGAGTGGACAATCTGACCTTGGACAACTTGCTGGTCGACACAGACCGCGATGGGTTCGACATCGATTGCTGCCGGAATGTGCGTGTGTCGAATTGCACCGTGAACTCACCCTGGGACGATGCGATCTGCCCGAAATCGAGCTACGCCTTGGGGTACGCCCGCTCTACGGACAACGTCACCATCAGTGATTGCTTTGTGACTGGAAGGTACGAGCTCGGGACCGTGATCGACGGGACATGGAAAAAATTCGGACCAGATGTGAGGGTCTCGCGCCAGGGAAGAATCAAGTGTGGCACGGAATCGAACGGCGGATTCCGCAATATTGCGATTTCGAACTGCGTCTGCGAAGGCTCGAAAGGCATCTCCCTTGAAACCAGTGACGGCGCCTTTCTCGAAGACATCACCATTTCTAACATCACTTTGCGCGACACGGTGGACGCGCCGCTTTTCCTGAGGCTGAACCGGCGTAACCGAGGCCCGAAAGAAGCTACGCGACCGGGAACACTGCGCCGCGTAGCAATCTCGAACCTTGTCTCTCATGATTCGGCAGCATCCACTTCCTCCGTGTTTTCTGGCATCCCTGAGAACCTGATAGAGGACGTCAAGATCTCGAACTGCTACTTCGGTCACCGCGGACTACCTACGATGGCGCGTGCAGGATTTGGAGAGACGACAAAGCCTATGCCCGACTGGCGAACGGTCCAGGTGCCGGAGCTCGAGACCGGATATCCCGAGTTACAGTTCTTCGGAGCAACTCCCTGTCACGGGTTTTTTATCAGGCATCTGAAAAATCTGGAGATGTCTCACGTGGAAGTGGCACCGTCTAATCCCGACCCACGTCCTGCGTTCTGGCTGGAGGACGTGTCGCGTGCGGACTTCTTCGCGGTCACCGCGCCATCGCATCCGAACTTTGAATTGCGGCAGGTGACCGATCTCCGAATCGCCTGGTCGCGCGCAGCAAAAGATGTCGTCCTTGCTACAAGTGCCAGCCAGTCGTTGTAGGGACGCCAACTGCGCACGTTCTCGACAAGTAGCGCCCGTAACACGCAGGCATAGCCAGATCTTTCAGCTTTTGTTTCAAACCAGCCGAATTCCGGCCATGTATGTTCGCTTTATTCGGAGGTTTCTGATGCGTTCGTCGATTCGCTATGCTGCTTTGCTCGTAATACTTCTCGCAACAATGGCAAGGGCTGCGGAAACAGAGACCAAGTACTTGTCCGGCCTGGGCAAGGACGATCCCGTGCAGTGGCAGTTCATGTGCGATAAGGGTCAAAACGCCGACAAGTGGTCCAGCATCGGTGTGCCGTCCAATTGGGAACTGCAAGGATTCGGCATCTACACCTACGGCCGCTTGACGCCAGCAACCGGCTGGCCACGCGTCCACGGCATCTACAAGCGCACGTTTACCACGCCTCCGAGGTGGAAAGACAAAGCGGTTTTCCTCAAATTTGAAGGCGTGATGACGGATACCCACGTTACGATCAACGGTCGGTCCGCGGGGCCTGTTCATCAGGGCGGCTACTACGCGTTCAAGTACGACATCACTGGTCTGCTTAAACCCGCCGGACAGGAGAATGCGATTCAGGTGGATGTCGACGATGACTCCATGAACGCCTCCGTCAACCATGCCGAGCGCCGAGGCGACTATTGGAATTACGGGGGTATCTTCCGCCCCGTGTATCTGGAGGCGGTCCCCAGGGCGTTCGTCGATCATCTCGCGATCAACGCCACGGCGGCGGGCACACTTGCTGTCGATGTATCGCTGGCGGACCTGCGCGCAACATCCCCCAGCGGCGCAGACGCGTCTGTCGAGATGCAAGTGCTCGATCGAAACGGCAAACCTGTTGGTACCCGCGTGGTCGCAAGGAATGTAGCTTTTGACGGAGAGGTCCACCTCGAAGAGAAGATCGCCGATCCGAAACTGTGGACTGCGGAGACGCCGAATCTATATCAACTCGAAGTTCGGCTGAAGTCGCGTGGAGCGGAGATACACACGGTGCATCAGAAGTTCGGCTTTCGTACCGTTGAACTCAGACCGGGTCACGGCCTGTATGTGAATGGCGCGCGAGTCTTTCTGAAAGGCACCGCCCGCCACTCCTTCTGGCCCGACTCCGGACGGACCTTGTCCGAGCAGATCTCCAGAGACGATATCAGCGTGATGAAGGATCTGAATACCAACGCCGTTCGATCCAGTCACTATCCCCCGGATCGTCACTTTCTCGACGCCTGCGACGAACTCGGCTTGTACGTGCTCGATGAACTCACCGGCTGGCAGGCGAACTACGACACGGATATCGGGAAGAAGTTAGTTAAGGAAATGGTGGAGCACGACGTCAATCATCCTTCGATCATCTTCTGGGACAACGGCAATGAAGGCGGATTCAACACTGACCTTGATGGTGAATTTGCGAAGTATGACCCGGAGAAGCGTGTGGTTCTGCACCCTTGGGCCGCCTTTCCTGTGGGAATCGCAGATACAAAGCACTATCCGAATTATGAATTATTGCAGCAGAAGCTCGCTGCCGATCCAGTCTTCTTCCCGACGGAGATGCTGCACGGCCTCTACGATGGCGGGGCCGGAGCGGGCATGAGTGACTATTGGGATGCCATCCTCAAGAGCAAGGCAGGGGCGGGTGGATTCCTGTGGTCCTACGTCGATGAAGATGTGAAGCGTGTCGATAAAGGTGGCATCCTCGACTCCGCCGGCAACCAGGCACCCGACGGCATTGTCGGCCCATATCGCGAACGGGAAGGAAGCTTCTATACGGTAAGGCAACTCTGGTCGCCGATCATTGTGACCCCTCCCGACGGCGCCTCGAAGTCTTATACGGTCACAAACCGCTACGCGTTCAACAATGCGGATCAATGCACCTATCAATGGGAGAAGATCGCTTTTCGGCGACCCGATGAAGCCTCTTCAGGTTCGATCGTCCTGTCATCGCGTATCGATCATGGCCGCTCCCTGGCTCCTGGCTCGTCCGCAGCTTGGGCAAATTGGGGACCGCCCGCTGCGGCATCAGGTGCGAACGTGAAACGCAAGGCGGACGCCACGCGGCTCGTCATCAAGGATGCTACGGGGCGTGTGATTCAGACCTATGTCTGGCCTGACAAGTCGCTCGATCCTGGTTTGAAACAGGCGAGCGAATCGGGTGGACTTGCCAGACCCACCGCAAGCGAATCCAGAGAGACGCTGACTGCTGTTGCGGGTGACCTCTCGCTGGCCTTCAGCAAAAGCACAGGCCTGCTGACCTCCGCCTCGCGACAGGGCCTGTCGTTCTCCCTGACCAATGGTCCACGCCTCGTAGCAATGGACCCCAGACCGGCTGCTCCGCGTAAAGGGGATTCGCAACCGCCACCGGCACCTACCTTCGCGCCGGGCTCCACGCTCACCTCCCTCACCCACCAGGCGGAGGGCGAAGATCTGGTGATTCATGCAGCCTACGATGGCCCGATGAGCTCTGTTACCTATCACCTGAAAGCGAACGGCTGGCTGTCCATTGATTACGTCTACTCCCTCACCGGACCCCACGAGTACTTCGGCGTAGGGTTCGACTATCCCGAAGCGAATGTCAAGGGGATGCGCTTGCTTGGCGAAGGGCCTTCCCCGGTGTATCAAAACCGGCTTGCGGGCGGCACTCTTGACGTATGGGACAGGACGTATAACAACACGATCGTCGGGGACCCGGATGATCTAAAACCCGGCGAGCACTTCACGTACCCAATCTTTAAAGGCTTCTACTCAGGTGTGCGCTGGGTCCAGCTGAACACCTCTGAGGGACCGATCACCGCAATGGTAGACCAGGCAAGCAAATCCCCGGTCTATGTGCAGATTTTCGCTCCAAAGACCCCGCCGCTGAAACTGGCGGGGCAGACTGCGATGCCCTTCCCCGCCGCAGGCATCTCCTTTCTGCACGCCATCCCGGCAATCGGCAGCAAATTCGGGGCAGCTAAATCTACCGGCCCCATGGGTCAGCCGGCGATCGCCACAGGCGAGTACAAAGGCCACATCAGCATCTACTTCGGAGAGTTGCCGACACGCTGACGACTGCGGAAGTTGATGCACTACCCCGCAGGTTGCCGATCTAGTCCGGGAACGTAGCACGTCGAGACCTGCTTGTTTGCTGCCCGCAGGCGACCTCACCTATTCGTAACGCACAGCGCAGGGCACTGGAGAGGCCGCTGCAACTTCTGCGGCCTCTACCAACTTTCAATCGACTCGGCACGTCATCGTTGTCAGGGCCTCCTAGTGTTGGAGCGCAGCCTGGCTCGACACACGCAACATGAGCACACCGTGGGGTGGAACCTGCCCCGCGTACGCGCCGTTGACGAACGAGACATCGGCATGCGTCCACAGATTTCGCGCGCTTTTCGCACCTTGAGCCAGGCCCAACTCGCTTGCCGTTACAGTGGCTGTCTTCTCGCTCTCGCCCAGGTTCACAACACCCACCGCTACCGAGCCGTCGGCCAGCGGCTTCACCCAGGTTTCCAGGTCACCGTCCTTCACAGGCGATGCCTGCACACCGCGCTTGTCCTGGTCCACAGCGATCACCTCTTTGTTCATCAGGATGTCCCTGGTTGCCGGGCTCATGCTGCGGATGTCGTTGCCGGCCAGTAGAGGTGCCGCCGTGAGCGCCCACAGACTCATATGCGTTCGGTACTCCTCGTCGGTCATATGCCCATTGCCGATTTCAAGCATGTCCGGATCGTTCCAGTGTCCCGGACCTGCGAAGGGTGCGGTTGGAACCTGTTTCTCAATGTTGCCTATCATGCTGGTCCACGTATCGCTGATGTCGCCCGTGGTACGCCAAAGATTGCCTCCAACCTTTGCGCCCCAGGTCTCGACTTTTTCATTTCCATACTCGCAAAGGCTATACATGATGGGACGGCCGCTCTTGAGAAGAGCATCGCCCATCTTCTGATACACGGGTTGCAGATCTTTATCTTTGTAGATCATGCGCGCGCCGCACCAGTCGTACTTCAAGTAGTCGATACCCCATGCGGCAAATGTTCTGGCGTCCTGCTCCTCGTGCCCGAAGCTGCCCGGATACTCGGCGCAGGTGCGGTGCCCGGGTGAGGAGTAGATGCCGAGCTTGAGCCCGCGTGCATGCACGTAGTCGCCCAGCGCCTTCATGTCAGGGAACTTGCTGTTGGCCTGTAGGACTCCGTTCGCGTCGCGTACGCCTTCCCAGGTATCGTCGATGTTCACATAGATGTAGCCCGCATCCCGCATCCCGCTGGCCACCATAGCATCTGCAACTTCGCGGACGATTTTGTCGGTAACGCGACCCTGGAACAGGTTCCAGCTATTCCAGCCCATCGGCGGAGTCATGGCGAGGCTGTTGCGCGGCACATCGTGCAGTGCTGGCACCGGAAGCGGCTCGATGCGCGGATAGGCCTGCGACGCTTGCGCACGCACAGCAACGAAATGGTCGGCCTCGTGCAGCAGGTGCAGCTCATTGCCTGCGAGATCGCCGGTCACGTGAGGCTTGGTCCCTCGCGGTGTGGAGAATAGTTCGAAGTGCGTCCCTGTCACAGGTCCGCTCACCTGCTCGGTGTGTCCGAGGGTGCTAAGGGTTCCAGAAACCTGTGCGCCGGTTTGGTGCAAATCGAGAAACATACGATCGGGCTCGCCATTGTCCAGCACACGCAGGGTCCCGATCCAATTCCCATCCAGCGATTGCCCTCTGGCAGCAAAAGGAAGAACCGTGCACGCAACGCAAATCAGCAGCTTGAATGCGGACGAACGAATCATTGGGGCTCCCTTGTCTTGTAGAACGACACTCCGAAACTTTGGGCCCGAAGGCTTATGGCTGGATGTGATGTAGAGACGAACCATTGCAACTTCAACTTACGCAAATTCTGCGCTTTTTGTGAGGAACTCAGTGGCTTGCGGACCTGCAGAAGGCTTGTCCGGTCGGATTATTAGGATCGTTTTTAGAGAAAAGCCATGCCTTCGAATAAGAGCACACTGGTGGGATGGAGAAATCACTGACATGGGGCAAAGGGAGAGCATACCTATTCTCGACAAGAGAACTCGGAAGCCGACATTCCCCGTCAAGCAAGCCGTCCACAACTTTGCACGTTAAGCGGCCTCGCAGACGATGGGTTGAGGTTTGAAAACGTTTTCCAGATCGCATCGAAAGATATGCGATAGCTGCAGTGCCTGTCAAACTAAGGGGTGAGTCTGGATGCAGCAGAAGCATCGTCAGCAATTTGAGTGTGCCAATCTGGATGTCTGGTCTAGGATAAGTCTCGCGAGTTGCGATCGGCACCTTCAACACAGCGACTAGTGCAAAAGCAGTGTTGGCGTCCCCGACAAGATTCGAACTTGTGTTTTCGCCGTGAACGGGCGGTGTCCTGGGCCGGGCTAGACGACAGGGACGCGCAAAAGGTGAGCGGCCACACCCCGGGCTCACCAATTTCACGCTAACAACATGGCACAGCGGTGTCAAAACGGGCAGCAGTATGGAGAGAATCACGGCATACTGGAAGCTGCACCCTAGCATTTCATCCAAATGGCCGCTACCGTTCGCAGGTACAAGCATCTCGACGCTCTGACGACAGCGTTTGTTGTCGTTCTGCTGGTCTCGAACCTCGTCGCGCAAAAGGTCTGCCTGATCGGCCCGTTAGGCGCTGGACGCTGGACGATTGGCCCTTTTGCGGTCAGCGGAGCTGTGCTGCTGTTTCCTGTGACCTACATTTTCGGCGACGTCTTCACCGAGGTATATGGTTTCGCCGCATCCCGCCGGGCAATCTGGCTGGGGTTCTTCGGCACGTCGTTGCTCTATCTGATGGGAGCCGCCATCATTGCGCTTCCGTCCGCGCCGGGATGGCGGAACCAGCAAGCCTTCGCTACGGTGTTCGGATTTATTCCGCGCATCCTCGCTGCCAGCCTGATCGCCTTCTGGGCCGGCGAGTTCGCCAACTCCTACACCATGGCGCGCATGAAGCTTCTTACGAACGGTCGCAAGCTGTGGACGCGAACCATCGGCTCCACCGTGGTCGGCCAGGCGGTGGATACGGTCCTCGTCATCACCCTTACCTTCGCCGGGATCTATCCGGCCCGCGTGCTGCTCAACATCATCCTCACCGGATATGCCCTGAAGGTCGGATATGAAGTTCTCGCCACGCCGATGACTTATCTTGTGATCAACTGGCTGAAACGGGCCGAAGGTTCTGATGTCTTCGATCGGCACCAGAGCTTCAATCCCTTCTCATTCGCGGATCGGGGCAGCGCGGAGAAATAGGGCGGACGTGCGTTCACTCACCTCTCCTCGTTTCCGTGCGGCCTGCCGCGCAATGCAAGTTCCGATACTCTGTCAGAATCTCGAATCATTGTGCCGAGATTCTCGAACCCTTCAGAAGCAGCGCATCATCTAAAATGGAAATCTCCGTTGTCTGCTCTATCGTTTTTTTCTTGTGCATACCCACGTGTTCCCTAGGTATTCGCCTTTTGGACCCATTTGCCCAAGAAGCTGCCCATGAATGTCATCGCGGTATCTGAAGGAGAAGTCCTGTGTCCCTGAACGTGAACCGTCGTCATCTCGTCACCTTTTCGTTGTGCGTGGCCGCCTGCCTGGTATCCGGCTGCAAATCCGACGCACCCGTTGCAGCGGGCGGCCCCCCTCAGGCAATGCCGGTGCAGGTCGCCTCAGTAAGCCTTTCTCCGGTGCCGAGTAACGATACGTACATCTCCACGATTAAGAGCCGCCGTTCCGCAACCATGCAGCCGCAGGTCGACGGCAATCTGGTAAAGATCTACGTGAAATCCGGCGACACCGTCAAGGCGGGTCAGTCGCTGATGCGCATCGATCCACTCAAGCAGGTCGCGACGTTCCAGTCTCAAGAAGGAACGCAGGCGCAGAAGAAAGCGGTCTACGACTATAGCAAGATCCAGGTTGAGCGGCAGCGCAAGCTTTTCGAGGCGGGCGTGGTGTCACGCGACGCCTACGATCAGGCGACGCAGGCTTTCGAGAATGCCAAAGGTGACTATGACGCCAATGCCGCGCTGAGCAACACGCAAAAGCAGCAGCTGTCTTACTACGACATTCGGGCTCCGTTCAGCGGCATCGTTGGCGATATTCCAGTTCACCTCGGCGACTACGTCTCCCCAACCACCCTGTTGACGACGGTGGATGAGAACGCCGATCTCGAAGCTTATATCTATATCCCCACCGAACGCGCCTCTCAGATTCGGAAGGGCCTTCCAGTGGAGCTTCTGGACACAACAGGCAAAACGCTGGCCCGGTCGACCATCAGCTTCCTTTCCCCCCAGGTCGACAACGGGCTGCAGAGCATACTGGCCAAGGCCGAGATTCCCCGCACCTCCGAGCTTCTCCGCAACCAGCAGTTGGTCAAAGCGCGCATCACCTGGAGTACATCCCCTGCCCCGGTTGTTCCCGTGCTTGCGGTCAGCCTGGTCGGCGGACAATCGTTCGTCTTTGTCGCACAGCCCAAGGGCGACGGATATGTGGCCCATCAGATTCCAGTTACGCTCGGCGAGACGGTCGGAAATACCTATCCGGTGCTTGCGGGATTAAAGCCCGGAGACAAGGTCATACTTTCTGGACTGCAGTTTTTGCAGGAAGGCGCACCCGTCAAACCGCTGGGCTGAGCAACGTTGAAGGACCATCCTGCGGAGCCACTTGAAGGTTCGCATACTCTTTTGCTCCACCATCGGGATTGACCTCCCGGCCAGAGGTAAACCTTGTTCGTCGACTTTTTCATCCGCCGCCCGATCTTCGCAACTGTATGCGCGCTGCTCATCGTTCTTGCTGGCGCGGTCTGCATTCCGACGCTGCCGATCTCTCTTTATCCGCAGTTGGCTCCTCCGCAGGTAGTGGTCACCAGCAACTACATTGGAGCGAACTCCAAAGACGTTGAATCGGCCGTGACCATCATTCTCGAACAGGCCATCAACGGCGTCGAGGGTATGCGCTACATGAGCTCGACGAGCTCGAACGATGGCACCTCGGCGATAACGGTGACCTTTCAGACCGGCTACGATTTGAACATCGCGGCCGTTGACGTGCAGAACCGTGTTGCGACAGTCCAAGGGCGCCTCCCTGCAACCGTCAACAACACCGGAATCAGCATCACCAAGGCGAACTCGAACTTTGTCTTCGCTGCCGGCTTCATCTCGCCCGACCACTCGCTTTCGCCAAGCTTCATCTCCAACTACCTCGATGTGTATGTCAGCGATGCGCTCAAGCGGGTACCCGGCGTCGGTGCCGTCATCATTTTCGGCGAGCGCAAGTATGCCATGCGCCTTTGGCTCGACCCCAATCGCCTCGCCGCTCGCGGCCTCACCGCACTCGACGTCACCAGCGCGCTCGCCGAGCAGAACGTCGAGGTGCCTGCGGGCCAGCTCGGCCAGCAGCCCTCCGATGCCAGCCAGCAATTTCAGATGGCCGTACGCGTCGTCGGTCGCCTCTCCGACCCGAAGCAGTTTGAAAACATCGTCATCAAAAACAGCTCGACCGCCGACGGCCTTGTGCTGCTCAAAGACGTTGGCCGCGCCGAGATTGGTGCCGAAGATTACAACACAAGTCTCAAATATTCAGGTGGCGACGCCATCGGTGTCGGCGTCCAGCAACTCTCGAACGCCAATGCTCTCGATGTCGATAAAAGATGCCGCGCCGTCCTCGCAGAGCTCCAAAAGAACTTCCCTCCCGGCATGAAGGGCATCATCGCGGTCGACACCACCACAGTAATCAGCGAATCCGTCAATGAGGTGGTCACTACTATCGGTGAAGCCATCGTCATCGTCATCATTGTTATCTTTTTGTTCCTGCAGGACTGGCGCGCCACCATCATTCCCGCGGTAACAATCCCAGTATCGCTGATTGGCACCTTTGCCTTCATCAAGATCTTCGGGTTTTCCATCAACTCTCTTACCCTGTTCGGCATTACTCTCGCGACAGGGCTCGTTGTAGACGATGCGATCGTCGTAATTGAAAACGTGCAGCGGCATCTTTCCGGACATGGGCTTCTGCCGGAGGGTTCAAGTACGTCCGAGTCTGGAACCACCGGGCACAGTCCCGCAACACCCTCAAGTGCTGGCTCGCAACTGGACTCAGTCACCTCCGATCCGCATACGGCCACCAGCGTCGCTATGGCCGAGGTCACCAGCGCCGTCATTGCCACGTCGCTCGTGCTCATCTCCGTATTCATCCCGGTGAGCTTTTTCCCCGGCACCACTGGAATTCTCTACAAGCAGTTCTCGCTCACCATCGCCTTCTCGATCGCGATCTCCGCCTTCAACGCGCTCACGCTCTCTCCTGCGCTCGCCGCCATTCTGCTGCGTCCCGAGGCCAGAAAGACCGGCATCATGGGCCTGCTTCTCAACCCCATCGAGCGGCTTATCCAGTGGGTGATTCGTATGTACGCGAGCGCGGTCACCTTTGTCGTGCGCATCCGCTACATCATGCTGCTCCTGTTTGCCGGTGCGCTCCTGGCCACGGCCTACATGTACAACCACGTTCCTACAGCGTTCATCCCGCAGGAGGACCAGTCCTACTTCCTCATCATCGTCCAGACGCCTCCGGGAGCCTCGCTCAGCTACACGACAGAATTTGCCGATAAGGTTTCGCAGATCGCCCTCAAGAATGACGGAGTCTTCGGCACCTTTTCGGTCATGGGTTTCTCACTTTCCGGCGGCAGCTCGCCAAATTCCGGCCTTATCTTCGCGCCGCTTAAACCCATCAACGAGCGCACCAAGATGGGAGCGAAATTCACCGCTCGCGCCATCGTGCAAGAGGTCGGGCCGAAGCTCTTCGGCGTCCCGGGCGGTATCGCCTTTGCCGCTGAACCTCCCGCAGTCGCCGGCATTGGAACCGTCGGCGGCTTCCAATTCATCCTGCAGGACGGCGGACGAAACACCTTCGGCGATATCGACCGCGTCGCCCACATGATGGTCGGCCAGTCACGCGCGCCAGGGTCGGGCCTGACCGGGATGAACACTACCTTCACGTCGAACGACCCGCAGCTTCAAGTCACGATCGACCGCGAAAAGGCGAAAGCCGTCGGCGTTCCGTTCAACCAGATCACTGCTGCCCTGGGCACGTTCATGGGGTCCAGCTATATCAACGACTTCGATTTCAACAACCGCTCCTATCGCGTCTACGTTCAAGCCGATCAGCAGTATCGGCGCACCTCGGCGGATCTGCGCCAGTATTACGTTCGCTCCAACTCGGGCCAGATGATCCCGCTGGACAATCTGGCGACGGTGAAACAAATCTCTGGCCCGCAAGTGATCGATCATTACAACCTCTTCCGCTCGGCTGAGATTGACGGTTCGCCCGCGCCGGGTCTCAGCTCAAGCCAGGGACTCGACGCCATGGTCAAGCTGTTCGAGAAGAATAAGCTCCAGGGCATGACATACTCCTGGACAGGCCTTGCGCTCGAAGAAGTGGAATCTTCCGGAAAGGCGATCATCATCTTCGGCCTCGGCCTGCTGGTCGTTTACCTCACGCTCTCTGCCCAATACGAGAGCTTTGCCCTTCCGTTCATCATTCTGCTCGCCGTACCCATGGCCGTTCTGGGCGCACTTTCTCTTGTCTCTCTCCGGGGCATCAGCGATGACGTCTACGTGCAAATCGGCCTCGTCATGCTCATCGGGCTCTCCGCCAAAAACTCGATTCTCATTGTGGAGTTTGCGGAACAGTTGCTGGGTCAAGGCAAGTCCATCATCGAGGCAGCCATCCAGGCGGCTGAACTGCGACTTCGCCCCATCCTGATGACCTCCATTGCCTTCATTCTCGGCGTTGGGCCTCTTTACTTCGCGACGGGTGCAGGCGCCTACGGGCGGCACTCCGTCGGAACAGCCATCATCGGCGGAATGGCCCTCTCCACTGTCTTGAATCTTTTCTTCATCCCCGTGCTGTACGTGATCCTGAAGACGATTCTGGTGCGGTTCTCAGGAGGCCGTACCACACCCGTTCGCGGATAATACTTTCCTGCGGGACCGGCTCGCTTCCGCTAGTAGTGGTACAAATCCTGTTTGCGAAAGGCAGATGCGAGGTTACCTGATGGCGGGTTCATCTTGTTCAAACGGGATGATCAGCATGAGCCCGCCCCGATTCGGCTACCATCTTGATCCCGCATGACAGGCAGGGCCGCCCCAAGGGGTATACATGCACGAAGCGCCCATTGGCCGCTGAGGCAGCCCGTCGGCAGGTCAAGTCTCGCTGTGAACACCAGTAGTTAGAGTGAAGCTTTTTCGAGATCGACCGTCTGCCAATCGCCATGCTCGATCTCGGTACGGATCTGCGCCGGCGTTTTGCCTTGTTTAGTCTGCTGGTAAGCAAGGACGGCCTCTTTCATGCAGGTGGAGCAGGTAGCCCCATGGGTTCCGGCGAAGCAACTGTGCAGACTGTTGTGGTGCATGGCACGATCGCAACGGCAGTAGCAGGGCTGCTGAAACAACACCGTTGGAATTGCCGCCGCCATCTTGTAGGCAGTCACCTGGTAGGGATGGGTGAAATAGACGCCGGTAAGCTGGTCGCCGCTCAGGATCGGAGCCAAAGGCTTCACGGGTGCCTTCGCATTGTAGGCTGGGAGATCGTCAGCGGGGTTAGACCATTGGGCAGAGGCCGCCATCGTTGCCAGCCCCAATACGATGCATCCGACAATACGCTTCATGCCTCTACTGTATTCCCCGTGGGTATGGGAAAAAAGCAAAAAAAGACGGCACGAACATTTCTGCTCGTGCCGGGAGGCCAGTGACGCAACTTGTGTCAGTCGAAACTGGTCCGACTGAAAACTTTTACGGGCGGTGACTCACGCTTGCCGTTGAAATGAATATACCACAAAACGGATTCTCTAACAAAAATAATACGTACGCGCATAGAAAACGCGAGGAATTTCGTAGCACTGGAAAGCTCCAACGTTGGTCGGATTGGAAGTTTGATCTCGTATTTGGTATGACTTACAGGTCCATGGCTAAGACTAAGTACGGTTCGATATGAAATATAATTTTTTTTAGGGAAAGGCGTCCATTTCTCATAGAGCAGCGGCTAGCATGCAATACGCCCTCAAACCAGCCGGTCGATTTGCCTGGCCATGTCCAGATCCCGTCGGGTTACGCCACCGACGTCATGCGATACCAGTGTGAGCAGGACGCGATGATATTGGATGGAGATCTCCGGGTGATGGCCAATCGCTCCAGCAAGCGCTGCAACTTTTCCTACGAATTCCATAGACTGGGCAAAGTCTCTGAAGCTCCATTCACGGATCAGCTTTCCAGTCTTGAACTTCCATTCAGGGCTGGATTGCAGAGATTCTTCAATCTGGACCGAGCTCAGTACGTCGTTGATGGCATGCCTCACCCGTGATCCTAGCTGCCGGGCGGACGCCGCGCAACGGCCGGTGTTCCCGCATTCGGCAGACTCCCCATCTGCATGGAAAAGCCTGTGCGGGAGGGCTTGCACGTTTCAGCGCGAAGGTCAGACCACGTTTCGACTGGAATGGAAGCAAAAACCGCGACAATATCAGGGTCAAACTGAGAGCCGCCGCACCGGACAATCTCTTCCGCAGCCGAAGCAAACGTTGTTCCCTTGCGATAGGGACGGTCGGAGGTCATCGCGTCGAGCGTGTCGGCAAGGGCAAAGATGCGCGCGCCAAGAGGTATCTCCTCGCCCTTGAGGCCACGCGGGTACCCCTCTCCATCGAAGCGCTCCTGGTGCGAGTAGACGATCTCGGAGGCCTCGCGCAGAAACGGAATCTTACGGACCATGTCGTACCCACGCTGGCAGTGCTCCCGCATGATTTTCATCTCGTCCGGATCGAGCCGCCCTGGCTTCAGCAGGATGGCGTCAGGCGTGGCAATCTTGCCGATATCGTGCAGGAAGGCCCCACGCGCAATCACGCGCAGTTCCTCGGTCTCCACCCTCAGGGCCTGCGCCAGCGCGATGGTATAGGCGGTCACGCGGCGGGAGTGCCCTTCCGTTTCTTCATCCCGCAGATCGAGGGCGTCACCCATCGCTTCGAGCGTAATGTCGTAGCTTCGCTCAAGGTCCTGCATGGTGGACCGCAGGCGTCCCGTGCGGGCGTTCACGATGGCTTCCAGATTGTGACGGTAGATCATGTTTTGCTTGCGCAGACGGCCGTGTTCGATGGCTCGCAGCACAATGCTTTCCAGTTCTGAGCGGTCAAATGGCTTGAGAAGATAGTCGATGGCGCCACGGCGAAAGGCGTTGGTGACAACGTGGATATCATTGAGAGCAGAGCACAGGACGACCGGAAGGCCTGGGTGATCAAGGCAGATCTGGTCAAGCAGGGTCAGGCCGTCAGTCACAGGCATGATGACGTCGGCAAGGACGAGATCATAGTCGGGGTCCTGCGAGAGACGCACCATGGCCTCGTCGGCACCCTGCATCAGCGTGGTGGCGTAGCCCATGTGTCCGAGCAGCGCGGCGAATACGCTGAGGACGGACGGTTCGTCGTCGACTACTAGAATTCGTTCCTGCGGCATGGGTTCCAGGACTTTCGCGCGCAGTTGCGCCGGGGTTCTCTGGACTTATCGGCTTGGGGGCGGGAGGGATGAGGAGAAAAAAATAGCTCCCTTTTGGGTGAAAAAAGGCCGCGTTTCGGGGGCTTTTGCGTGCTTTTCGATCACAAAAGGCGACATTTTGACCACTTTAAATGCACTTTTGCGCGTGTTTACGAGGGCACTCGAGAGAGGTCTCGGGACGGAAGACTCGGCCTTGGGCAAGGCCCGACGGCCCGACGGCAAGCTGGCGGGAACCGCCGCTTCCCTTCAGCTTGCGTCGGAATTCCTGGTCGGTTTGGGGGCGGCTTTGCGCCTGGCGGCCCAGTCGGGTTTGGTGACCTGGCGGCTTCGGCCCAGGGCCAGGGCGCCCTCGGGGACGTCCTCTGTGATGCTGCTGCCGGCCGCGATGTAAGCCCCTGCGCCTATGCTTACGGGCGCGACTAGGGTGGAGTCGGAGCCGATGAAAGCGTTGTCGCCGATGGTGGTGAGGTGCTTGTGCACGCCGTCGTAGTTGCAGGTGATCGCCCCGGCACCGATGTTGACGCCGGCGCCGATGATCGTGTCGCCAAGATAATTCAGATGGTTGGCCTTGGCACCTTTGCCCAGCGTGGCTTTCTTGGTTTCGACGAAGTTGCCCACGTGGGCAGACTCTCCGATGCGGCTCTCAGGCCGCAGGTGGGCGTAGGGGCCCAGTACGGCGTGGTTGGCCACTTCGGCGGAATCAAGAATGCATCCATTGCGGACCAGCACGCTATCGCCCAGTTGAGAGTTCTGAATCACGGAGTAGGAGCGGATGCGAGAGTCCGAGCCGATGCGGGTGGCACCGAGCAGCTGGACGTAAGGCTCGATGATGGTGTCCGCACCCACGGTGACCTCAGGATCGATGATGCAGGTTTCGGGGCGGAAGATGGTGACGCCCTGGGCCATGAGGCGCGTGGCGCAATTGAGGCGCATGGCGCCGTCCAAGTGCATCATTTCGGCAATGGTGTTGGCTCCGAGCACCTCGTCGATGCTCTCGGCCTGAACGGCGACGACGCGTTCTCCGTCCCCGACAAGCATGGCGGCGACGTCGGTCAGGTAGAACTCGCCATGTGCGTTGTTGGTCGAAAGGGAGTCCAGGCGGTCGAAGAGAGCGCGCGTACGGAAGCAGTAGATGCCGGAGTTGATCTCGCGGGTCTCCGGTGCGTGGAGCTGGTGGGGCTGAAGCGACTTCTGCTCCACGATGGCAAGCACCTCGGGAGCGGCAGGGTTGGTACGGATGACGCGGCCGTAGCCTGTGGGGTCTGGCGGCAGAGCGGTGAGGATGGTCATGGCGGCGCGTTCGCGCAGATGGGTTTCGCGAAGGGCGGCGAGGGTTTCGGGGCGGATCAGAGGAACGTCTCCGGAGAGAATGAGGAGATGTTCGGGCAGGGGGGCACCTGATAGCGCAAAGGAGGCCTTGAGGACCTGGATGGCGTGGCCTGTGCCGCGCTGCTCGGCCTGGAGGACGAACTGGACGCCGGTGTGTTCGACCGCCGATTGCACGCGGCCGGACTCGTGGCCAACGATGCAGAAGATCTGCTCTGCGGCGACAAGAGTTTTGGCGGCGGCGATGACGTGGAGCAGCAGGGCGCGGCCTCCGATCTCGTGGAGGACTTTGGGACGCTTGCTTCGGAGGCGGGTACCTTTGCCGGCGGCCATGATGGCGATGGCGAACTCTGGGATGGGTGTCGGGGCCATAAGTCTTTATCGTCTCACGGCTGGAGTGCTCCTGTAGCTGGTGTGCTCCGGCGGGTCAACTTCACCTGCAGGCAGGGCGGCTGCAGCAGGAGGGACTGCAGAGGCACACTCATGAACCCGGAAGTAACAGGATTGGTGGGACCTGGCAGCGCCCAGCTATTCGCGACAACCGCCTCATAATAGAGACATGCTGTCTTCCCTTCTACCTGGGTTTCTGCCTCCGGCCGAGATCATGCATTCGCATGTGGCCCATGGAGACAAAATGGGGCTTGCGATCGGCGCTTTGCTGGGTGGGGCTGCTTTTATTGCAGGGCTATTTAACCTGTATCACTTCGCAGGCGGTAATGAGGAGCCCAAACCGCAGGGCACGGACAGACGGTCCGTACTTTCAGGCGGGATTCTCGGTGTGCTGGTGGGAGGATACTTTCTGTGTATCACGTTGATTTTCATACTGCCACGGAAGCGCGCGCAGTCGGTGGTGGATCAAAAGGCTGCACTTCGCGATTATCTGCGCAGCAACCTGGCCGATGTTTCGCCGCAGCTTTTTTTGGATTATGTGCGGGTTGGAGCGGTGGGGATCGACGAAGATCTGGAGAATGGGACTGCGCTTGAAAACTACGCCGAGTTGGGGGACCTAGCGGCCGTGCGGACCCTGATCGAGGCTGGAGCTTCAACTGCTGCCCATGGCGAAGGTCAGAGCCCACCGCTCGGGTCGGCGGTGGACCAGGGTCACGTAGCCGCGGTGCGCCTGCTGCTGTCTTTGCATGCCGATCCGAACCTTTCTCCCGCACCTGCGTCGACGGACAACCTTCCGATCTTCGACGCGGTGAACCCGAGCGGACCCGATCCCGATGTAAGTGCCGTGGAGCCGGATGGCGGCGGAGATCGAGCGGGAAGGGGCGTGTCGGTCTCGACGGCCGATCGTGATCCGGACTCCACCCGTAGCCTTGCGATCACCTCTGCGCTGGTGGCTGCCGGGGGCAAGCTCGATGTTCGAGACTACCGCAGCTACACGCCTTTGATGATCGCCGCCGCGACCGGCCGATGCGATCTGGTGGCGGAGCTGCTGAAGGGAAATGCCGACCAGACCCTGACGGACAATACAGGAGAGACTGCGTTGACGTGGGCCCAGACGCAACATCCGGAGTGTGCTCCGCTGCTGGCCGGCGGAGTGAGGTCTCGGGTTGCGCTCGCCGCTACACTGGCGGCGAACGAGGAGAGCATTGCGCGGGAAGAGGCTGAGCCTGACCCAACCCTCGGGCTGCCCTCGCAGGCGAGCCTGTATGCCACACGGCAGCAACGTCGTGAGGAGAACCAGGAGGCTTACGACTGTCAGCAGGGTCCGGGCGGCGGGCGCGGCTGGTTGGGCAGGCTTGTTGGGAACGCCGAGTTGCATCTGTTGTGGTGGGGCTTCGTCGGCGCAATTGCGTTTGCCGCGCACCATGTCCGGCTGCTCTTCCGCAGAAGGCGTGGCTAAGGCAGCGCCAAGGCAACTGCAAAAGCGCGGGTATGGGCGCATTATTAAACCTGTAGTTTAGAATTTAGCTTGTTGTCTGATCGTCTCGTGGCAGTCCGCGCATGGCGAAGATCCGGCACAGGAGCTAAGGCATGGAACGAATTAACAGGGTGCCGTTGGCGCGTGGCCGGCATCGCAGCCTGGAAGCGAAGGCTTCGATCCTGAAGGCGGTACTTCATCTGCTTGAACGTAGACCGCTGCGCCGGGTTACGGCCGATGCCATTGCGCAACGTGCCGGGGTGAGCAAAGCGACGATCTACAAGTGGTGGCCGAACAAGGCGCAGGTGGCGCTTGAGGCCTACCTGG
>JALYVA010000009.1 GCA_030853485.1 Acidobacteriota bacterium
CCAGCGGACCGCACAGAGAATGAGTTGCGGCTCGGTCTGCCGCCATTTGAAGATCGCCGGCCGCATTGTCATTTGGGTGTTTTCAAGCTACCAGCACCGCTGAGTACGAAAGTTGCAACACAACCGCCCGTGACGCCCAGCGGCTTGCCAGTGAGTCTGTAATACTCGACAGCCAAGCGTTTTGCGTCGGCAAGAATCTCACGGATGCAGCGAGATTCGGAGCTAGGATCGGTTTCCATGGTCCGAGCATACAGGCGATGCCTTCGTGTCACGAAACGTGAGAGTTTGGGACCCTCTCGGCATGTACGCTTCTGAACAGCGCATGACGGGTCCGCATAGTGCGCTAGTCGGACTTGCGAAATCGCCAGGTCCCGAAGCGCGTTTATGGACAAACTCAGCGGCCAATACCGGGAGTTAGAGAAGCTGAAAGTGCTTCAGACGCTTCGTCCTCTTATCAAATGTAAGCGTAGCGGTGCATCCTGCCCACGCGCCGAGCGCAGCAATGAGCGCGTCCGAGAAAGATCCAGCCCCTGTTTTGAGGGACGTCATTGCCGTGAAGGCTTCCTGCTCGTTCTGAACGAGAAGCGTATCCGCTTGCAGGATGCGTTCGACAGCGGCGGCGATTTCGTGGTTCGACAGCCCGTAAACACGATCGAGCACCCAGACGGTTTCAACCATAGTGACAAGGCTGATGAAACCGGGATGCTCGTCTGTCAGCGTACGCTCGATAACCTGCGTTGCCTGCTGCGACTGAATAACGTCATCCTGTGCGAGGTAGCGCACGAGGACATTCGTATCCAGACCGATCATCGGCGTCTCGTGCGGTGCGTGCCGCTAATAGCGCCCTCACCGATGCCCGTCTCCATTTCATTGAGAGAAGCTCGCCGGCGAGCCTTCACGACACCTTTTAACTGCGACGTGGGGATCTTGGGGAGGATCACAACGCTGCCGTCCGGATGCACGAAAAACTTAATTCGGTCGCCCGGTTCGAGATGAAGATGATCCCGAATAGCCTTGGGGATCGTCGCCTGTCCTTTTATACTGAGTGCGGATTCCATTGCGTGGTCTCTTTACATTTTACAGGATGTAATACCTCGTTGACGCGAAAGCTTTAGCCGTCATTGGCGGTGGACAGCGGAGACCTCCTGAGGAATAGGTCGGCGAGCGCCCTACTTGCCGGCGTAGGTCAAGCGCCATACGCGAAGGGACCTCTGTCTTGGCGGGCCCGGAGTCGGCTTCGGGGAAGTCAGCAGTACACCCGTGCGTTCAAGGTCGCGAAAACGCCCAAGCAATGATCGTGCCTGGGCGATTTATCGGGATCTTGCCGGATTTAAAGCCTCACTCACGCACCGTCGACTGCGCGTCCAATTGAATTTGGATAATGCCCTCGGCTGCCTCGACGATCACACGCTTCACGTATCCGGCGCCGAAGTGATCGGCGTAGGGCCCACGTCCAGAGAGTATTCGATTCCTGGGGGTCAGGCGGCTTTATCGAGTGACAGTGCTTTTATTTGTGGCCGGAAGCCTGGATACCAATGGCGAAACGCATCCTCCCACTCTTCATTGAGTACACGGGTCCGGATCTGCAGGAGTAAATGTGCGCCTCGCTGTGTCCATTGCATCTGTTGGTGCTTGCTCATTCTTTTGCTCATCACCTGATTGACTGCTGACTCGACGAAGCCGGAAGCAATTCTTTCTCCGTTGCGATAGCGCTCTCCGTAATTCGGTATAAAGTTCTGATTGCGCTCTACGTAGGTGTGCAATTCTTCGACGCTCTTGAGTGCGACCGAAGGTCGGGGGTGGATACGGGGCTAGGCTGTGGAGATGTCCGTTACACATTCCCGCAAGCGCCTGATTCTGCGCTCCGTTCTGCGGCAGGTAAGCCCCATGGTGATCCGGCTGGTCTCCGTACCCGATCACATGCCACTCGCCAAATTCCACGATATCTTTCGCGCGATCCTCGGCTGGGACGGCGATCTGGGTTACATCATCCGGGTCCATGGCGAGGAGTTCAATAGCTTCCGCCGGAAAAACCGATCGAAGACTCGGCACGAACTGAAACTGCATCGACAAGAAAAGTTCCTGTACGTCTGCGACACGCTCCACATGTGGGAGTGGGATGTGCGGGTCATCGATATTCAAGATGCCGAAGAAGAGGAGGATGATTTCCCCCTCTGTGTGGGTGGCCGCGGTGCTGCTCCTCCAGAGCATTGCGGGGGCCCGACCGGATATCGATTGATGTTGAAACGGCAGAAGGAAGGCGCTGCGATGAACAATCCGTTCCTGATGGAATCGGGCATTCAGATGTTTGCCGAAGCCTGTCCGGATACACCGCCGAAGACCTGGGATCTCCTAAGGACGGCGTTGGACAAAGGCTTCCGAAGTATCGATCGGCGACTGGCGGAATCCGGGCCACTTCGTCCCGAGCGGTTCAACTTGCACGAGGCTAACGCGCGACTTTGTGAATCGACGCTGCCATACCGGAGTCTGTGGTCATGAGCTTCCGGGTCGAAGTCGTATGCGAGAACGCGATCGGTGGCGAACAACGACGGACCGTGCTTGCATTGGAGCCGCGCGAACTGGCGATGGAAACACTGGGCATGAATTTGACCGAGGGTAAAGCACTGCTGGCAGGCGTTCAGGACTTCATTGTTTCCCAACAGGTACATCGAGACTTGGAGCAACGCCGGGTGTGTCCACACTGCCGCGAACGTTACACCGTTAAGGATTCAGGCAGCACCCTAGTTTCGACTGTATTCGGCCGGGTCAAGGTGATCAATCCGCGATGGAACCGATGTGCGTGCGAGGTTAACGGCCCCAAGACGTTTCGTCCATTGAGAACGTGGTTGACTGGGCAAATCGCTCCAGAAATGCTGTATCTGGAAACGAAATGGGCGTCGTCGATCCCTTTCGCCAGAGTGGCGGATCTGTTGAAGGAAGTGTTGCCGGTCGGCGACTCCGCCAATCGGGAAAGCGTGCGGGCGCACCTGTATGCGACTGCCGAGCGGATGGAGGAAGAACTCGGCGACGAGCGGCAACTGAATTTATTCGAGGGAACGGAAGAAGAGTGGGAGAACCAACCTCTGCCCGACGGACCGATGACGGTGGGAATCGACGGAGGGTATGTGCGGGCGGCGCACAAGCAGGGATGGTTTGAAGTGATCGCGGGTAAGAGCGTGGTCGCTTTCCGGCGCGACGACGAGGGCGAGACGCCATCTTCGAAGTGCTTCGGGTTCGTGCAGACCTACGATGAAAAGCCACGCCGCCGCTTGTGGGAGTTGATGAAGTTGCAGGGCCTGCAGGAGAACCAGCAAGTGGTGTTCATGTCCGATGGCGGCGAGAATGTCCGCCGGATGCAGGAGTACCTTCATCCCCATAGTGAGCATCTGATCGACTGGTTCCACATCACGATGCGGATAACGGTGCTGCAACAGCAGACCAAGGCGTTGCAGGAGGAGCGGCCAGCCACGGGCGCGGAAGTCTCGAAACGACTAAACAGCGTGAAGCATCTGTTGTGGCACGGAAATACCGAAGAGGCTCTTGATCGTCTAAGTAATCTCATCATGGAATTGAGTTTGATCCAGGCCCGCTCGGCACCGGCGAAGAAAGTCGCCGATGGGGTGGGTGACTTCGACACGTACATCCGCAACAATCGTGAGTTCATTCCGAACTTCGGCGAGCGTCGACGACAAGGAGAAACGATCAGCACGGCGTTCGTCGAGTCGACGATCAATCAAGTAGTCAGCCGGCGATTTGTCAAGAAACAACAGATGCAGTGGACCTTGCGCGGCGCCCACCTGCTGCTACAGACCCGGACCAAGGTTCTGAATGACGAACTTGACGATACGTTCCGGCGCTGGTACCCGAAATTCAGATCGGAACCACAAAGGCAAACTACGGAAGACGCAATAGCCGCTTAACCCCCGACCTTCGGTCGCACTC
>JALYVA010000011.1 GCA_030853485.1 Acidobacteriota bacterium
CCGCAAACTCCCTGCCCTCCCGCACCCTCGCAGGAAAGCAGGGCGCCTGGCCTCTGCCTTACTTGTCCGCTTCCACGTCGATCGTGAACGGAACTTCATCGCCCACGATCGGCTCTCCATACTTTTGTCCGAAGTTGAAGTCGCTCCGTTTCACCTTGCCCGTCGCCGAAAGTCCAATCACCATCTTGCCTCCCATGCCCTTCTGCGGAGCGGTCGGCCCATCCACATCCAACGTCACGCTCTTGGTCACCCCATTCAGCGTCAGGTCGCCCACCACCTGCAGCTTGCCATTGCTCTGGGTCACGGCCGTTGATTTGAATACCATCGTCGGATACTTGCCGACATCGAAGAACGTCGCCGACTTCAGATCGCCGTCCCGCTTCTCATTGTTGGTCGACACCGTCTCGGTCTTGATCGTCGCGTCCACACTCGACTTGCTCGGATCCTTCGCATTCCAGTTCACCGTCCCCGTCACTCCGCTGATCGACCCGCGCACCGTGCTTACGCCCATGTGGCGAATCTGGAAGTTCACCTGCGAGTGGTCGGAATCAATCGTCCAGGGTCCAGCCGGCACTGCACTTTGCGCGAAGGCCGCCGCACCGGTAAGCAGCAGCGCAAAACCTGCAATAGAAACGTTCGTCCGATTCATCATTTCTTCTCCTTGAAGTCACTTCGTCTGTTAATTCCTTGTGGTGGTTTCACCGCTCCCAAATAGGCTCCGGTCAGAGTTACATAAAATTATTTAGCTTCTTCCACCTTGGCCGCGCAGAAATCCAAGCTGACTCTTGCCTCTCCTTGCGGCACGTCCAGCAGGAAATCTACTGATTCCCTCCGCCCCGCGTCACCCCAGGTCGAACAGCAGCACCTCGCTCTGGGCCTCCCCTTCCGCTGCAACCGTCAGCATCTCCTCCTTCTCTAACGCGACAGCATCCCCGGTCCCGAGCGTCTCCCCGTTCACCTTCACCGCGCCGCGAATCACCTGCAGCCACGCATGACGTCCCTTGCCCAGCGGATACCCCAGCTGCTTGCCCGGCGTAAGCTCTGCCACAGAAACCGTCGCATCCTGGTTGATCGTCGCCGCCCCGGCTACTTTCTCAGAAGACGCCAGCACCTTGAACCGATCCAGCTTCTCCGCTGCGTCGAACCGCATCTGCTCGTATCCCGGCGCGCCTCCGCGGCTCTTCGGCTCAATCCAAATCTGCAGCAAATGCACCGGCTCCGTGTCCGATCCGTTGAACTCACTGTGGGTCACGCCGCTTCCCGCAGACATCCTCTGTATCTCATTCGGCCCCAGCTCCTCCACGTGTCCCATGCTGTCCTTGTGCGCCAACCGGCCTTCCAGCACATAGGTCAGAATCTCCATATCGCGGTGCGGGTGCGCTCCGAATCCACGTCCCGCAGCGATCCAGTCCTCATTGATCACGCGCAGCGAACAAAATCCCATATGCTCCGGGTCGTAGTAGCTGGCAAAAGAAAACGAATGATACGAATCGAGCCAGCCGTGATTTGCGTGCCCTCTCTCCTCGCTTTTCCGAACAGTCAACATACAAGTCTCCCTTTCCCACTTCCTGTCGGTAACTCTCATAGGCAACCAGTGAAATGTGCTGCCTCGGCGCAGCCGCTCGCGGCATCCTCGCGAAACGTGCAGCGGACGCAGGCATTTCCTTCTCCCCCGGAACGACTTTCCGCCGTGGTCGAACACTCCAATCAGCACACGCCGGAAGCTACTTCTTCAAAAGAATCGCTAAGGCTCGCCCGTGCACCCGGCAGCCCTCGCCCCAAACCCGATCTTCTTCAACCCCTCGTACAACACGCCGCGCTCCGCCGCCCCCACCCCAGCCATCACCTTCTCCAGGTCCTCTTCATGCCGAGCAAAAATCTCTTCAATCAGGCTCCTGCCGCCCTCGGTCAGTTCCACCAGCCGTATCCGCCGGTCCGAGCTGCAATGGGTCCTGCGCACCAGCCCCCGCTTCTCCAGCCGGTCGATCGCCGAGGTCATCGAAGCACTCGCCAGCAGCACCTTCTCCCCGATCGCCGAAATCGTCAACGGTCCCTTGTGCAGCAGCACCTCAAGAACGGCAAAGTCGCTGATCCCCAGACCTTCCGCCGCCATCGAGCCCTCAATGTAAGCCGCCATCGAGGTATATGCCCTGGCCAGCACGAGCCAGACCTTCACCGCCGCTACCTGCTCTCCTTCACCAGCCATCTCGCTGCCCTCATGTCCTACGACATAAGATATCTCGGGATCGAAATAGTTTCAGAAATGTTTCCGCGCGCTTTTTCACCCCCCTCACCGACCCTTCGCCAGCTCCCGGAACCCCGGGAATTTGGTCAGGGCTCGAAAGTTTTCCACAGGGAATCTTGTCAAGCCCCAATTTGAGCTAAATGCATGCTGGGAAACGAGATAGGCCGTGGCGTAGTAGTTATGGTGAATCCGGTATAATTGAATCAGAAGAGAAGCATCGAGGTGGGCTTCGCTTCTCCGTCTCGAAAGCCACAGCTAAATCCTTTGTTTGGACGAATTTGCCTGTAAGTCCTTTGTTTGGACGAATTTGGCGCCCTATGTACCTCGTAAGTAGTTCAAGCCAAATAGCTTACGCGCAGGTAAGGGGGGAGGGGGGGGTACCCCCCAGGCAACATGGCCGTCAGGTGCCCTCAGGGGTGCATTCTCAGGAACACAGCACTACCTTCGAGCTCCAGGCACATCCCATACAGCAGCAGGGCATCGCCTCCTCACACAACGTGTGGCGGAAGCGCCCTTGCCCTTGGTGTAGGAAAATAGAGCGAGACAGCATATGAGGTTCGTTGGATGGCGGATGAGCGGGTTGTAGGCATCGATCTGGGCACCACAAACTCCCTGGTGGCGTATATGGAAAGCGGCACTCCCGTCGTGATTCCGGGGGAAGACGGCGAACGCCTTGTGCCCTCCGTCGTCGCCTGGACGGAAACCGGGGTGGCCGTCGGCAACGCGGCCCGCGGCACCTTGATGGCCGACTCGGCGAGCGCAGTTTACTCCGCAAAACGGTTGATGGGCCGCGACATCGAAGACGTGCAAGGCGAACTCAAGCTGTTCCCCTTCAAACTCGCCGAAGGGCTGCGGCCGGGCGAGGTACTGAAGGTCAGCGTCGGAGGCCTGATGCTGACGCCGCCCGAAATCTCGGCCTACGTGCTGCAACAGCTGAAACGCAACGCCGAGCGCTTCTTCGGCGGCCCAGTCACCAGGGCAGTGATCACCGTCCCTGCCTACTTCAACGATGCACAGCGGCAGGCTACCAAGGACGCGGGACGCATCGCTGGCCTCGAAGTGCTCCGGCTGGTGAACGAGCCGACAGCGGCCGCGCTTGCCTATGGGCTCGACCAAAAAACCGCGCAAAGCGCAAACGGTGAAGACAGCTTGATCGCCGTCTACGACTTCGGCGGCGGAACGTTCGACATCTCCATCCTGAAGCTGCACGAAGGCATCTTCGAGGTGATCGCCACCGGCGGAGACACGCACCTCGGCGGCGACGACATCGACAATCTGCTGATTGCCATCGCGCTCGACGACATCGCCGGAGACCTCGGCCTCGACGTCCGCGGCAACGGCGAAGCCGTCCAGGCAATTCGCAAAGCCGTAATCGAAGCCAAGATTCAGCTTTCCCTCGCAGACACGGCCACGCTCAACGTCAAGCTACCCGCAAGCGTCACCCCGGACGGAAACGATGGAACACACGCCAGGGAGCCGGCACGTTATCTGCGGCAGATGACGCGAGCGCAGTTCGAGGAGCTCATCGCGGGTGTCATCGCGCGTACGGCTGCACCCTGCCGACAGGCATTGAAGGACGCAGGTGTCAGCCCGGCGCAGATCGATGAAGTCGTGCTGGTCGGCGGATCGACCCGTATCCCCGCCGTACGCGTCCTCGTCGATCAGGTGTTCGAACTGACGGCCCGAGGCAAGAAGCCGCATACAGAGCTCAACCCCGACGAGGTGGTCGCCCTCGGAGCAGCGGTCCAGGCGCAGATTCTCGCCGGAGGCTCAGCTGCAACCGAAGATTTACTTCTGTTGGATGTCACCCCGCTCTCCCTCGGAATCGAAGCGCTCGGCGGCGTAGTGGCCAGGATCATTCAACGAAACTCGACCATCCCGGCCAGCGCAACCGAACACTTCACGACCGGCGTCGACGGGCAGACAAACGTCGCGATCCATGTGGTGCAAGGCGAGCGGGAGTTAGCCAAAGATTGCCGGTCCCTGGCCCGCTTCGACCTCAAGAGTATCCCTCCCATGGTCGCCGGCCTGCCGCGCATCGAGGTCAAATTCCTGATCGACGCCAACGGCATTCTCCATGTCACCGCGCGCGAACAGCGCAGCGGCAAAGAGGCGGAGGTGGAGGTCAAACCCACCTACGGGCTCACCGACGAGCAGGTGGAATCCATGATTCTCGCCTCGTTCGACCATGCCGAGCAGGATATCCTCGACCGCCAGGTCATCGAGGCCAGAAATGAAGCCGAGACGATCCTGACCGCAGTCGAAAAGGGCAAGAAACATCCAGCATGGCAGATGCTTTCGAGCGACGAGATCAAAGCGATCGAGCAGGAGACCTTGTTTCTGAAGCCCGCCGTGCAAAGCGGAGACTACAAACAGATTCGGGCCGGCATCGAACGTCTGGACAAGGCAACGCGCCGATTCGCCGAGCTGATGATGGACAATGCCGTCGCAGGAGCCATCGGAGGCAAGACGATGGAAGCCGCAGGTGAGAGCATAGGAGAAGGACTCACCGCGCCGCATCCATTTGCCAAGGCCCAGGTGACCAGCGCGCATGCGAGTTCAGACGCAGCGCACACGGATGCGGACATCACAAAAATCGAAGCAGCAACCAACGATCAGGCTACGGCCGGAGAGTCGACAGAAGACTGAACCATGAGCGAGACGAACAAGAATGCCGATGTGGTCGATGTGTCCAAGCCTGCGGGCGAGGGCATGGTACGCGTAACCTTTATGCCTGAGGGCCGCACCGTGGAGTTTGCCTTCGACACGCTGCCGTACGAAGGCCATGGCCTGCCCATGTCGTTTCTCGACGTGGCGGAAAATTACGGCATTTTTCTGGACCACGCATGTGGAGGCGTCTGCGCCTGCACCACGTGTCATATCCATGTCAAAGAAGGCACAAAAGGGATCAGTGAAGCCGAAGATCTGGAGCTTGACCGCATGGAGACGGCCGCGGACATCCAGTTGAACTCGCGGCTGGGATGCCAGGCCGTGATCGAAAAGCCCGGAACCTATGTCGTCGAGATTCCTAAATGGAATCGCAACTACGTGCAGGAGGGCAAACCTGCCCACGGGCCCGGAGCTTAGATCTGCCCGCCGAGCTCCGTTGAAGATCTAGGCTATGCTGCTCAAATGATCACACGGTCGCATTCGCGGAGACCAAGCCCCGCCTTTCTGTTCGCCCTTGTACCGCTGCTTGCATGTGAACTGGCCGCACAGCTCTCGCCGGCGACCGAACAGCCAGTTCGCGCCAGACACGCCATGGTCGTCGCAGTCCACCATGATGCAACCGATGCCGGGGTCGGAATTCTCAAGCAGGGTGGCAACGCGGTCGACGCGGCTGTAGCCGTAGGGTTTGCGCTCGCGGTCGTGTATCCCGCGGCTGGAAATATCGGCGGCGGCGGATTCATGCTCATCCGCGAAAGCCATGGCAAGACGCACTTCCTCGACTACCGGGAAAAAGCGCCCTCGGCCGCCACCCGCGACATGTACCTCGACGCGCACGGAAGCATCATCCCGCAGATGTCGCTGGTTGGCTATCGTGCCAGCGGGGTTCCGGGTTCGGTAGCAGGACTTGCTTACGCGCAGAAGCACTTTGGTAAATTGACGCTGGCCCAGGATATGGCACCCGCGATTCGCCTCGCGAGCAAAGGGTATGTGCTGTCCGAGGAAGAGGCCGGCAACCTTCAGGCAGACAATTTGCGCCAGTTTGCTGTGTCTGCTCGAATCTTTCAGCGCGACGGTGATTTCTATAAGGCCGGCGAGATCTTCCGTCAGCCCCAGCTCGCCGCAACGCTGAGGCGCATTGCAGCCGATCCCGAGGAGTTCTACAAAGGGACCATGGCGAAACAGATCGCCGACTTCGAGCGTGCAGGCGGAGGCTTGATCACGTCTCAGGACCTCGCCTCGTACCAGGTCAAAGATCGCACTCCGATCATAGGTGCCTACCACGGTTACAAAATCATTACCGCTCCTCCGCCTTCCTCCGGCGGCATCGTTCTTATCGAGATATTGAATATCCTCTCCGGTTTCGATCTGCCGCGTCTCGGTACGGACCGCTCCGCCGCGCAAACGCACTACATCGCCGAGGCATTTCGCCGCGCATACATGGATCGAGCCGACTACCTCGGCGATCCCGATTTCACCGCGCTGCCTCTCGAGCAGATGGCAAGCGCACCATATGCAGCAGCGTGGCGAAGCTCGATCGACCCGGCAAAGCCAACGCGTTCGAACGAGTTGGTTCGTCCCGCAGGTTTCCTGCCACCTCCTCCACAAGCTGCGCCGGCCGTTGAGTCGACGCAGACAACTCATTTCTCTGTGGTCGATGCCGCAGGGAATGCGGTCGCGAATACGTTCACCTTGAACGGCGGCTTCGGTTCGGGGGTCACCGTTGAGGGCCTCGGGTTCTTGATGAACAACGAGATGGACGACTTCACCTCGAAGGTCGGCGTGCCGAATACGTATGGACTGATCCAAAGCGCAGCCAACTCGATCGCTCCCGCCAAGCGCCCGCTTTCCGCCATGACACCCACCATTCTCGTGAAAAAGGGCAAGTCGGGACGGCGCGAAAAACTCGCCTATGTTCTCGGAAGCCCTGGCGGTTCCACGATTATCACGACCGTCGCCAACGACATCATCAGCGTGGTTGACAACGGACTGAATATCCAGCAGGCGGCCGATGCTCCACGCTTTCATCACCAATACCTTCCCGACCGTCTGGACCTCGAAAAGACGTTTTCGGTCATGACGGGCCAACAGCTTGCCGCGATGGGATATCTGACGAACCGGTCGGCCATAGCAGACGAGCACATGCCGGGTACGTGGGGCGACAACGAGTTGATTGCAGTCGATCCAAAGACGCACGAGCTGCTTGGCGGACACGATCACCGGCGCAACTTCGGTAAGGCAGCTGGGTACTAAATTCTAGTCGCCCTGGAACAGCGGGAGGCTTTCTGGATGCAACCCCGCCCTCCGCTGCTGTACCCTAATGAGTGATGCAATACGGGATTTCCACCCACGTCTTTCTGCCGCAGCGCCTGCATCTCGGGCTGCTGGACACACTAAAAAAAGCGGGCGCGCAGACGATTGAACTGTTCGCCGCCCGCCATCACTTCGACTACACGGATCGGGCTGCGGTTCGCGAGGTTGCGGACTGGTTCCGCTCCAACGGTGTTGCCGCCACCTTGCATCAACCGTTGTATCTCAGCGATCGTGCCGATGCGCAGTGGTCGCGCCACGTTGCCGCAAACTTGAACCTGATCGACGTGGAGAAGTCGCGCAGGATCGCGGCCATGGATGAAGTGAAGCGCGCGCTCGAGGCGGCCGAGCAGATTCCTATTGCGACCTGTGTGCTGCACCTTGGTCTGAAGGATGAAGCCTGGAACGCGCGTGCGCTCGAGAATTCGCTGACTGCGATCGAACATCTGAAGGCGTTCGCGCACCCACTGGGCGTGCGCATTCTCTTGGAGAATCTGCAGAATGAGGTTACAACGCCCGAGCACCTGCTGGAGATCATACGGGTAGGGCACTTCGACCGCGTAGGCGTTTGCCTGGATGTTGGGCATGCGCATTTGGCCGCCCCGGAGAGCAATACAGGCGTCGACGCTGCATTTGAGCTGCTGAAGCCCAGAATCGCGGAACTGCATCTTCACGACAACCACGGCACGAAAGACGATCATCTGTGGCCGGCTGCGGGTGAGGTCGACTGGGCGAATGTGTCAAGGAATATTGCGGCGCTACCTCCCACCGTTGTAGGTATGCTCGAGATCGCCCATGAGCTGCAGGAGACGCAGGAGACGGCAAGTCGTAAGGCAGTGGAGGCATTTGATCTGCTGCAGCGCAAGCTGGATGCGCAGGATGGGCGTTAAGGGACTGCAACCGTTCTGGAGTGATGAGCATGAATGATTTTGTAACTGAAAGTGGCGCAAATATTTCGCCCGTAGCAACGATCGCGTCCCTGAACCAGCATGAAGGGCAGAGTGTGACGCTGCGGGGGTGGCTCTACAACTTGCGCGCTTCGGGAAAGCTGTTGTTCCCAATCTTTCGCGACGGCACGGGCACGATCCAGGGCATAGTCCCAAAAGCAGCGGTGCCGGAAGAGGTGTTCCACACCTTAAAGGAGCTTACGCTCGAGTCGAGTGTGATTGTAACCGGGAAGGTTCGTGCGGATGCGCGTGCGCCGAGCGGGTATGAGCTTGATGTGGAGAATGTCAAGGTCGTACAGCGGGTCCCTGATGAGGCTCCGTTCCCCATCACGTTGAAGGAGCATGGCGTCGATTTTTTGATGGAGCATCGGCACCTTTGGCTGCGGACTCCTCGGCAATCGGCGATTCTGCGGGTTCGGGCGACGATCATGCGCGCAGCCGCGGAATATTTCGACACCAACGGATTCGTGCGGACCGATCCGCCAATCTTAACGCCTAACGCATGCGAGGGGACCAGCGAGTTGTTCGAAATGGACTACTTCGATGACGACAAAGCTTACCTCACCCAGTCAGGGCAGTTGTATATCGAAGCCACAGCGCTGGCCTTGGGTAAGGTGTACAGCTTCGGTCCTACGTTTCGCGCAGAGAAGTCGAAAACCCGGCGCCATCTCACCGAGTTTTGGATGGTCGAGCCGGAGGTAGCATATCTCGAACTCGACGGACTTCTGGTGCTGGCGGAAAACTTCATCAGCTACATCGTCGCCAAAGTGCTCGAGCTGCACCGCGCGGACCTGAAGGTGATTGGACGGGATGCCAGCAAGCTCGAGACCATCCAGGCGCCATTCCCACGCATTACCTATGACGAAGCGCATGCGATGTTGGCGGAGGGTTTTGCCAAGGGGCTCATCGAGAGCGAGCACAAGGATGGCGATGATTTTGGGTCCCCGGATGAGACGTACATCAGCAGCCAGTTTGACAGGCCAGTGATGATTCATCGATACCCGGCGGCCATGAAAGCCTTCTACATGCAGCCCGATCCCACGGACCCCACGAAAGCCTTGTGCGTGGACGTGCTGGCACCTGAAGGGTATGGCGAGATCATCGGCGGATCGCAGCGCGTGGATAACTACGACCTGCTGAAGTCGCGGATCGAGGCGCATGGTCTGCCCCTTGCTGCGTTCCAGTGGTATCTGGATCTGCGGCGCTATGGCAGCGTGCCGCACAGCGGGTTTGGCATGGGAATTGAGCGTGCGGTAGCTTGGATCTGTGGTCTGGATCATGTTCGCGAGACGATCCCGTTCGCAAGAACTCTGAATCGCATTTACCCATAAGCGAGCGCGAGAGAGGAAACGATGAGCGAATTAGCGAAGGCGATTATTGGCGACAGCGCGGCGACCCCTGCAGCGCAGATTCTCGAAGGGCTCAGCGAGTCGCAGGTCCATCGGGAGTTGCCGCATGTCCCGCACACCATCTATGAAGAACTGTGGCATCTCGCGTTCTGGCAGCAGATAACGCTGGACTGGATTGCCGGCACGGAGACACCGTATCCGGCAAAGCCAACGGATGGTTTTCCGGTGCGGGCATTCACAGAGAGTTGGTCGGAACTTTGCGCACGCTTTCTGAAATCCGGAAAGCAAGCAGCAGCGGCGGCCTCGCAGGACGGAACCAGGTTGGGTGTGTCAGTCCGCTGCCCATCCCGGCCGGGCGAGCCCGTGCGTGTGATGACGGTCCGGGAGCAGCTGGAGAGCCTGGCGGCACACAACTCGTATCACCTGGGTCGAATTGTTCTGCTGCGCCAGCTACAGCAGGCGTGGCCGCCGGCTTCAGGCGGATTCAGCTGGTAGACTGCCGTTCTCGGGGTATGGCAACGATTCGGTACAAAATGGGCCATTTGGTTATTTTGAGCAGTCAGCCGCTCTCCAAAAGGCGGCGGACTAACGTTCTTCCAATGCCGAGTCGCCTCGCAATTTCCGATTTTGAGAGCTTTTCCTTGCGATAGAGCCGTTTGATCTCAGCGGTTTTCTTGGCTGCGGACCTGGGCCTGCCGAAGGTAGTTCCTTCCGCGGGTGCCTGTGCGATGCCGGCTTTCACACGTTCCCTCAAAATCTCTCGCTCGAACTCTGCGAAGACAGCCAGCATTCCAGCAAGTGCGCGGCCTGTCGGTGTCGTCATGTCGAATGCCTCGGTGAGCGAGACAAAGCCGATGCCAAGCTCCGCGAGTTCTTTCAGGGTGATGATGAGATCGGGAAGCGATCGGCCCCATCGGTCGAGCCTCCAGACGAGGATCGCGTCTACTTCGCGGCAGCGAACGGCGGTGAGCAATTCCTCCCGCTTTGGCCGCTGTAGAGCGCCGGAGCCGACTTCCTTAATCTCGGAAACGATCTGCCAGCCGCGTCGATCGGCATACTCCCTCACGGTTCTGATCTGAAGCGGAAGCGTCTGTTGGTCGTGAGTTGAGATGCGGGCGTAGAGGGCTACTCTTGGCCGCGCGGAAGCCTGTCTCGCCCCTGGCCAAAACCCTGCTCAGAAAGGGGTTTCGAAGTGCTGGATTGGCGCGGCTTTCTGATAATCTCTCCGTGCTGGCCATAACCTATAGCTTATGACCGGGCCATCTGTCTGGGATGGTACCGGAAAACATGACACAGCGCGAGGGGATCGATGCCGACCGTTCATGAAACCGTATATCCCCGACTGAAGAGCGCCCTGACGCGCCGGGAGCTGGTCGATCTTTATACGCCGACCGAGGGCGAACTGGAGTTGGCTGAGCGATCTTCCAAAGGAGAACCCGCGAGGCTGGGGTTTCTAGTTCTGCTGAAAACCTTTCAGCGACTCGGCTATTTCGTTGCTCTACGGGACGTGCCCCGCTGCGTAGTCGAACACATCGGTCATGATCGTGGAATGCTGATCGTACCCGAGACGGCGGACTACGACGATTCCGGGACGCGGCGTCGGCATGCGAAGATTATCCGGCAATATCTCCGCGTTAAGAGCTTCGATGAAACGGCGCGAGTGATCTTATCCACGGTCGTTCGGCTCGCGGCGGAGAGAATGGAGGATCTTGCCGACATCATCAATGTCGCGGTCGAAGAGCTGATTCGGGCGAGCCGTGAGCTCAACCCTGCACAAGGAAGCAAAGCGCGGACGAGCAGAGGTCAACCGAACCATTTACCGCCGCGTCTCGGACGCGATCGGAACCGATGGTCAAAGCAGAATCGATCTACTCCTTGCGGAGCCGGATTCCGAGTCAAGGAAGACGCGCTGGGATGCGCTGAAACAAGATGCACCAAGCCCCACTCTGACCCATGTCCGCGATCTCCTGGAGCGGCAACGATGGCTTGCCCTGGAGCGACCGAGTGTTCCTTTGAACACTTTGAACACTCTTCTTCCCGAAGTAAAGCTGCGGCAGTTTGCCCTTGAGGCGAAGAGTCTCGATGCGGCCCGGATGTTGGAGATGGCCCCGCAGAAGCGTTACACGCTGGCCGGGACGCTGATCGAATTGCAGAACGCGCGCGTGCTTGACGATCTCGCGGAGATGTTCATCAAGCGCATGATGCGGACGCATCGGCATGGCAGGGAGGCGCACGCAATGGACCGTCTGAAGCATCAGGAGCGGACGGACGGCTTGATTCACCGGCTACACGAGGTTCTCCTGGCGTGGGGCGTTGATGGGAACTCGGAGGAGCGGCTGGCCGGCAATCGACGCAGCGTTGGCACCCGACAGCGCCGTGCTGCTCGAACAATGCGAGGCTCATGCGGCTCAGGCAGGCAACAATTACTATCCTTATCTCTGGCGCTTCTATCAGGGGCATCGCTCCACGCTGCTCCGCATCTGGCGGACTCTCCCCTTTTGTTCAACAACACAAGAGCAGTCCCTTGAGAAGGCACTCGCTCTTGTCCTTGCGAGCGAAGGCAGCCGCACCGAGTGGCATCCCTTGCCAGACTCGTTGTTCAATCTCGATTGGGTGCCGGACATGTGGTGGCGGTTGGTCACGGGCACGACGAAGCGCGGCCCTGTTGAACGCGCGAATTGGCGCCACTTCGAACTCTGCGTCTTCACTCAGATCATGTGGGACCTCAAGTCGGGCGACGCCGCTATCGAAGGCAGCCGTGAGTACGCCGACTACCGCGATGAACTCATCGGCGAGGAGGAAGCAGCCGCGCTGAGCTTGGCCTACCAGGACCAGGCGGGCATACCGACCGACGCAAAGGAGTTCGTTGCCGAAAGACGCCGATGGCTCAGCCAGATCGCGCAGGACACGGACCGTTCCTTTCCTGAGAACGATGCGATCCGCATCGAGCATGGAGAGCCAGTTCTCGCCAAGGTTCCGCGCAAGAAGACCCCGGCCCGGCTCGCCTGGCTCGAAGCGACGATCAGAAAAGAGATGCCGCAGACACCAATCCTCGACGCTCTAGCCGATACGGAAAATCTGCTGAACTGGACACGCTCCTTCGGCCCTCTGTCGGGCTGGACACCAAGCTGGAGAACCCGGCGGAACGCTATGTGCTCGCCTCCTTCTGCTATGGCTGCAATCTCGGCCCGAATCAGACGGCGCGATCCGTGCAGGGGACGGACCGGCGGCAGATCGCCTGGATCAACCAGCGGCACATCACGGAAGACGCGCTCGATGAAGCCATTACGACCATCATCAACGCCTATAACAACTTCGCCCTGTTAAGACTCTGGGGATCGGGCAAGCACGCCTCCGCCGATGGCACCCGATGGGATCTGTATGAGCAGAACCTTCTCTCCGAGTACCACATCCGCTATGGCGGCTACGGAGGCATCGGCTACTACCATGTCTCGGAGACCTACATCGCCCTCTTCAGCCACTTCATCCCTTGTGGTGTCTGGGAGGCGGTATACATCCTCGACGGTCTGCTGAAGAACGAAAGCGACATCCAGCCCGACGGTCTTCATGCAGACAAGCAAGGCCAGTCGGAGCCTGTCTTCGGGCTTGCTCATCTGCTCGGCATAGAGCTGATGCCCCGCATCCGCAACTGGAAGAGTCTCGACTTCTGCCGTCCCGACCCCAAGGCTCGTTACGACCACATCGACTCTCTCTTCACCGAGAACATCGATTGGAACCTGATCGAGACGCATCTCCCAGACATGCTGCGCGTCGTTCTCTCAATCAAAGCCGGCCGCATCAGCGCCTCGACAATCCTTCGCCGGTTGGAAACCTACAGCCGCAAGAACCGCCTTTATCAAGCTTTTTGCGAACTTGGCCGCGTAATCCGCACCGGTTTCCTGCTTCTCTACATCTCCGACACGCAGCTCCGGGCGACCATCCAGGGTGCCACCAACAAGAGCGAAGCGCTAAACCGCTTCCTCAAGTGGACTTTCTTTGGCGGCGAAGGAATCATCGCGGAGAACAGCCGGGATGAGCAACGGAAGGCCATCAAATACAACCACCTGGCAAACTGCTTGATCTTCTATAACCTGTGCTCCCTGACTCGGCTCGTCCAGAACCTGGAGAAACGGGGAGAAATCGTGCCTGAAGACGCCATCGCCGCCATCAGCCCCTACCTCACCGAACACATCAACCGCTTCGGCGACTACACCCTGAATCTCGCCAGAAAACCGTCCGAGCCGGACTACGGCTACACTCTCAGACGGGCAGCCTCAGCCGCCTAAAACCAGATGGCCCATTTTGTACCGAATCGTTGCCATACCCCTTCTTCTCTCTCGTCCTATTTTTCGCTGCTTGGCGGAACCAGGTGCTTGAGGCGAAGGTATAGCGCCAGGGTGGCATACTGCTCGCTGTCGTGGGCGACAGTACCCCAGAGCAGGCCGATGCGAGAGCGCTTGCTCTTGAAGACGTCGAAGGTCTCGGTCAGATTCTGGTCCGTGGCACCGGCGAAGGCCTTATCGCATTCGGCGAACGAGCCCTGGAGAGCTGCCACCACAGCGGCTTTGTCCGCCGTTTCGGCGGGAACTTTGGCCATGGTGTCAGGCGCAGTGTGATTGAGGGCGCCGCACATGTGAAGCTGTGCTTCGGTGATGTGGTTCAGTACGCGAGCGTAGGTGCGAACTTCGGGTGTGGGCTTGAACCCGAAGTCTTCTGCGGGCATCTTGTCTGCGGATTTGAGAATATTAGCCTTGAGCGAGGCGTAACTACGCTGGACTTCCGCCGCCGGACCAGAGGGTCCCTGCGTCGCCTGCGCCAATCCCGCTGTCGTTGCCAGGATTGCTGCCAATCCAGCTATTGCGCCAACTGTCTGACTCCGCTGCATCATCGCCTCACCTCTTCTAAAAACTGCAATCAGACTACCCGTAAGTGGCGGTGCGGGCAAATTCACCGGTCATCCTTTGCTCGAAACGTCTTCCCGCACTGGACGCACCTGCGAGGCCGACACATCTGCCGACGTCAAGCAGGTATTCTGTAAGAGATACTTGCGATGCCGGAATGCGTGTCGCGTGAAGGAATACAGAGAACAATGCCTTTGAACTGCGGAATCGTTGGCTTGCCCAACGTTGGAAAGTCCACGATCTTCAACGCACTGACGTCGGCCAAGGCGCAGGCAGCGAATTATCCGTTTTGCACCATCGACCCGAACACCGGTGTGGTGACGGTACCGGATGAGCGTCTGGACAAGATCGCCGAGCTGATCCAGCCGAAGAGCCTGGTGCCGACGACGATGGAGTTCATCGACATTGCCGGCCTTGTGGAAGGCGCGAGCAAAGGTGAGGGATTAGGCAATCAATTCCTGGGGCATATTCGTGCTACCGATGCGGTGTGCCATGTGGTGCGGTGCTTTGACGATGCAGAGGTGGTGCATGTTGCGGGAGGCGTGAACCCGCTGCATGACATCGACATCATCAACACGGAGCTTCTGCTGGCCGATCTCGATACGGTAGAGAAGCGCAATACCAAGGTCGAGCGCGCAGCCAAAGCAACGAGCGATGGCAAGGTGAAAGCCGAACATGCGATGCTGCAGAAGCTGCTGTCTGTGCTGAATGCAGGCAAGCCCGCGCGCACCGCGGAGCTGACCGACGACGAGAGGGCGATCTCGCGCGAGCTGTTTCTGATTACCGCGAAACCGCAGTTGTATGTGGCCAATGTGGATGAAGCGGCGTTGATCGAAGGCAATGCCTACACGGCTGCGGTTGAGAAGCGCGCGGCCGAGGAAGGCAGTCAGGTGGTGCGGATCTGCGGCTCGCTGGAGTCGGAGATTGCGCAGTTGGAGCCTTCGGAGCGGGACGAATTTCTGCGCGACATGGGCCTGTCCGAGCCTGGCCTCAACCGGCTCATTCACTCCGCCTACAGGCTGCTGGATCTGATCACGTACTTCACCGCCGGTGTGCAGGAGGTGCGGGCGTGGACGATTCGGCGCGGCACCAAGGCGCCGGGCGCGGCCGGGGTGATTCACTCGGACTTCGAAAAAGGGTTCATCAAGGCGGACTGCTATGCCTCGGCGGACCTGTTTGCGTTGGGCACCGAGCAGGCGGTGAAGGAGAAGGGCCTGCTGCGGTCCGAAGGCAAGGAGTACATCGTGAAGGACGGGGACATTCTGTTCTTCAAATTCAACGTCTAAACGTGCCGGTCTGAGTCGCCCTTCCGCAAAAAAGAAGGTGCCCGTCGGGGCACCTTTGGAGGGCAGTTCATGAAATCTTGAACTTAGCTTAGCCTTGCTGCTCTCGGCTGTCGTCGCCCCAACGATGGGTCTTTTTTTCCATCTTTCGATGGAGGACACAGCGCCTTCCGCAACGCTACATTGGTCCCGCCGAACAAACCTGCTTTTTTCCGTCAGCGCGCCAGGTTTGCTCGGCATCATTTGAGGCCATGGAACGCGAAGGATCATGATGAAAAAGCGGAAGCACGTTTCTTTTCTGTTAACCTGTGCGGCAGCATGCCTGATGTGCAGCCAGGCGGTGGCGCAGGGCTGTGTGGCAGCGCATGCCAATCAACGCCCGATGGACCAGCTGGTCAGCTCCGATGAAGGACATGTCTGGAGCGGCTTTTCGGTTCACAACCTGACGCTCGACATCGGTTACCGCGTATACAGCTCGAACAAGTACTTTCAGGGCACCAAAGAGATTGCCCGGGCGCACGCGGTCGAAAACCACCAGAACATCTTCGACATCGGTCTGGAATACCGTCTGACGCCCCGGTGGAGCGTGATTGCCGATGTTCCGGTCTACAAGGGAACGCGCGACCAGATCTATCCTCCGCTGGGCATCTTCCAGGTGAGCGGGCTGGGCGATATCTCGATCGGGGCACAGTCCTGGATCTTCCGTCCGCCGACCGAAAACGGAGGCAACGTGGCGGTGAGCCTGGCGTTGAAGCTTCCGACCGGCATCAACAATGCTTCCGGCTCGGCGTTGTACAAGGGACAGATTATTCGGGCGACGGCCGACCAGTCCCTCCAGCCGGGCGACGGCGGTTGGGGCTTTATCGTGGGCAGCCAGGCGTTCAAGGCGCTGTGGCGCGGATCCGACGTGTACGCGCAGGGCCAGTACCTGTTCAACCCGACGGACACGAACAATGTGGCGACCTTCCGCTCTCAGCCGGGGCAGGGCGTGATGTCGGTGACCGACCAGTATCTGTATCGCGCAGGCCTGTCGCAGGGCATTCCGAAGCTGCGCGGACTGGCGCTGAGCATGGGCGTTCGCGGCGAGGGCGTGCCGGTGCGCGACCTGATCGGCGACAGCAACGGCTTCCGCCGGCCGGGTTCGATCGTTTCGGTCGATCCGGGCGTGATGCTGAACCTTCGGCACACGACTTTGTCGGTGAACGGGCCGTGGGCTATCTATCGCAACCGTCCGCCGAGTGTGCCGGAGATACAGCACAATACGGTGAACGGGGACGCGTTCTTTGCCGACTACACGGTGATTGCGAGTGTGTCTCACCGCTTCTAGGCGACCGGCCAGTGCTGCGACGACCTGGGAAGCTGCCCGTGCTTTGGCCCCAGAGTGGGTGCGGGGGGGTACCCCCCCCTCCCCCCTTACCTTGGCGTAAGTCTCGCCTTATCATATGTTTAGAGTACATGATCGACGCCAAATTCGTCCAAACAAAGGACTTACGGGCAAATTCGTCCAAACAAAGGACTTACCGGAGCTGCGGACCACCAATGCAAAAAGCTCCGGCCAGTGGCTCGGAGCTTTTTACTCTATGACTTAATTATAGCAGATTCACGAAACTACTACGCCACGGGCTATCTAGCACATTTTCATATAGTTAGGCCAAAATGGGGCTTGACAAGATTTGCCTGTGGAAATCTTTTTGCCCCTAGATGGCTGTCCGGGTCGACTCCGAGGGGAAGAAACCCTCCGGCTGGGGGTGACAGCCTGGGAACACCTCTTCTGGGAGTGACCTTAGTCGGTGGGCGAAGACGATGGGAGGTTGCGTGGAACGGAATGGGTTCCGATGAGGCGAAGACCGCTCCAGGTCTCGGCGACGACGATGCTGTTGCCGGGGTTGTGCGGTGCGTAGCGAACCTGGATGGGAAGGTCTGTGCGAACGCCGTGGACGTAGTCGGCAAGGGAGGTGACGTCCTGGGCGCACTCGTAGGACACGCCGGCGATGCGGTAGTTGTAGATGATGATGTGGGGTGCGGTGGAGGGGTCGGCGTCGGGGTCTGGAGCGTAGCCGGCGGAGTGCGTCTCGGGTGCGGCCGAGAGATCGTTGGAGCCGCTGTTGTTCGCGGCATCGGCGGCGATCTCACGCATCAGCGTGTCCATGATGGTGCCGTCGGTGATGCGTCCTACGCGGGCGAGCAGTTCGCGGCGTTCGCGTTCCACTTCCTCTGCGGAGGGTTTGCGCCGGGTCATCATGTAGCTTGCGATGCCGATGGCGGTGGCGGCACCCACGCCCGCGGCTAGGAGCACCCGTGGAGAGCGGAATGCGAGCGGCACATGATTGGGAAGAATTGAGAACACGGCCTCTGCCGAGAAGCATAGCCTAAGAATGGGAAGAGAGGGAGAAGATGTGCTGCCGGAGTAACCTGAGTCTCCGTTTTTGTGCGTGGAGGCAAGTGTGGGGGGGGCGGCCTCGCGCGGTTGGGGATAGGCGATATACTGAAGGTTGCCCATGAAGCCGTCCTTTTCCCGTTCTGCCAAGCTCTCCGTCTCTCCCCAAGCAAAATCTTCCGCTGACCTCGCCCCTGCGGGTCTTCGGTCTGGCCACCCGCTCGATCTGGGCGAGGGCCGGCGCATCCGCTCGACAACCGTGATCTGTGTGCGGCGTGGCGACTCCGTGGTGATGGCTGCGGATGGACAGGTATCGCTTGGCGCGACGGTGATGAAATCGTCGGCGAAGAAAATCCGCCGGTTGTACCAGGACAAGGTGCTGGCCGGGTTTGCGGGTTCGACCGCGGATGCGTTCAGCTTGTTTGCGCGGTTCGAGACCAAGCTTGAGCAATATGCGGGCAACCTGGGACGCGCGGCGGTGGAACTGGCGAAAGACTGGCGCACGGACAAGATGCTGCGGCAGCTGGAGGCCCTGCTGATTGTGGCCGACCCGAAGCACACGTTTCTGCTGAGCGGGACCGGCGACGTGATCGATCCGGACGAGGGGATCGCGACGATCGGCTCCGGTGGAAGCTATGCACTGGCCAGTGCGCGTGCGTTGATGGAGAACACCGACATGAGCGCGCGCGAGATCGCGGTCAAGAGCCTGACCATTGCGGGACAGATTTGTATCTATACGAACGACCAGATGACGGTGGAAGAGCTGAAGGCGGAGTAGAGCAACAGAGGCGACCGCAGATGCGCCGGCGGGGATGACGATTACAAACGCAGAAGCAACACCGGAGCAACGGGCTTGTTTGCCGTTGTTTTGAGCTGACAGCAAGAAGCTACAGCAAGAAGCAACAGCAAGAAGCGGCAGCAAGAATTTAGGATGACCTTTATGGCGATTTTTTTACCCGGAGCAGCGGAAGACCAGGCCTTGGCGCTCGATGAGATGACGCCGCGCGAGATTGTGGCGGAGCTGGACAAGTACGTGGTGGGGCAGCACGCGGCCAAGCGCGCCGTTGCGATTGCGTTGCGCAACCGGATGCGGCGGCAGAAGCTTTCGCCTGAGCTGGCCGAAGAGATCATGCCGAAGAACATCATCATGATCGGGCCGACGGGTGTAGGTAAGACGGAGATTGCTCGGCGCCTGGCGAAGCTGACCAACTCGCCATTTCTGAAGGTGGAGGCTTCGAAGTTTACCGAGGTGGGCTACGTGGGGCGGGATGTGGAGTCGATTGTGCGAGACCTGGTGGAGATCGCAATCGACATGGTGCGCGAAGAGAAGCTCGAAGAGATTGAAGACAAGGCGGAGCTTGCGGCCGAAGACCGTCTGCTGGACCTTCTGCTTCCGCCTGCGCCGGGCGTGAGTGCGGCGGCTGCGACGGCGGCTGCAGCCACGCAGGAGCCGGGAAGCAATGTGATTCAACTGCCTGCGATGGCGGCCGAAGCGCAGTCACAGTCTGACGAGAATCCCGGGGAACGCGAGCAGCGCACACGCGAGAAGCTACGGCAGCAGTTCCGCGAGGGCAAGCTGGATGAGCGCACGGTGGAGCTGGACGTGCGCGACCGGAACCAGCCGAGCTTTGAAGTGATCTCGAACCAGGGTTCGGAGGAGATGGACATCAACCTGAAGGACATGCTGCCGGGGCTGTTTGGACAGCGCACGAAGAAGCGCAAGATGAAGGTCGCTGAGGCGTTTGAATATCTGGTGTCCGAAGAGGAAGGCCGCCTGGTGGATATGGACCAGGTGACGCGGCTTGCGGTGGAGCGGGTGGAAGATTCGGGCATGGTGTTTCTGGACGAGATCGACAAGATCGCGGGACGGGAAGGCGCGCATGGCCCGGATGTTTCGCGCGAGGGGGTGCAGCGGGACATTCTGCCTATCGTTGAAGGCACGACGGTGAACACGAAATATGGGATGGTATCGACCGACCATATTTTGTTTATCGCAGCGGGGGCGTTTCATGTGTCCAAACCGAGCGATCTGATTCCTGAGCTGCAGGGCCGTTTTCCGATTCGCGTGGAGTTGCAGTCGCTTACGGTGGATGACTTTGTGCGGATTTTGACGGAGCCGAAGTCGTCGCTGGTGAAGCAGTCGGTGGCGCTGCTGGAGACCGAAGGACTGAAGCTTGAGTTCACCAAGGAAGCGATTGCGGAGATGGCGCAGTTTGCGTTTCGCGTGAACGAGACGACGGAAAACATTGGGGCGCGACGGCTGCATACGATTCTTGAACGTGTGCTGGACGAGATCAGTTTTCAGGCTCCGGACCTGCTGAAGAGTGCGCGAACCGAGAAGACCGAAGAGGGTGTGGTGGGCGAGGTGCACGCTTCGGCCTCGCTGACGACCGAGCCGCAGAAGCCTTCGCCTCCGCTTCCGGTGATCGAACGGCAGACGGAGACCGGGACGGAGAAGGTGATCGTGGTGGACCCGGAGTATGTGCGCCAGCAGGTGGCCTCGATTGTGAAGGACCAGGACCTTTCGCGGTACATCCTGTAGAGCTTCCTTTTTGTGCTTGCCTGGAAGGGCTCAACCCGCTTCGGGGGAAAAGGTTGCGGTGGCCTGAGCACTTTTATCGTTCAAGACAAGCGTTTGTCTTAGTGCGGGTGGGAAGAAGCGCGCATGTGACGTTTTCGCTTTGCCTTCATCTAATCCACAGAGGGTTTTATGAACATGCCAAGCGTGAAATCAGTGGTCTTGCTTTCGCTGGCGACCGTGTTTGCGTCTGCGTCCGCACAGCAGAGCGCCAATCAGGCCAGGCCGGGAACGATCAACTATGTGGAAGGACAGGCCTCGCTCGGTGGGCTTCAGGTTTCGAACAAATCAGTCGGTCAGGCGGAGCTGCAAGCCGGACAGGAGCTGGCGACGGCGAACGGCAAGGTGGAGATCCTGCTGACCCCGGGAGTCTTCCTTCGCCTGGGGCCGGATAGTACGTTGCAGATGGTGACGCCGGACCTGACCCATACCGAGGTGCGGCTGGAACGCGGTCGTGCCGAGGTGGAAGCGGACCAGCTCTATGCGCAGAACAGGGTGCTGATCGATCAGGCGGGAGGGCAGACGCAGATCGTGAAGAACGGTCTTTACGAGTTCAATGCGGAGGACCGCACGGTAAGGACGTTCGACGGCAAGGCGGCGGTGTATCCGGGAGACAACCTGCAGACCAACATCAAGCCGATCGAGGTAAAGGGCGGCCGCCAGCTCGCAATGACGGGGGAGGCGACCAGACCGGTGAAGTTCGATCGCGACCGCTCCAAGGATGATCTGTACCGGTGGAGCAGCCTGCGCTCGCAGTATCTCGGCGAGGCGAATGTGAATCTTGCTGGGGAGTACGCGGGCTACGGTCCGGCCTACGGCTACGGCGGGTTTGCCCCGGGTTGGATGTGGGACTCGGCACTGTACAGCTACACCTGGCTGCCGGGAGGAGGTCCGTTCTTTAGCCCGTTCGGCTACGGATTCTACTCGCCTAATTATCTGTACGGGGGCGGGATGGTGTATGGCGGCGGTTTCTATGGCGGCGGTTTCGGCGGCGGATATGGATATCGGGGCGGGTATGGAAATCGGGGCGGGTATGGGAATCGCGGCGGCTACGGGAATCGTGGTAGTGAGGGAAACAGGGGCGGTGAGGGAAACCGCGGCGGTGAGGGAAACCGTGGCGGGTATGCGCACGCGGCTGCGGCTGGCGGAGGCTTTCGTGGTGGCGGTGGTGGAGGCTTCCACGGCGGGGGTGGAGGCGGCTTTCATGGTGGGGGTGGAGGCGGAGGCCATCGGTAAGCACCGGGTCTCCGTCGCGGGCGGCTCAGGGTGCTCTCGACTGCCTTGCATCTAACGGGTTCACGAGGCGGCACGATCGAAGCTGCTGCCTCGTGAAGACGCGAGGATGAGGAGACATACCATGGCAGAGCCATACCAGAACCAGGCAGAGGATCAGGGCTTCGATGAGATGCTGCGCAAGATCGGCCCCGATGCGACAGCGATGTTCGACAACTCGAGCAGCAACCCTACCGAGCACGCCAGCAGTGAAGCTACGGATGCCGCGACCGCCGTGAAGGCCGACGGCGGGGATGCTGCCGATGAAGAGCTCGAGGACGAGGACGATGATGCGGCCATCGACGAAGAAGACGACGAGGATGCCGAGCAGGAGGATGTAGAGGAAGAAGCCGGGCTCTAAGCGGCTTTGCGGATTAGCGTGGGGGAAGGTAAGGCCCGCTGCGCGCGGGGCGGTCACTTCGTGACATGTATACCCCTTCGGTTGGCGCTCCCGTTGGTCGCGATGAGAGGTTTTGGCTGGACCATTCCGTGCGCCGGTCACTGCGTCTGTTCTTGCTTTGGTATGTTTATCGCATGCGGAATAAGCTACTCACGGCGGCGGTGTTTTTCCTTGCGGCGTATGCTGTCCACGCACAGCGCGCTCTTGCCCCCACCCCGCCCATGGGATGGAACAGCTGGGACTCCTACGGGCTCACCGTGGATGAATCCCAGTTTCGCGCGAACATGGTCGTGCTCTCTGCGCAGCTGAAGGAGTTTGGCTGGCAATACGTCGTGGTGGATGAGGGCTGGTACCTGCAGAATCCTGAAAGCGCCGCGACTCCTGAACGCCTCCGCTACACGCTCAATGCGCAGGGCCAGTATGAGCCTGCTCTCGGCCGCTTTCCCACGTCCGAGCACGGCGCCGGCTTCAAGCCTCTGGCCGATGCGGCGCACGCCGACGGACTGAAGTTCGGCATCCATATCATTCGCGGTATCCCAAAAAAAACGGTTGAAGCGAATACACGCATCGGGGTCACGCGTTTCCGGGCCGTCGCTGCCGCCGACAGCTCCGACACCTGCCCCTGGAATCCGGACAACTATGGCGTGAAAGATAACGCCGCCGGACAGGCCTGGTACGACGCGCTGATCAAGCAGTACGCCGCCTGGGGCATCGACTACCTCAAGGTCGACTGCATCGCGTCTCATCCGTACAAAGCGGACGAGATCCGTATGATCCATCGCGCGATCCTACGTTCCGGGCGCGCCATCGTCCTCAGCCTTTCGCCCGGTCCGGCTTCGCTCGAGGACGCGGCCGATTTGCAGAAGAATGCCCAGCTGTGGCGTATCTCGGACGATGTCTGGGACCGCTGGGACAAGGAGAAAGAGCAGACCGGTGGTTTTCCGCAAAGCGTCAAAGATCAGTTTGCAGTGATCGCCAGCTGGGCAAAGTACGTCAGGCCCGGGAGCTGGCCTGACGCTGACATGCTTCCTATCGGCCAGCTCCAGCCTGTGCCCGGGTACGGCAAGCCACGCGCCAGCGGTCTGACGCCGGAGGAGCAGAGGACGATGATCACGCTCTGGGCGATCGCCCGCTCGCCGCTGTTTGTGGGCGGCAACCTGACGCAGATGGACGACGCGATGAAGTCGCTGCTCACCAACCCCGGCGTTCTTGCCGTCGACCAGCACAGCACCGAGGCGCACCCCATCCTCACCCGCATTCCCGACCTTACTGCGTGGGTCTCCACCTCGACCACCGACGAGGCTCGCTACCTCGCCGTATTCAACACCGGCAACTCGCCCATCCACATCGACCGTACCCTTGCCGAGTTCGGTTTCATTGACCGTGCCCAGTACCGCGTCCGAGACCTTTGGATGCGCAAGGAGTTGGGCATCCTCAATGCCTTTACGGCGGACATTCCGGCGCACGGGGCAATCCTCCTGTCGCTTCGGGAGTAGAGCTCCGGAACGGTTCCCGCGCCCGGCAGACGCAGAGGCACAACCGGGCGATCCCGCGTGCCATCCCGCAGCGCGAACATGCATCCAAGGGAGAGGTGCCTCGGTACAGGACCGAGCCGGAAGGAGCAACCCATGAAACCCCTAATCACATTCGAGCGCACGAGCCGGATGCCCCTCGTTGCCGCGAATATCGCTTTCCTTGCGCTGTTTGCTGCCGGAGCCGCCGGGCAAACGCAGCAGACGTATCCGGCTGGCCAGAACTCTCCCGTGACGTCACCTTCCACTCCGGTGGATCCGACGTTGCCTACCACCACAGGCGCATCGACGCCGATGACCAAGTCACAGATGAAGGCGCAGCGCGCTCAGCAGAAGCACGAAGAAAAATCCGCGAACGCGAGTGCAAAATCCGCCAAGGCCGATGCAAAGGCGAAAAAGCAGCACGACAAAGCGGTCCAGGCGAGGGAAAAAGCTCAGCCGAACTCGACGCAATAGTGACATGCTGAAGGAACGGGATGTGCGCCACTCGAAGCAGAACCATTCCGGGTGGTGGCTTTCCAGCCAGCGGGAAAGGCAAGAGAAAAATGCGGGCCCTTCGACTGCGGTGCTCACGATAACCCTGTGAGCACCTCCGCTCAGCGTGACACTTCTTTGCTTTGGGGCAGGAGTGCAGAAACTGCTAAAAGAAATGCCCACAGTGGATGCCTCTAAGCGGATCCTCGCGAAGCGCTACGGCACAAACCCTGCAGCCCGCAGAGCCTTGTAGTTGTCCAGTTCGCCCGCCGATTTTAACATGTCATCCACCTCCGCCTGGCTCAGATGCGGGGCAAAGGCCTGCGCGGAGTCGGCGATGGCGTAGGCCGTTGCGGCTGTGGTGGCAACGCCCTGCGTCAGATCCGCCTGCACGACGGAATCGAACGTATCGGAGGCCTGGTGGTGCAGCTTGAAGTACTTATCGACATCATTCCAAAGCACCAGGGTCGGGACCCCGAAGACATCGAACCCGGCGTGGTCGGTCTCGAAGAGAAACTCCGTGTTGTCGCTGGTGTCGTTCGAGCCGAGCCCCGCCAGCAGAGGCTCGATGGGAGCCAGCGCCTTTTTCTCGTCCGCTCTTCCCATCAGGTACCAGCCCCGGGAGGTCTGCGCACCGGTATCAGAAATAAGCACGGCGTCTATTTTGTTCATCTCCGACCGATGCGCCTTGCTGTAGGCGTTTGAGCCGACCAGGCCCTGCTCCTCTCCACCGAAGAGGATGAAGCGCAAGGTGCGGCGCGGCGGCCTGCCGATGGCCTCGACCGCCCGCGCTGTTTCGAGCACCGCAGCCACGCCGGTGCCGTTGTCCTGCGCGCCTGTTCCGGGATGCCAGGAGTCGAGATGGCCTCCTACGATGACCACCGATTCCGGCTCTTCGCGTCCACGAATCTCCGCGACCACATTCTGCACCTGGGCCGCCGGGCGAACGCGATTCTCGAACGCGAAGTGCACGGTGACCGGCCCATTCTCGAGCAGCCGATTGATGAGCATCGAGTCTTCCTGGCCGATTTGTCCGACCGGAATGGCAGCAAGCTCGCCGTCGACGCTGAGCGATCCGGCGTTCTGCGCTCCATTGGCGCGTCCGGTCAGCAGCACAGCTTTGGGCGCCATGGAATTCAACTGCACGAGGGCTTTGATCAGATCGCCGATCGGTGGCCGTTCCCCGAAGCTTGCCCGGTCCACCAGGACGATGTTGCCTGCGATCCTGCTCTTCAGGGCGGGAAGCTTGTCGGAGGGCAGCAGGTGGGGGAGGTAGAAGATGTTTCCTGTCACCCCTTCTACCGGGGTCGAGGGACTCCAGCCTGCGGAGTAGATATGCAGGGTCTGGCGACGCGGGGTGATGATCTCTCCGGTTGCTGCTGTCTCGGGCTCCCAGAGGGCGGGCATGGTGAAGGGCTCGGTGTGGACGTTGACGAGGCCCATGCTTTTGAACTGCTCGACGGCCCAGTCGACGGCGTGGACGTAGTTGTCTGAACCGGTCAGGCGCGGCCCGATGTCGTCTGCGAGGTACCGGTCGAAGTCGTAGGCCTTGCCGTTCACCATGATTTCGCCGATCAGCTTGCCGACGGCGGCGCGGGTCTCGGGCGAAACAGCGGCGGGGGAAGCGGACGCCTGGGCCAAGGCGCAGGCCGTCAGAGCCGCGGCTACTACTGAAATTCGCAGAATTTTCATGCCCTATCTTGCCATATCCACCGAGGACCCTTGATCGCGACCAACGGGAGCGCCCACCGAAGGGGTATACCCGTCACGAAGTGACCGCGCGCCGCGCAGGCGGCCCGGCCGGCAGGCCACGTCTTCTAAATCGGGAATAGCTTACATTGCAGAGGGATCAGGGCGCGTTTCACCCCAGTGCTCAGAACGAACAGGCGCGGATTTTGCCCAGTCGATCTGTACACCCAGCCCGCTGTAGCTGGTCCGCGGCGTCACAATGTTGGAGAGACTAAGCAAGACCTGGAAGGGCCAGAGCACAGAGAAGAATGTCACGGCGCGATGATGGTTCGAGACGATTAACGCCAGATACGTGCCGAAATCCGCTGCCGCCAGCCACTTCCAGTACGGAGATCGCAGCAGCTTTCGAAGAGGGGCGAGTTCAGCGTCGGACCAGAGCTCGTTGTTGATGCCGCTTCGTAACTGCCGCTCGGCCCGGAACGTGATCGCCATCCCGGAAAAGAAGGGGATAAAGATGGAAAGGATCATCCAGCGGCGGATCCACAGGGTTGCTACGAGGCCAGAGCCGCCTGCCGGGGCAAAGGGGATGAAGTCGATCAGAAAGGTACTCGCCACCAGCAGACTTCCGGCGGCTGCCCAAACCGCAAGTCGCATCGGAGATGATAGCGTCGGCGCTCTCATGGCGGGATTTTAGCATCTCGCCTGTGCCCTGCTTCCTGAAGCGTTTTCGGAGGTGTGCTTTGGGCGAATGCGAGTCAGCTCTTTTTAAGAGGCTCGGTGGTTTCGACAATGCGATTTTTTGGATCGACGAAGACCAGCTTCGGGCTGGCGGCTGCCGCTTCCTTTTCGTCAAGCCACGCGAAGCTCGCGATGATGACGAGGTCCCCGGCCTGCG
>JALYVA010000041.1 GCA_030853485.1 Acidobacteriota bacterium
GTGCTGGCGCCATCGAGGATGACTTCGGTCGCGAAATTCTGGCCGCCGGAAGTTTTCGAAAAGAACGACGGGCCTGCATTGCCGCTTCCCGAGCCGTAGGCGACTGTGCCGGGGGTAAGAAACACGAATGCTTCGGGCGCGCGCGCTCCCTTTTGCCCACCGAGGGACAAGGGCAGATCGATGACCTGTTTGGCCATAATCACCGTACCGATATCGGAGCTCTCCGTCTCAAGCGTTGTCCCGCTCGCGTCCACATTAACGGTGGTGGTGGCTTCACCCGCAGCAAGCTTCACGTCAAGCGCCGTCACCTGGGCGACCTGGATCAGCACACCATTCTGCGTGCTGGAACTGAAGCCCGTCGCAACGACATTGACGGTGTAAGAGCCCAGCGACATCTGCTGAATCTGGAACGTACCGGCCCCGGAGGAGACCGTTTTGTACACCGTGCCATTCTGAATGTTTGTCGCGGTTACCTGCGCGTTTGGGATCACCGCGCCGGTGGTATCGAGGACATTGCCGGAAAGCGATCCGCGATTGGTCTGCGCGCCAGCTGAAAGAGATGCGGCGGCAAGGGCTGCCACGGCCAGGCATCTGTGGATGAAACCTTTTCTGAACATCATGTGCTGCCTCCAAAAAAAATGATTCCGACGAACGGTGTTGCGTTGGACCTTGGTGCATGGCTCCCTATACTGAGAGCCGATACTGTTCTTGCTTTTAGGGCGTGGCCGTTTGCTTTTCTGCTAGCTCTGCATCCGGGTTGAGACGATTTTCGAACTTGTGCTTCTGGTCAAGATCAGCCTGCTTCTTGAGTCTTGTGAAATTATCCAGTGCAAGCTTTGCATCCTCAGGACGTTTCGCCTGACGATACAAATGGGCAAGCTGGTAGTACGACTGCTGCGCAACATCTCCGTCCGGATCGCCTTTGATGGCGCTCTCATAGTGGCGGATGGCGTCCTCGTTCTGATCGAGTTGCGCCGTCCCGCGTCCGAGATAGTATTCGACCTGGGCCATCGAAGGGTCCTGGGCGAGCGCCTGCTTGAGGAGTTCGACTCCATCGGCAACCTGCCCGCGATCGGTTCGTGTGACGCGCAGGCGGCCAAGATGGTAGAGCGCCGTAATGCTGTGCGGGTCCAGCTTGAGCTCATCGGCGAACGCCTGGTCCGCCTCGTCGAGAGAGCCATTCTTCCAAAGCTCATCGCCCAGCCTGTCGTGCAGTCCAGGCTCCCGGGGCGCGGCTTTGATGGCCATCTTGTATTCCGTGACGGCATCGCTGTGACGGTCCGATTCCTGGTAGGCCTCGGCCAGCACCTGGTGGACGCGCCAGAAATCGGGACCGGCTTTGAACATCCCTTCATACGCATCTTTTGAAACCAGCAGATGCGCACGCCCCCGGTGATACATGATGTCCAGATCGTTGGGATCGAGGGTGCCTGCTTTATCGAGTGCGGCTGCCGCCTCTTCCGGCTTATTCTGCGCGAGGTAACTTAGCCCAAGCCACATCCAGGCCTTGGGAGACCGGGGCGAGCGTTCCACCTCGGCATGCAATGCCTTAGTCGCCGCGTCCAGCCGGTTCAAACGGTAGTCGGCAATGCCCAGAAAGAGATTCGCGCCAGCCAGCGCCGGTTTCAGATGCAGCGCCCTGGTAAAGGCATCGGCTGCTTCATTCTGACGGCCGAGCTGCTCATCGGCCAGGCCAAGGTTCAGATAAGCCTCCGCGAGCTTTGGCGCTCCGGCGACGGCGGACTGAAAGTATTCAACCGCGCGGTCCGGATGACCTTCGCGCATGGCCTGATTGCCGAGCCGGAGATCCGTGCCGGTGGCGTCCTGCGCGTAGGAGGTGCATGTGGTTCCGAGGCAAAGGGGCAGCACAAGGGCAAGGCAGACTGCCTTTGCTCTCTTCGCGGCGCGGACCTTGCAAACGGTTACATGCACGTTGGTCATATCCCTGCGTTTCTTAGATCCTCTGCTTCGTGAACCATTTCATCACACCGATGAGTTAGAAACAATTCCTCAATGGAAGAATCGACTCAACATACGCGGGGGGAACACGGGATGTCAACCATTGCCGAAATCACCCGCTTCTACTTTCATCAGATGAACAAGCTTTGCGGCGAGGCATACGAACGGAGATGAGACAGACTGTTACGGAAAAGGATGTGGAACCCGGGCTGGATGTTAGCCCCCCGGGTGCCGGGTCAGACAATCGCTGCGGGATCGATGACGGTCTCGCTGAAGCGCTCCATCTCTTCCAGTTGCGGACTGAACTGCAGCAGCAGCAGATCGACGCCCGCACGGCCGAACTCCCCGATCCGGTCCTGCACCTGTTGCGGCGTGCCGGTAAGTCCGGAGCGCAGGCCGCGGTTCGACACTGAGTATTCTTCGATCGACATCTTGCGTTCCAACTGCGTCCCCTGCAGCCACTGCTCGTAGTTGGCGAAGCCTTTGGCGTTCTGCTTCACATCTGTAATTCTGTCGATCTCCCGGCGTACCTCCGTCTCGGTATCGCGGGTAAACGCATATCCGGCAACCCCGAACTGCATTGGCCCCAGGCCGAAGCGCTCCCGGCGCTCACGCATGTCGGCGATCTTGGCCGCGACATGCTCGGGCGCATCGCCATGCATCACGTAGGCGTCGCACTTTTGCGCGATCAGGTTCTTGGCCGCTTCACTTTCGCCGCCTGCGTAGAGAACAGGCCTGGGGGAACGTACGGGCTTGGGCTCGAGCACCGTTCCTTCCGTCTTGTAATAGCGGCCGTTATAAGAAAAGCTGGGCTGCGACCACGCACCGTTGACCACGTCGAGCCATTCGGAGGTGCGCGCGTAGCGATCGTCGTGCTGCTCGAAATGAACGCCGTACATGCGGGCTTCCTGCTCCCACCAGGAGCTCACCACGTTCAATGCAAGCCTTCCATTCGAGATATGGTCGATATTGGCTGCCTGTTTTGCCAGCAGCGCCGGAGAGTGAAAAGTAGGTCGGACTGCGACCATAAGCTCGAGCGTCTCGGTCACCGCCGCGAGCGCGGCCGCCGTCGACCATGCATCCAGGCTCGGAGCATCGATGCCTTTGATGTCGTTCATGTTGAGCTCGGCAATCAGGGACAGGTCAAACCCGAGCTCCTCGCTGCGGCGTGCCAGACGGCTGGTGTACTGCCAACTCGCCTCCATGTGCTCGTCTTCCACATTGCGCAGCCAGCCGCCAAAGACCGGCATCCAGTAGCCGAAACGGATTCGCTTATCCAGCATGAGCGATCTCCCTCTCAAGGTAATCTGCCAGCCGCTCAAACGGGTCGAAGCCGATCACACGCAAGGGATCGGCAACGAAGTTCGAAAGCGCATTGACGTCGTAGTAGAAGATCCGGCCATCGCGGTCGTCGATGATGTACTCGATCCCACCGACATCGATACCCGCAGCCTGCACGATGCGTTCGACCGCGGAGATGACTTCATCGGGCGGCGTATACCCTTCGACACGGAGCCCGGCTTTCGACGCTTCCACCACGCAGGCGTTCTCGAGCGCTTCGCCACGTGCGGTCTGGCAGATATCTGCGGGGCAGAGATCGAACGTCTGGCCGGTAAGGTGCACCTGGATGCTGTACAGATATTTGCCGCCCAGGGTCTCCACGCGCGTAATGTAGCTGCTGCGCGCCGGGATGAACTCCTGCACCAGGGCGACATGATCGTAGCCCAGTTCAATCGAATTGGCCTCCATCGCGGCCTGCAGTTGCTCCGGCGCGTCGAACCGCGCAATGCCTTTGCCGCTGCCTCCGACGTTGGGCTTGATCACGATCGGATAGCGTAGACCTTCCGCGGCAGCGAGCGCCTGGCTGGCCCGGTGAATCACACGCGAAGGGATATACGGCAAGCCCAGCGATTGAAGCAGACTATGCTGCAGCGCCTTCGAGATCTCGAATTGAAAAGCCTTGGAGCCATTGAGCACACGGACGCCGTTCCACTCCAGATGTTGCAGCCACGACAGCGTGTGGAAGAGCCCCGACCCATGCTGCCGGCTATCGGCCGAAGGGCTCATGCGATTGAAGAGCACCTTGAACTCCGGTCTGGAGTCCTTGTCCACGGAATAAAAATGGTCGGGGATGAAAAGTTTCGTGAACGGTACGCCGCGACGTTCGAGTTCGCGAAAGACGGGTTCAAACCATTGCGGATGCTCATAGAGAAAAGCCAGAGCGGGTGGAGTCCCCGTCAAATCCGCAGTGACGTTGGCTTTCTCCGAAGTCGTGAGTTCGGGCAACGAAGTCGTGAGTTCAGGCATGGATGATCCAACTTTCTGTTTCCTGTGCGGCGGACAGTGAGATGCTGCAGACAGCCGGGGGCCAGTATCGTCCTGGCACTGCCATCCGAAGCCACACACACAAAGATGCCGGTGCGGGAGGCTTACGTATCAATTGTCGAATCGAAACCACACCATTGTCCACTGTGGGTCGATCGCGCCTGTCTCAATCCCAATCAGACAGCCTGCATCTCCAGCCGAAGCGCAAAGCCGCGCCAGACAGCCATGCGGCACCAGTGCTTTGCGCTCGCACATCACACCGCAACGCGCCGCCTTTCATGATTCTCCCGGGCGAGGGTAGGAAGTGCCCCATCACTTCTGTTCCGGCTTCACGGGTGTGCTCAGGGGCGCGACATGGTCGCAGACAAAGAACGCAAGCAGCTTCGCCGGTTCGGTCGCGCTCGCGTTGCCGGAGATCAGATGAACTCCATCTGGCGGCTCATAGAAACTCTCACCGGCTTTGTAGACAGCTTCTGGTTGTCCTTGCACCTTTGTGCGGATACTGCCGGACACAACATATCCGATGACCGGGCAGGGATGGCTGTGCGCCGGCGAAACCGCACCGGGACCATACGTCACCTCTACCCCTTCCACGTGGAGCTTGTTGCCGTTCAGCTCGGGAAGCGGGTGAGAGAAAGCGGTACGCGACGTTCTGTGGCCGGTCTCCTGCGCGAACGACTGTGCCAGAAGAGCCGCGCTCAGCATCAACCCGAAGAAAAAATTACGCCGTAGACCTTTGGCTTGCGTGTGCATGGCTCACTCCTGACTCTCAGGAAGCTTACAAAACAATGCGCCGTCCCCAAAGCTCCATTTACGCCACCATCGCTGGACCGCTTTGACGCCACGCGCGCGCGCGCCCAAGCGGCACAAGCCCCCAAGCCGCCACATCCGAGCAGGAAGCCACTCCGGCGGACAGAGTTTTACGGCGGAACCCCACGCGAAATCTTCTTGATCAAAAATTCCTGCAGCAGCGATCCCGCAGCGCCCGAGGCCGTCTCGAGCAATGAAGTTGTCACCGTCAGCCGCACCCCATTGCGATCGCTCGACGGATAGTAGAGGTTGGAGATTCCCGCCCCCGCCAGGTTGCCGAACACATTCGAGTAGTTTGGCTGCCACCGTCCGTTGTCTCCCTTGCAGATCGCCACGCTCGCCATCGCATACAGCGCCCGCGACCGCACACTCCCCGTGCCTTTGTAGAAGTACCGCGGGTCCTGATGCAGCAGCGAAGGCAGGACCGCATCGCCCATCATGGTGCTGATCAAGCCGTCCCCGAACGAGGCGCCAAACCGCTTCCCGTACCCTGCCATCCCCTGGCCATACCCGCTGAAGTCATTCTGCGCCTGCTGCACCCCGGCGATTCCCGCGGAGAACTCAAGCGACACCGGATCGAACGAAGTCCTTAGCGCCAGCCGGAACTTCTGCCCCCTGCTCAAAGGCTGCGCATCCCAGACATACGATACGTAGAAGTTCGGGATCGCCCCCAGCACACGCTGCTTCTCCTCAGCTCGCACTTGATCCTCGGCAATATCGTGCCGGGTGTAGTTCACTTCGATCGCCGTCACTGCGGAGTCGAGGCCCAGCTCGATTTCAGGCACCACGTAAGACTCGCCCGCATGCAGCGTCAGGTTCCTTGAAGTCCATTCGGCAAACCCGGTTGCCGCAATCTTTACCTGGAAGGGGCCGGCGGCTGCGGAGGAAAAACGGAACAGCCCCGTACTGTCGGTCGTCTGTTCCACGCGAGTGCCGGCTTCCTCGAGCGTCACCACAGCCCCGATCACAAGGCCGCCGTTCAGATCGAGCACCGTACCGCTGATCGCCCCGCGTGCATTTGCCGCACCAGCCGAGATACTCGGCGGATCATTATGCGCGATCGTCCCACCTGCCACAGACTGCGCCCATGAACCAGCCGAGAACATCAGGCTCACCCAAACCGCAAGCACAGCAGTCCCGAAGCCGCGTACCCGGAGCTTAGTGTTCGGCTCTCCCATCCCCACTCCCCGCAGTCCGCTAACAGTTGCACAGTCCGCAGATACCGCCGATTGCTCGGGTCAGATCCGGGGCCGCACCCTACAACTTGTAGCTCATCGCACGCAGGAAGGAACTACCACTTTAGTAGATAACCGGGCCGCGAAAAATCTCAACAACATACAGGCGGAAGACCGGACACAAGCCCCCATGATGTCGTACTCCGCAGGCGAAAATAGGCGGCGTGAGAGCGTTCGCCTCCGCTTGCCGCCGCAGCCTCCGGGTGCCCCATATCTCGATTCTGAGATGTGGTCATCGAGCGCAGCGAGACCGCCTTTGCTCTATCGGGTAAACAAGCAGGCTCCCAATGAGCGCCGTTGCTCGTTTGGAGCCTGCATACCTTCACCCGCGCCAAGCATCCTGCTCAGACCACCCACCCGCAGATCACGAAAGGCCTAAGCCTTCCCCGCCAGCTGCCGCAACACGTACTGCAGAATTCCACCATGCTGGTAGTACAAAATCTCCTGCGGCGTATCGATCCGCACCATCGCCGAAAACTCGATCGTCTTGCCCAGGTCCGACTCCGCAAACACCGTCACCATCTTTCCCCCGGCAAACTTTCCTTCGAGCATCTTCTTCAGCTCGCCCGGCTCCCCTACCCGGAAGACCTCCTCGCCCGTCAAGTGCAGCGACTCGGCATTCTGTCCCGGCAAAAACTGCAGCGGCAGAATCCCCATCCCCACCAGGTTCGACCGGTGAATGCGCTCATAGCTCTCCGCAATCACAAACCGGATCCCCAGCAGCCGCGGCCCCTTCGCCGCCCAGTCTCGGCTCGACCCCGACCCATATTCCTTCCCGGCAAGAATCGCCAAAGGCGTCCCACGCTTCGCATACTCCACCGAAGCGTCGTAGATCGACATCGGCACATCCTCCGGCAGCAGACGCGTCACGCCGCCCTCGGTTCCAGGCGCGAGCTTGTTCCGCAGCCGCACATTGGCAAACGTGCCCCGCACCATCACCTCATGGTTCCCGCGCCGCGAGCCGTAGCTGTTGAAGTCCGAAGCTTTCACCCCATGCTCGATCAGGTACCTGCCCGCAGGCCCGTTCAGCTTGATTGAGCCCGCCGGAGAGATATGGTCCGTCGTCACCGAATCGCCCAGCACCGCAAGCACCCGGGCTCCATGAATATCCTCGACCGGAGGGGGCGTAGACGTCATTCCGTCGAAGTAAGGCGCCTTGCGAATGTACGTTGAATCCGGCTCCCACCCGTACGTATCGCCTCCAGGAAACTTTAGGCTCTGCCAGTTCTGATCGCCATCGGTCACCGTGCTGTACTGCGTGCGGAACATTTCCGAATCGATCGAGGTATGCACCGCCTCCGACACCTCCGCCTGGGTCGGCCAGATGTCTTTGAGAAACACCGGCTGCCCGGCCTCGTCCTTGCCTAGCGGCTCCGCGTCGAAATTGTGCCCGATATGTCCGGCCAGCGCATACGCGACCACCAGAGGAGGACTCATCAGATAGTTCGCGCGCACCTCCGGCGAAATCCGTCCCTCGAAATTCCTGTTTCCCGAAAGTACCGACACCGCTACCAGCCCGTTGTCCTCAATCGCCTTCGACACATCCGTCGGCAGCGGCCCTGAATTGCCAATGCACGTCGTACATCCATACCCCACCACCTGGAACCGCAGTTCATCGAGGTAAGGCATCAGCCCCGCCTTCACGTAATAGTCCGTCACCACACGCGACCCCGGGGCCAGCGAAGTCTTCACCCAGGGCGGCGTGCGCAGCCCCTTCTCCACGGCCTTTTTCGCTAGCAGCCCGGCCGCCATCATCACATACGGGTTTGACGTATTCGTGCACGACGTGATTGCCGCAATCACAATCGATCCGTGGTCCAGATACTTCTCAGGGTCCACCCCAAACCGCGTCTTGATCGACACATGCGGCGCTTCCAGATGCGGCACCTTCTCATCTTTGATCGTAATCACCGGCACGGTCGGATGCTCCACCACCGGTGCCGAAGCTCCCACGCTGCTGGTCACATCGCCCGACGCGCTCGCATGGCCGCCCTCGCCCTCCCAACGCACCATCTGACGAATCACCTGCTTGTTCCCACTCGGCCCCAGCAGCCCCGGCAGCTGCTCCTTGAAGCTCTCGCCCGCATCCGACAACCGCACCCGGTCCTGCGGACGCTTCGGCCCCGCCACACTCGGCTCTACCGTCGCCAGGTCCAACTCTACGGTCGCCGAGTAGACCGCCTCCGCAGCCTCCGCCGTGTGGAACATCCCCTGCTCCCGGTAGTACGCCTCCACCAGCGCAATCTGTTCCGCCGGTCTTCCCGTCAGGGCGAGATAACGCAGCGTCTCCGCATCCACCGGGAAGATGCCGCACGTCGCACCATACTCGGGAGCCATGTTTGCAATCGTCGCGCGGTCGGCCAGCGGCAGCTCCGCAATCCCCGGTCCGTAGAACTCCACAAACTTACCCACCACGCCAAGCTTGCGCAGCATCTCGGTTACCGTCAGCACCAGGTCGGTCGCCGTCGTGCCTTCCTTCAACCTGCCCGTCAGTTTGAAGCCGACCACCTGCGGCACCAGCATGCTTACCGGCTGGCCCAGCATCGCAGCCTCCGCCTCAATGCCGCCCACGCCCCAGCCAAGCACACCCAGCCCATTCACCATGGTCGTATGCGAGTCCGTCCCCACCAGCGTATCGGGGTACGCGAACACGTGTCCTTGTGCATCCGCAGACGTCGTAAACACCACCCGCGCCAGGTATTCCAGGTTCACCTGGTGACAGATCCCCATGCCCGGAGGCACGGCAGAAAAATTATGAAACGCCGTCTGGCCCCACTTCAAAAACGCATACCGCTCGCGGTTCCGTTGAAACTCCAGCGCCGCATTCAGGTCATACGCCCTTTGCGTTCCAAACTCATCCACCTGCACCGAGTGGTCGATCACAAGCTCCGCCGGCTGCAGCGGATTGATTTTCTCCGGATTGCCACCCAGCGCCTTCATCGCATCGCGCATCGCGGCCAGATCGACCACCGCCGGCACACCCGTGAAGTCCTGCATCAGAACACGCGCCGGCATGTACGCAATCTCGCGCGAAGGCTCCGCGTTCGGGTCCCAGCTCGCCAGAAACTTTATGTCTTCCGCCGTCACCGTGCGCCCATCCTCATGCCGCAGCAGGTTTTCGAGCAGAATGCGCAAGGAAAACGGAAGCCGCGCCAGCTCCACGCCGGTGTCCGCCAGCGCCTTCAAACGAAAAATGGAATAGCTCTTCGAACCGCAGGACAGCGTGGATTTGCTTTTGAACGAATCGAGATGGGTCTGGGACGGCATAGTATCTTCTCCGATGGCGCGCGCTTCAGAACGCGCAGAGCTAAAGGCCGTAGTCGCGGACATGCAGCCCGCGAAACCGCAAGGCATGCAGCCTATCAAATTTTCAGAAGAGGTGAACCGGGTTAGCAGCGTCCGCGGTCAGGGCGACCGTGGCGAAAGCGCTTCGTATTGGAAAGGCAGCCTGCCATCGCGTCCATTTTACCCGCTACCCTCTGCCTTTGTCATCGCGCCCGCACTTGCCCTTCTTCGTGCGCGCCTCCATCTGCAGCTACCTGTCTTGGCTCCGCAGTTTCCGTGCTTTTGTGCTGTCCTCCTCGCAGGGGATCTGCTTGCTTTTCTACCCCCTTACCCCTGCTCCCGCGTCTTATGGTACAAATCCGTGTTCCTCAAGATGAGTGCAAGGAGAACGACCGCATGTCCAACTTCGGCCCCAGGTTCTTTTTAGGTTTCTCTCTCGGATTCGCTACATTCCTCGGAGCAGCAGGCATGGCAGGCTGCCATCGCGAGATCCCTCCCGCCGTCATCCCCGACAACTCCGGCCCCGATCCCGCCGACGCCAACCTGGCCCCGGTCGACAACGCCCAGCCCGGCAACGCTCAGCCTCAGCCCTACCAGGCCCAGCCTGCCGCCCCAGCGTACGCCCCGGCTCCCGCACCCCGGCGTGTCCTGGGCGTCCGCTCCGAGATTCAGCCGCAGCAAAGCCACGAGCAGTATGCGCCGGCGCAGAAGGCCCAGTACGTCCCGGCGCAGCAGTCGCAGTATGCCCCGGCGCAGCAGACGCAGTATGCCCCGGCGCAGCCTTATCGTGACCAGAACTACGACAACAATCAAAACTACGACAATAATCAGAACTACAACAATCAGGACGGCAACAACAACGACCAGAACTACGCCTACAACGCGCCCAACTACGACGACCAGGACGACCAGTACGACGCGGGACAGCAAGCCATCGAAGAGGCCGACCAGCCTCCTCCGCCGCTTCCCATTTATGAGCAGCCCGAGGCCCCCGCGCCCAATTATCTCTGGACCCCCGGCTACTGGGCCTGGAGCCCCGCCGGGTATTACTGGGTCCCCGGCGTCTGGTGCGCCCCGCCCTACTACGGCGCTCTGTGGACCCCGCCATATTGGGGCTTCTACAGTGGCCGCTATCTTTTCCATCACGGCTTCTGGGGCAACCACATCGGCTTCTACGGCGGCGTCCCGTATGGCTTTGGATACACCGGCAGCGGATACCACGGAGGCTATTGGCGCGACCACGACTTCTACTACAACCGCGCGGTCACCAACGTCAACGTCACACGCATCACCAACGTCTACAACCGCACCGTGATCGTCAACAACAACACCTACATCAACAGTCGCGTCTCCTACAACGGAGGCCGCGGAGGCATAGACGTCAGACCCCAGCCCACTGAGATCGCGGCCATGCGCGCCCCCCGCGTCCCTCCCATGTCCACCCAGCTCCAGGTCCGACAGCAGGCCTCGGAAAACCGCGCCCAGTTCTTCAACCAGAACAAAGGCCGCCCCGCCATCGTTGCCGCCGCACGTCCCATCCCGGCCAGCGTGCAGCGCCCCAACCCCGCCATCCAGCCCCGCCCCGGCCAGCCCGCAGTCCAACCCGGCCAGCCGACACTCCAACCCAATCAGCCGCAGCTACGCCCTGGGTTCAACCAGAGCCTCGCGGCGGTGCGCCCAGGCCAGCCAGCAATTCAGCCCAATCAACCACAGCTACGCCCGGGCCAACCGGCAATCCAACCCAATCAGCCGCAGGTGCGCCCCGGCCAGCAGGTAGTACAACCCAATCAGCCGCAGGTGCGCCCTGGGTTTAACCAGAGCCTCCCCGCAGTACGCCCAGGCCAGCCGGCAATCATTCCGGGCCAGCCAGCAATCAAGCCCGGTCAGCCGCAGATCAAGCCTAACCAGCCGCAGATCAAGCCAGGCCAGCCACAGATCCAGCCCATCCAGCCTGCTGTCCGACCCGGTCAGCCTCCAATTCTTCCGGCCCAGCCTGCCCGCCCGCAGGTACAACCAGTGCAGCCCACGCCGCGGCCTAACCAGCCGCAAGTGCGCCCCACCTTCGAGCAGAACCGTCCCGGACAGCCTCAGATCCGGCCTGCCCAGCCAACTCAGCCGCAGGCCCGCCTTACGCAACCCAGTCAGCCGCAGATCCGGCCGGCGCAACCGACGCCGCCCCAGATCAAACCCACCCAGCCCGCTCAGCCCATCCAGCCGCAAGTTCGTCCTACAGCGCCGCAACCACGGCCAGCCCAGCCCCAGTTTCGTCCGGAGCAGCCGCAAGCCCGCCCCGCGCCCATCGCGCAGCCAAGGCCAACCCCGCAGGCTCAGGCGCAGCCGCAACCGCAGGTCAGACCCCAACCCCAGCCTCAGTTCCGTCCACAACTGCAGCCGGAGCTCCGTCCCCAACCTCAACCCCAACCCCAGCAGCAGTTCCGACCACAACCACAGCCGCAGTTCCGTCCGCAACCACAAACCCAGCCCCAGCAGCAGTTCCGCCCCCAGCCGCAACCCCAACCCCAGTCGCGGCCTCAGCCCCGCCCGGACGACCACCGCTAACACCCAGCCTACTTGCAACACACAAAAGGACCTGCCGTCAGGCAGGTCCTTTTTCCCCTAACCCGGCCCGAACCTCACTGCACGGAGCCGCCGCTCCCTTCCACCCAGCTGTGCCCGCACCCATCGCAACGCCAATGGTTCACCGGGTCCACCGCCTCCAGCAGCGTCTCCTCTCCCCCGCACTCCGGGCAAACCGGCAGATCGAACTCCGGCGGAATCTCCTCCGCGTTCCGGAACCGCTCCACCAGCGGCTGCGACAACAAAGCCTCCGCCCGCCCCGCGTCCTCAGGAGCCACCACCACCCGCGGCCCGCGCCCCTCAAACCCCGCTCCCTCGCCCACCAGAGCCACCGCTTCGATTCCCTCCGCCGTCAGCGCACGTAACGCCGTCGAAGCTCCCTGCTCATCCGCGAACTCGAACACGCACTCGGGCGGCGCCAGCTCCGCATATGCTCTCAGCCGTTCCATCTCGTCGTCGCTCATCCCAGGCTCCGGCTCCGGCTCTCGCGTCTCGCTCACCTGCAGCCCGCGCCGCGCCAGCTCCCCCTTAAGCGCCTGCTGTGCCATCTCGGTCAAATCCCCCATGCCCTGCCCGAGCTCCATCAACTCGCCGTCCCCAAAGGTCCCATACAGCTTCACCAACTCCTGATACTGCGCCGCATCTGCCATCGTCATCTCCCGCACACCAGTATGCCGCATCGCGCGGCCGTCTCACGAACAAACACAGCCGCATCACAGTGGCATTTGCATATTCTTTGTCGTCATCCTTGTATCTCTAGTACAGCGACGGTCATTAGTTCAGGGACGGAGGGTCATTAGTTCAGGGACGGTCATTAGTTCAGCGACGGCCATTTGGATGAGACTGTCGCATTGGGGGATACGAGGCATCAGCTGAACGCAGTGAAGGACCGCTATCTTGGCTTTTGTCTTCGTTGTCTTAGTCTTCTTCGCTCACCCAAAAAGGTGTCATCCTGAGCGAAGCCTCTCGCAGTCTTACCGCGAGAGGCGCAGTCGAAGGACCTGCATTGTCTTTCTTATTGTCCTCCGCGCAGGCGATCCGCTGTTGCGACGTTCTCGCAAGAAACAACGACAAACAATACGCCCTGGCGAAACACCGCCCTATGCATTCCCACCCTGCCCGTCAAAGGCCCAAAGCAATCTGCCCCAGCAGCACCACATTCAGCCCGAGAATAACCGCCACCGCACACCACCCCGCCACCCGCGTCCGACGCGCACTCCGAAAGCTTCTCATCACGTCCGCCCGGCTGGTCAAAAGCAACAGCGGCACCAGCGCAAACGGAAGCGCAAAGCTCAGCACCACCTGCGACAGCACAAGGATCCTCAGCGGATCGAGTCCCCACGCAATAATCCCGAGCGCCGGAATAATCGTAATCAACCGCCTCAGAAAAATCGGAAACTTGATATCGAGAAAGCCTTCGATAATCACCTGCCCCGCCATCACCCCCACGGTCGAAGACGACAACCCCGAGCACAGCAGCGCCACCGCAAACACCGTAGCCGCCATGGGCCCCAGCAGAGGCCCCAGCGTATGGTAGGCCTGCTCGATATCGGGGGCAGCTCCACCATGCACAAACGCCACCGCCGCCATCACAATCATCGCCGAGTTGATCAGCCACGCCCCGTTCATCGCCACAAACACATCGATCAACTCAAATCGCAGGTAGTTTCTCCGCCGCGAAACCCCGTCCATCCGCGGCAGCTTCACCATCTCCTCCCGCCTCGGCTGCACCAGTGCCGAATGCAGATACACCACATGCGGCATCACCGTCGCGCCCAGCATCCCCACCGCCGCATACAGGCTGCCATGCAGGTCGCGCGGGGCTAACGTAGGCACCAGGGTATGGAACGCCGCCCGCTTCCAGTCCGGATGCACGAGAAACACTTCAAACCCGTAGCAAAGCCCGATCACCCCCACAAACGCCATGATCCCGCGCTCCAGCCACCGGTACCCCGCAAGATCGAGCGCCAGGATCGCAAACACCAGTACCGCCGACACCAGCGCCGCCGCAAACAGCGTCTCGGTCCGCGTCCAGCCCCGCGCCAGCAGCACTCCGCCAAACAACAGGTAGAGCCCAAGCGCCGCGCCCAGAAACTCCGCCAGGTCGGTCGCAATCGCCGCCACCTCCGCCGCCACCCAGAGAGAAATCGTAGTCCGCCGCGAAAAATGTTTCCTGCAGTTCTGCGGCAGGGTTAGCCCGGTCACAATGCCCAGCTTCGCCGAAAGGTACTGGATCAGGATAGCCATCGCATTCGACCACAACAGCACCCACAGCAGGCGATACCCGTATTGGCTGCCGCCCAGAATGTTCGTCGCAAAGTTGCCCGGATCGATGTACGCCACCGACGCCACAAACGCCGGCCCGAAGTACGTCCACATCTGGTTGCGCCGAAATTTCGGCCAGAGTCCCTGCTCTGGACTAAGTAAAACATTAGCCATGCCTAAATACTAACTTAATGCTAAGCTGAGTCAACGTACGATTATGGCTAAATCCTCTACGAAGACCCGCCAAAGCGCCGAGGCCGGAACCAAGACCGGAATCAAGACCCAAGCCAAGACCGGAGCCAGCACCAAAGCCCAGGCCGCCGCCTCCTCCGGCAGCGAGGCCATCGACGACTATCTCAAAGCCATCTTCCAGCTCGGCGGACGCGCCGAACGCCAAGTCTCGAGTACCGAAATCGCCCTCCAGCTCGCCATCACCCCCGCCTCGGTCACCAACATGCTCCAGAAGCTCGCCGGACTCGAACCTCCTCTCGTCGCCTACACCAAGCACCACGGCGTCACCCTCTCAAAGTCCGGCAAAAAACGCGCTCTCGAGATCATCCGCCACCATCGCCTGCTCGAAACCTTTCTCCACCAGGTCCTCGGCTACCCCTGGGACGAGGTCCACCAGGAAGCCGAGCGCCTCGAACACTTCATCTCCGAACGCTTTGAAGAACGCATCGCCGCCAAACTTGGCCATCCCGACTTCGACCCCCACGGTCACGCCATCCCCGCTCTTGACGGCTCCATCCCCACCCACCGGCCGCACCGCGAACCCCAGACCCTGTCTCAGCTCAAACCCGGCCAGGCCGCCCGCGTCGCCAGCGTCTCCGACAAAGACCCCGCCATGCTGCGGTACCTTGCCGCCCAGGGCATCCGTCCCGGCGTCAAACTCACCCTCAGCGAACAGCTCCCCTTCCAGGGCGCCTTCCAGGTTCGCATCGGCCCCTCCGCCAAACCCGCCATGCTCAGCCACACCCTCGCCGAATCCATCTCCGTCGCCATCAAATAAACCTCAGCCCGGACCGCCCTCTTCCCGTCAGCCACCTAGCTCCCGCTGTTCTGCCCTTCAGGCTGTCATCCCCGAAGGAAATCTGCGAGTTGCGGTTGCACTTGCGTTGCACTTGGCCTCTGCCCTTTTGTTGTCATCCCCGAAGGGGATCTGCGGTTGCACTTGCCTTCTGCTCCTCTTGCTATCATCCCCGAAGGGACCTGCTTCTGTATTAAGCTGTGGCCGTTGCCCGTCTTCTCCCTCACAGGAAGACGTGTCATCCTGAGCGGAGGCTCTCGCAGTCTCATCGCGAGAGCCATCGTCGAAGGACCTGCATTTCGCTGCACGCACCGGCTGTCTTTCGTTCTTCGCAATCAGTTCGCCCCAAGGTACGCAGAAATATCTGCCATCCCCCCTTGTCAAGGCCCACCGAACTCCAAAACAGGCTTATCGGTCCTCTAACCATCAATGATTCAATAACTTGCCGTAAGAAAAAGAAAGCTCGCCGATGTGGCGTAGTAGTTTACCCCAATCGGGTAAACTTAAGCAGAGAAGAAGTAACAAACGAACCCCTGCTCACCGCTTCTTACAAACAACATCCAGCATCCTTGAAGTCCAAGCCTAAGTCTTCTCAATCGAAGACTTTGCGCAACAACCGCGTGGGGGTAGGGGAAGGCCCTGAGATGTCCATCGCCGCCACCCTGCAGGCACCCATCAGGAGCACCGAAGGCATGAAGATTCTCGTAATCGGCGGCGGCGGCCGCGAGCACGCCCTAGTCTGGGCCCTCCGCAAATCTCCCCAGGTCACTGAGATCCTCTGCGCCCCGGGCAACGCCGGCATCGCCACTCTGGCCCGCTGCATCCCCGTCGACGCCGGCGACCTCCACCAGCTCATCAACCTCGCCGTCCTCGAGCAGCCCGACCTTACCATCGTCGGCCCCGAACTCCCCCTTTCGCTCGGCATCGTCGACGAGCTGCTCAAACGCAACCTCCGCGTCTTCGGCCCTACCCAGGCCGCCGCCCGTCTTGAAACCAGCAAAGCCTTCGCCAAAGAGTTCATGCAGCGCCACCTCATCCCTACCGCCGAGTACGCCCTCTGCACCACCCTCAACGAGGTCCGCGCCGAACTCCCCCGCTTCTCCGTCCCCATCGTCATCAAAGCCTCCGGCCTTGCCTCGGGCAAGGGCGTCGTAATCTGCGACACCCACCTCCAGGCCGAACAAACCGCAGCCGAAATGTTTTCCGGCACCCTCCTCGGCGCCGTCCAAACCGAAGTCGTCCTCGAAGAGTTCCTCACCGGCGAAGAGCTCTCCTTCTTCGCCCTCTGTGACGGCAAACACGCCATCGAGATCGCCTCCGCCCAGGACCACAAACGCATCGGCGAAGGCGACACCGGCCCCAACACCGGAGGCATGGGAGCCTTCTCCACCGACGGCATCGCCACCCCCGCCATGCGTCACTGGCTGCTGCGCCACGTCGCCCAGAAAGTCGTCGACGGCATGGCCTCCGAAGGCGAACCCTTCCGCGGCATCCTCTTCTGCGGCATTATGATGAGCCCCCGCGGCCCCATGGTCCTCGAGTTCAACACCCGCTTCGGCGACCCCGAGACCGAGGCCATTCTTCTCCGCCTCGAAACCGACATCCTCGAACTCTTCGAGGCTTCACTCGACGGCACCGTCCATCAGCTCGTCATCCGTATGCGTCCCGGAGCCAGCGTCTCGATCATCGCAGCCAGCGCAGGCTACCCCGGCAAATACCCCACCGGCAAACCGATCACAGGTCTCCCAGCAAAACACAACGATCCGGCAGACGCCGTCATTTTCCACTGCGGCACCGCCATACAAGGCAGCGAGGTCGTCACCGCTGGAGGCCGCGTCCTCGCCATCGCCGCCGCTGCACCCGACCTTCGCACTGCCCTCGACCAGGCCTACGCCGCCTTCGACAAAATTCACTTCGAAGGCATGCAGTTCCGTCGCGACATCGGCCACCGCGCCCTTGCTCTCAGCAGCGAGAGCTCAGTTCGCAGCAGCTTGATGTCGGACGCAGAACACAAAGTGATCGAGCTTCCCACAACAGCACCGCGAGAGCCGCCCCTCTGACTTCGTCGACGACAGCCGCTCCTCTGACCGTCGTCGACGCACCACTGTTATCTTGCCAACAACCTGCGCTTTGCCGCACCCGCAAGCCCCAGCACGCCGGTGCCAAACAATAGCAGCGTCGAAGGCTCAGGCGTAGCCGCACTCACGCCGAAGCTCACTGGCACCGTCTGTGCGAAATTGTCCTGATCAACCAGATGGGCGAAGTAGCCCGAGCCGTTGTTGTACAGGTTCACCTTGAAAGTGTCCGGCCCATTCACATCGGTGAAGCTGACCCCACTCGCATCCACAAACGGATCTGCCGAGGGAAACAACAGGTTGTCGTTCCCGTTGAAACCAGCCGGAGCAAAAAAGCCCGTCACGCCTGTACCCGTCATACTGTTGATGAGGTACTCGCCGGGTACGACCTGGGTCGTGTCGAAGGTGCCCGATCCACTGAAGCCTCCACCCGCTCCAGAAATCGTGTAGTTGAACGTGTCGGCATGAGCGAGTGCAGGAACAGCCACAACACTCAGTAAAGCAATCACAGGAAGAAATCTACGCATGGGGCCACCTTGAAGAGATAGAACTCATAAGGTGTGATGCGTTTGTGCGGCCACGCAGCGTGTCCCATTCTTCTCACGTCAATAACTCTGTCGCTGAGATCAAACCGCCGCCACGACGACCGGCTAAACCGCTGCGGTCTCCGCCGGCAGAATCTCCGACACATCCACCCACTGCGTCGGATAAATCCCCGTATAACAAGCCGTACAGAACGAGTCCTCGGTAAGCCCTGTCGCCGTCTCCCCGAGCGTACAGCTATGCAGCAAACCATCGAGCGAAAGATAGGCGAGCGAATCGGCCTCAATGTACCCGCAGATCTCTTCTACCGTCTGGTTGGCCGCAATCAGGTCCTTCTTTGAAGGCGTGTCCACACCGTAGAAACAAGGCGAAATGGTCGGCGGGCAAGAGATCCGCAGATGCACCTCTGTCGCTCCCGCCGCCCGTACCATCCGCACAATCTTCCGCGAAGTCGTCCCGCGAATAATCGAGTCGTCGATCAGGATCACGCGCTTGCCTTCCAGCAGCGAACGTACCGGGTTCAGCTTCATCCTCACGCCAAAGTCCCGCACCCTCTGCTCCGGCTGAATAAACGTACGCCCCACATAGTGGTTGCGAATCAGCCCCAGGTTGAACGGAATCCCCGACTCCGCCGCATACCCAATCGCCGCCGTCACTCCGGAGTCCGGCACCGGCACAATCAGATCCGCCGGCACACCCGACTCGCGAGACAAAGTTCGCCCCATCTCCTCGCGGCTCTTCTGCACCCAACGCCCAAAGATCTTCGAGTCCGGCCGCGCAAAATATACATGCTCGAACACGCAGCTCGACTGCTTGGTCATCGTATTGAAGTAGCGGCTCGTCACGCCGTCTTCGGACACCATCACCAGCTCGCCCGGCTTCACATCGCGCTCATACTTTGCATGCAGCAGGTCGAATGCGCACGTCTCACTCGCAAACACAAACGTGTCGGGCGCCCCATCCACACCCGCAATCCGACCCATCGACAACGGCCGAAACCCATGCGGATCGCGCGCCGCGAAGATGCGGTTCCGCGTCATCATCACGATCGAAAACGCGCCCTCCACCTGGCTCAACGAGTCCGCAATGCAATCCACCAGCGTCGTCTCCCTCGAGTGCGCGATCAACTGGATAATGATCTCCGAGTCCGACGTCGTTTGAAACAGCGCCCCATCGCGCTCCAGCCGCTCCCGCGCCGTTCCCAGGTTCACCAGGTTGCCGTTATGCGCAATCGCAATCAAGCCCTTGGTCGACTCCACCGAAATCGGCTGCGCATTCAGCAGCGCCGAATCTCCCGTCGTCGAGTAGCGCGTATGCCCGATCGCCATATGCCCCGGCAGCCGCGCCAGCACCTCATCGGTAAAGATCTCGCTCACCAGCCCCATGCCCTTGATGTCGTTCACATCTGTGCCGTCGGCCGAAGCAATTCCCGCCGACTCCTGCCCGCGATGCTGCAGCGCATACAAGCCCCAGTACGTCATCCGCGCGGCATCGGGATGCCCATACACCGCCATCACCCCACACTCCTCCCGCAGCTTATCGAAAGGCATCGCATCGTCGTCCCTCAAGACTCTTCCTTGTGATTCACTCAAGCAGTCACCGACCCCAGTTCCAAT
>JALYVA010000114.1 GCA_030853485.1 Acidobacteriota bacterium
GCCGATGTAGCTCAGTTGGTAGAGCAACTGATTCGTAATCAGTAGGTCAGCGGTTCAACTCCGCTCATCGGCTCCATTTTTATCTTCATGACGGCGCTGCCGCGCGGGCCCACGGCGCGTGGTGCGCCCACTTCGTGGGGAGCATACCGCTTTGCCCGGGCCTCCCGATGGTCGGCAACGAAGATCTTCGTTCGCGACCAGCGGGAGCGCCCACCGAAGGCGTATACAAGTCACGAAGTGACCGCCCCACGCGTAGTGGGCCCGGCCGGCAGGCCATATCCTCTACCGCGTCGGGCTTTCGGCTGTGAAAGTCGAGCAGCACGGTTTGGTGACGGGCTGGAACTCCATCAGTTCCACGCGGGTGCCGTCCGGGTCGTAGAGGTTGGCCTGCCACTTGCCGTCTTTGCCCATCTGAGGTCCGTCGTGCTTCGGGCTCAGGCGATCTTCTGCGACCAGCTTGGTCACGGCGTTTTCCATGTTAGGCACGCCCAAAGAGAAATGGTTGAGCACACCGAGATGGTTCTGGTTGACACCGTCCAGTGGGTTGTCGGACCCGTCGCCGACAAGCATGTACTCGAGCCAGTCGTGTCCGTCAGGTACCTGCTGCGAGACCCAGTCCAGGTGATCGGGCTTGGCGGCGCCGAACCAGTAGGGCCGGAAGCCGAGGATGTCTTTGTAGAACTTGTCTTCGGCCGCTTTGCTGTGTACGAGGTACCCCACGTGAATGATGCGTGTGCTGATGGGCTTTGCGCTTGAGGGTATGGCGAACGGCCGACCGGGCTGAAAGAACTCGACTGCATTGCCTTCGGGATCTTTGGTTTCGAACCAGTGGCTGCCATCGCTTCCGTTTTGCAGCTCGCCTGCGGTGGTGACGCCGTGGGCCATCATATATTTTCGCAACCCCGCTGCGTCTACAGTATTGAACGAGACGCGAGCCATGCGGCTGATGTCGTGCTGCGCGGGCAGAGGCAGGACTTCTACAAATTGGGTGGGGCTGAAGTAGAAGCGAACGCCGCCGGCGGTCTGCGGATCCTCGCCTCGCGTCGCGCCTAGGTTGACGGAGTAGAAGTGCTCGGTGGCTGCGGGGTCGCTCGAGTAAACCGACATGTGCGAGATGCCTGTGATCTCCGGCCGCGCTGATTGCGCCTGCATCGCGCTGCCCATCAGGGTAAGACAGGCGGCAAGCGCGAAAATGTTTTTCCAATTCTTACTTTTGGTCCCGTGGTCCATCATGGTCTGATCACCTCTAAAACGGTTGTTTTGCGCTCGAAACAGCACGCGTAGTATACAGAGCTGTACTTGTCGGCTGCTAAATGGAAGCGCGGCTGCGATCAGGTACGACGGCAAGCGATGGGCGAATCGAAAGAGAGAACAAGATGAACTTTGGAATCCGGGCCAGGCTTAGCACCATGATGTTTCTGGAATATTTTATCTGGGGCGCATGGTACGTCACGGTAAGCACGTGGCTGAGCCAGACGCTGCACTTCACAGGGCAGCAGGTGGGACTGGCCGCAGGCACGACGGCGGTGGGCGCGATCTTGTCCCCGTTCTTTGTGGGGCTGGTGGCGGACAAATTATTTGCGACCCAGAAAGTGTTGGCGGTATTGCATGGGCTCGGTGGCGTGCTTCTGTTTGCGGCCTCGACGCGGGTAAACTTCGTTCCGTTCTATGCGCTGGTGCTGCTGTATTGCCTTTGCTACATGCCCACCCTGGCGCTGACGAACTCGCTGGCCTTTCGCCAGATGAACGATCCCAAGATCGAGTTCGGGCCGATCCGCGTCCTCGGCACGGGTGGTTGGATCGTTGCCGGGCTGTTGATCGGATATCTTCGTCTGGAAGCAACGCAGATGCCCATGCGGCTGGCGGCGGGCGCCTCGATCGTGATGGCGATCTACTGCTTGACGCTTCCGCACACGCCGCCCCTGGCGCAGGGCTCACCCACTACCTCGTCCAGCATCTTCCCCAAAGAGGCTCTGCTTCTGCTCAAAGAGCGTTCGATGGCTGTGTTCGCGATCGCTTCGTTTTTTATCTGCATTCCGCTGCAGTTCTACTACGCGTTCACCAATCTCTTTTTGAATCAGACGGGAGTTCAAAACGCCGCGGGCAAGATGACAGGCGGACAGATGTCGGAGCTGTTCTGCATGCTTCTGATCCCGTGGTTTTTCCGGCGGCTTGGCGTCAAGTACATGCTGGCCGCAGGCATGACGGCGTGGGTGCTGCGCTATCTGCTGTTCGCGTTCGGCAACCCGGGCCCGGGCATGTGGATGTTGTGGGGCGGCATCCTGCTGCACGGAATCTGCTATGACTTCTTCTTTGTGACGGGGCAGATCTATATCGATCGCAAGGCTTCGCTCGCGCTGCGTGCTGCGGCCCAGGGCCTGATCACCTTCATCACGTATGGGGTCGGGATGTTTGTCGGATCGTGGCTTTCCGGGGCGGTGGTGGAGCATTACGCCATCGCCACCGAAGGCGCGGTGCGGTACAACTGGCATGCCATCTGGATGTTCTCGGCTGCCTGCTCCGCGGTGGTGCTGGCGTTCTTCTTGCTGACGTTCCGCGAGAAGGAGACCGCGATGGAGACCGCCCGCGCGCCGGAAGGGATGCTGCCGGAGCTTCCGGTGTGAGCTTCCCTTTGAGCTTAAAGATCGAGTCCACTGCCGAGTGATTCGGAATGAACGTAGCACTTGAAAGAGACGCGCTTGATTCCATCGGACGGAGCGACAAAGGCAAGCAGTCGACCGTATCTCGCACTCGGATTGACTTTTCTGCTTCTCGGCCTGGGATACGCGAACCCATGGCCGCTCGTTTCTACTCCTCCGGCAGGAATGTGGGATGGCCAGCTTTCGTTTGAAGTGCTGAATCTCTATGCTTTGGTCGTCTTTCTTGGGTGGGCGCATTTCGTGTACGCCTGGCAGGGGCAGTGGAAATCGAGTGCCCGATTTGCTCCGCAGTGGCGAGTTCTGTATTGGGGAGCGCTGCTCATTTCGCTTGTCGCGTTGACGGTCTTACGGAGTCGTTTGGGCGTCGCAGTCTTCAGCCTGTTGGCGTGGGTGTATAACATCGCACATTTCGTTAAGGCGGAGGCTTTCTTCGCGGGTGCACGCAAGCGGAGCGGGTTCTATTCGCCTGTGATTGCGTTTGCGTGGTTCACACTTGTTCTGTTTCAGGTTGGTCCGATGGAGAAAATCGCGGTCGCAAGTGGAGGCTCTCTCACTCTCGCAATCGTGTTACTCGCTTTAGGCGATTGGCGAGTTTTGGCTGAGGGGCAGATACGCTTGCCTGTACTGACACTTTTTCTCTTGGGCGAGTCTCTGGTGTGGACGTCGTACGGGCGATACATGTCGCCGAATTTTCGGGTCGGCATCTACGTCTTTCACATTGCCGGCGCGAGTTTCTTTCATTACCTGAGCAGCTACTTCTACGCGAGCGGCCGTAACCGCTTCACCAGCCCTGCGACTATCGTTGTGGTGAACGTCGGTTTTCTGTGTGCCGGGTATGCCGTAGCCCATGTTGGCAGACTCGGATGGGCTTCGGTGTGGCTCGGGCCTCAGTGGTTCACGTTGTGGGTCGCGCTTCATCTGGTAGGCAGCGATCTGCTGCCGGTGTGGCGACGGCGGCGCAAAGCACGAATACCGGAGCCTCAGTTGGTTCGGGAGCGAAGTTGATTCACCAGCTTCGAGCCGGTAAGCCGGAGCGTGACCAGGCAGATGGCAATCCAAAGCAGGCCGCCGGCAGCGAGCGCCAGCAGGTCAGCGAGGTAGCTGCGGGTTCCGTGGGGGAGCACATGCAAGAGAAGCAGGACGCCCGAGAATGAGACCAGCGCGGCGAAGAGGGAACGGGCAATCTCCGGGAGATCGAGTCCGCGCAACGAGACGAGGCGGCGACGATGCGCGAGGACCGCAAGCGTCATCGTGTGGACGAGGATGGCGAGGTTTGAGGCCCAGGCCAGGCCGACGACGCCGAAGCTGCGGTGGAGTTGCCAGTAGATGAGAATCGAGAGGGCGGTGATGACGGTGCCGGCGCGCATAGGTGCGAGGGTCTCGCCGGCGGCAAAGAAGGCGCGGGAGTACAGCGCCTGGGCTGACCAGAGAGCGAGCGAGAGGGTGAAGATTTCGAAGTAGACGGCCGTGATGCCGGAGTCGGCCCGATTGAAGGAGCCGCCACGGAAGATCAGATCCACAGTGGGACCGGCGAGCGCGAACATCACGGCAGAAAACATCACCGAAGCGGACAGGATGCGGGTGACGGCGCGGTTTACGGCGGAGGCATATTCGGTGAACAGGCTGCGGCTGTAGAGCGAGGCGAAGAAGGGAAGCGACGCAGCACCCGCGGCCTGCCCGATGATCGCCATCGGCGCAGTGAACAGACGCTTGGCATACATCAGTCGCGAGATGTCGCCGGTGGCGTGCTTGGCGAAGTAGGTGAGGATGATGTTGTCCATGAACACGACGGTCACGCCGAGCATGAGAGGGATGGACATGCGGACCCAGGCGCGGAGTCCGGGATTGCGGAAGTCAAGCACCGGCTGATAGCGGACGCCGGCGCGGTGGGCGGCGAAGGCGTTGACCAGAAATGGTCCGGCGAAGGAACCGGCGAGCGCCCCGTAGGCAAGCGAGGGGATGCCGATCGAATGCGAAAGCAGCACGCCGCCAAGAATAATGAAGACGGTATAGACCAGAGGTGAAATGGCCTGGTAGGCGAACTGTTTGCGGACCAGCGCCACCGACGCAAGGACGCCTCCCGCGAAAAAGAAGATCTGGCCAGGCAGCAGAATGCGCGTCATATAGGTGGCCAGCGCGGCTTCGGCTGGCTTGTTCGAAAAGAAGATGCGGGAGTAGAGCGGGGCAGCAACCTCGGCCAGAAGAATCGCGGAGCCAAGGGCAAGCAGCATGGTGTTGAGGATGACCGAAAGCGCCTTGTCGCCTTCCTCGTGCTCGCCCGCTTCACGGTAGCGGCTGAGAATCGTGACGAAACTGATAGACGCCGCGCCGCCGATAAGCAGGTAGTTGATCAGGTCGGGGAGCTGGAAGGCGATGTTGTAGGCGTCGGTGCCGGGACCCGCGCCGAAGGTGTAGGCGATGTACTTGTCGCGGACCAGGCCGATGACGCGTGAAATGAGGGCAAAGCCGGAGATCAGCAGCGTGGCCGAAAGCGCCGTATGTTTGTGCGACGGACGCAGCCAGCCGAAACGCGCAGGGACGGGTTCAGGCTCGCCGGCGGGGCTGTCGGGCGTGGCCACAGGAAGGTTTTTGGCGGGATCAAACACGTTGTTCCATTTTACGGGTGGATTTTTGAACCTGCTGAGGCGACCAGGCGATGGGGTAACCCCTCTGAAGATGGGGTGATTCCCTGAACTTGTGCGCGCGGCAACACTGAATGAGTCTTAGCGTGTACCTTTAAGCCAGTGTCCGGCTTTGGGCTTTCGCCTCCGCGCGAACGCATCCCGTTATCCTCCAACTTCAGCGGAAGCGACACAACGCTGGATGATCTCAGTCACTGCAAAGGGTCCACATAAGCATGCGTATTGCATCTGTCGGCACGGCCTATCCACCCCACCGCTACTCTCAGTCGGAAATTTCAGAGGCACTGACCAACCGCTGGAAAGACAGGATGGAAGAGCCTCGGCTCATCAACCGGCTGTTCGTAAACTGCGGGGTTGAATTCCGCAACCTGGTCTTTCCGCTGGACGTGTACGAAAACCTCTCCGGGTTTGGGCCGACCAACGACGCATGGATCGTGGCGGCGGTGGAGCTGGGTCAGAAGGCCGTTGAGAACGCACTGGCGCGGGTGAACCTTGGCCCCGAAGATATCTCGGCGATCTTTTTTGCTTCAGTCACCGGCATCGCCAGCCCGACGATCGACGCCCGGCTGATCAACCTGATGCCGTTCCCCACCAGCGTGAAGCGGACGCCGATCTTCGGCCTGGGGTGCGTGGCCGGCGCGGCTGGAATCTCACGCGCGACCGATTATGTGCGGGCATTTCCCGGCCAGTATGCGCTTCTGCTTTCGGTCGAGCTGTGCTCGCTGACGTGGCAGGACAACGACCAGTCGATCGCGAACCTGATCTCGTGCGGCCTGTTTGGCGACGGCGCGGCGGCGGTTGTCATTGCGGGCGCGGACACTCCGCTGGCTAAAAACAAATGCGCCACCTGTCCGCAGGGACCGCAGGTGCTCGACACACGGTCGACTTTTTACCGGCACACCCAGCACATCATGGGTTGGGAGATCGGCGACATGGGCTTCAAGATTGTGCTGTCGCCCGATGTGCCAAAGGTGGTCAACGAACATCTTCGCGGCAACGTGGAAGCATTCCTGTCCGACAATGGCCTGGCAATGAGCGATATTTCGTCCTATATCTTTCATTCCGGCGGCCCCAAAGTGCTGGAAGCGATGGAGACGACCCTGAACCTGCCGGAGAACGCACTCGAGCCTTCGTGGCGCAGTTTGCGCGAGGTAGGCAACCTGTCCGCTGCATCCGTGCTGGCCGTGCTTGAAGATGTGCTGGTCAACGCTCCCGGTAAGCCTGGGACGTACAGCATCCTGGCCGCCATGGGCCCGGCCTTTTGCTCGGAGCTTGTGCTGTTGCGGTGGTAGCCGCAAGGGGTCTTGCCGACGGGCGCCCGATCGAATGCGCGCGAGACCCTCAGCCTGCTTTTCGCTGCATCTTTACAGCGGTATGGTGCTGGTTGTAAGTTGACGCTAGGCCAGAGGAAGTTGGAGCACCATGAACGAGATCGCAAACCGCTGCATCGACATCATTGCGAAGTCGAAAGCCATTGCGCCCGAAAGTATCACCCTGGCCAGTACCTTCGACGAACTGAACATCGACTCCCTCGACAAGATCAACATCTCGTTCGAGGTGGAGGAGGCGTTCGGCATCGAGATTCCCGACGAGGCCTTGAGCACGTTGCGGACGGTGGGCGATATGGTGGACGGCGTGACAAAGTTGCGGTCCGCGCATACACCGTCGGCCACGGCAGCCTCAGCACACTGAAACGCCGGCCCCCGCCCGGGCGAAAAGCTCGCCACACTACCAAAGTAGGTAGACCTGCATCTTACGGGAGGATGTAGCTCCCGAAGAGGCGATTCGAATGAGTGAGAAGGTTTTAGATCACAACACCCATGCGCGGTCATTGGCGAAGGGCATGCTG
>JALYVA010000123.1 GCA_030853485.1 Acidobacteriota bacterium
CTCTACGCTTCGCAATCGGGAACCGCGGAAGGTCTCGCGCGCAAGATCGCCAAGGAGCTCAAAGCCAAAGGTCACATCGCCTCGCTGGTTTCACTCGAAGGTTACACGCCTGCTGCGCTGATAGCCGAGCGCTACGCCATCCTGATCGCCAGCACCTATGGCGAGGGGGATGCGCCCGACGCAGTCCAGCCGTTCTACGAGCAGCTCTGCGTGCAGCACTTTCCCTGTTGCGAAAATCTCTCCTACTCCGTTCTTGCGCTCGGCGATTCCAACTACGAACAGTTCTGCAAGTTTGGTGTCGACCTCGACAACAAGCTTCAGGCACTGGGCGGCACGCGAATCTGCGACCGCATCGACTGCGATGTCGAGCTGGATGAAACCGTCGCGAATTGGAAAAAGACGCTCTTCGGCCGCCTTGAGGAAATCGTTGCCGCACGGCCTGCACGCTCGGGCCCGTCCTCTTCGATCGTTACGCCAGCTTCGGCCGCTTTATCCAATCCCTCACCGCCGCCTACGCGCGACAAACCATTTCTCGCGCCTTTGATTGATAAGCGGGCGCTCACTCAGGACGTGTCGAGCAAACTCACGATGCACTTCGCGTTCAACATCAGCGACTCGAACCTTACCTATGAGGCGGGTGATGCGTGTGGCGTAATCCCACAAAACGATCTGCGTCTGGTCGAGGAAATCCTGCATACCCTGAACTTCAGCGGTTCGGTGCCGGTGCAGCTACCGAAATCCGGAAGCACCACGCTGCTGGACGCACTTCTGAATCACGTGCAGATTACCCGCCTCACACGCAAGATGATCGAGGCTTACGCAACCATCGGCCAGTGCCACACGTTGTTCTCTCTTCTGATTCCAGAGCAGCAGGCTCATCTCGAGAAATACACCTTTGACCGCGGCCTGATCGATCTTCTTCACGATTATCCCGGCGTTCTGCACGACCCTGCCGACCTCATCGCCGTGCTTCCACGGCTCGCTCCCCGCCTCTACTCCATTTCGTCGAGTCCAAGGGCGCATGCGGGCGAGATCCACACCACCGTCGCCGTCGTACGGTATCGCTCCCACAATCGAGAACGCGGAGGAGTCTGTTCAACCCTTCTCGCAGAGCGTAGCGCACCCGGCAACCGGCTGCCGATTTACATTCAGCCGAACAAGAGATTCCGCCTCCCTCAGCAACCCGATGCGCCCGTCATCATGATAGGCCCCGGTACGGGCATCGCTCCCTTTCGGGCGTTCCTGCACGAACGCCGCGCTCTCGGTTCCACGGGCCGTAACTGGCTCTTCTTCGGAGAACGAAGCGCAACCACCGACTTCCTCTATCGCGAAGAGTTGGAGAGCATGCATAAAGACAAGCACCTCACGCGTCTCGACCTCGCCTTCTCACGCGACCAGGAGCACAAAGTGTACGTGCAGGATCGCATGCTCGGACAGGCCCCGCTCTTCTGGTCGTGGTTGCAGGACGGAGCCAGTATCTACGTCTGCGGAGACGCCGCGCGCATGGCCAAAGATGTGGACTCTACGTTGCACACCATCGTCGAGCAGCAAGGTGGCTTGGACCGTGAAGCCGCGCAGGGCTTCATCCAGACGATAAAGGAGCAGCACCGCTACCACCGTGACGTTTACTGAGTGTCGTCACCAGGACCATGCTCCGCCATACCGCAAGTCTCACACGCAATCAGATCTACGAAAGGAGAATCCGGGATGTCCCTTCCACTTCAGGACCGCGCGCAGAATGGCGATGAAACCATCGTGCGCATGACGCTTGCCGATCTCGGGCAACCCTTCGAATCTGGTCAGATTGTCACAACGCTCAACCCAAAGCTCATCCCGGACCGTCCTCTGGCGGACGGCGAGCAGTATCGCTTCCACTTCAACGTCACCAAGTGCATCGGCTGCCGCTCCTGCGAGATCGCCTGCAATGAGCAAAATGGCAATCCGGCCGACATCTTATGGCGCCGCATCGGAGAGATCGAAGGCGGCGTATATCCGGACACGCACCGCCACTACCTCTCAATGGGCTGCAATCATTGCCTCGATGCCGAGTGCGTCAAAGGCTGCCCGGTGGATGCCTACACCAAAGATCCCGTCACCGGCATCGTGCTGCACTCCGCCGACGCCTGCATCGGGTGCCAGTACTGCGTGTGGAACTGTCCCTACTCGGTGCCTCAGTTCAATGCCGCTCGAGGCGTCGTCGGCAAATGCGATATGTGTCACGGCCGGCTCACCGATGGCCTTGAACCCGCGTGCGTCAACGCCTGTCCTGAAGCTGCGATCGAGATCGAAATTGTAGACAAGACCGCTTGGCGCATCGACTACGCCGCAGCAGAATCACCCGGCATGCCTGCCGCAGGACTCACCATTTCCACCACACGCATCACGCTTCCGCCAAACCCCAGCGCCCGGCTCGAGCGCGTCGACAGCGGCCGCATTCATCCCGAGCACGCACACCCTTCGCTCGTGTTTATGACCACCCTAACCCAGGCGGCTACGGGTTCGTTGATCTTTCTACTTTTGCAAAACGCCGCGCAGCCACTACAGCTCACCCTTCTCTTCTTTGTGACTCTCATCGCACTTAGCATCTCGGTCTTTCACCTTGGCCGTCCGGCATATGCGTGGAGAGCATTGAAGATGTGGCGGCGCTCCTGGCTCAGTCGCGAAGTTCTCTTCTTCGGTCTCTTCTTCGCTACGTTGACGGCCTTCACAATCACATCCTGGATTGCGAAACTTCCGCCGGCCCTTACCGCGGTCCTGCCTCTCTCCGGGCTGAATTCCACGTGGCTGCAGGATCTCCAAACTTTTCCGTTCACCCCAAATCTGCTTCTGGCACTAGGCTGGACCGCCGCACTGTTTGGCATCGCTGGAACAATCGCGAGCGCCTTCATCTATCTCGTACCTGCACGGCCAGCCTGGAATCTCATTCACACGCCGATCGACTTTCTTCTTTCGGCAGGTTTCATCGGTGCGACCCTCCCTCTCACCCTGAACTGGATTGCGCGCCACCTTGCTCACTTTCGCTTGCTGCGGTCCATGTCATCGCCGACAGCGACAGGCACCTCTACTTACTGGCCCGTCTTGTTCTTCGCTGCACTCTGGACAGTAAACCAGGTGGTTCGGCTGGTTCGGCTCAACACTTCTGGTCTGTTTGAAGAACGAGCGACCGCCGAACTTCTCAACACTCAGGATCTCCGCCCAGCCGTGATCTGCTCCTTCGGACTGGCTGCCGCTTCCGCCGTGCTTGCCTTTTGCGGAGCCTTCGCCTACGCAATGCTCGCGGCGTTTGCAGCTGTACTTCTGGTCCGTTATCTCTTCTTCGTCTCGGTGGTTCCCCTCAATATGGCACTCACGTTTACCCGCGGAGGCTCGCATTAATGTGGACTAGGCTCCGTCGCGCGCTTGGCATCGACACACGCAAGTCCGAGTATGCCTATCAGAAAGATCCTCGCTTCGGCCACGTCACGGCCGCGCGTGTTGCCGATACCTGGGTCAAGACCACGTGTGGCTACTGCTCGGTGGGTTGCGGCATGCTCGTCGGCGTCACAAATAGTAAGGCGGTCAGCGTTCGCGGCAATCCCGCACACCCTGTCAACCTGGGTAAACTCTGCCCCAAAGGACTAAGCGAGCACCACATCCTTGATGCACCTGGTCGCGCCACGCAACCGCTGCTGCGCAAGGATGGCAAGCTGGTCCCGGTCTCCTGGGACGAAGCACTGGATACGATGGTGGAGAAGTTTACTTCCATACAGGCGCGCCATGGCAAAGACGCGCTTGGAGTCGTGGGCACCGGACAGCTTCTCACCGAAGAGTGCTACACCCTGGGCAAGCTCGTGCAGCTCGGCTTTGGCACACGCAACAACGATGGAAACACTACGCTCTGCATGGCCAGCGCGGTTGCCGGCTACAAGCTCTCCTTCGGCTCCGACGGGCCTCCTGGCTCGTACCAGGACATGGAGACCGCTGACGTCATCCTGCTCATCGGCGCGAACATCGCCGACAACCACCCCATCCTCTGCCAGCGCCTGGAACGAAATCGTGCGCGTAAACAGAACACCACCGTCATCGTCGTAGATCCGCGCGTCACCAAAACCGCGATGATGGCGGATATTCATCTACCCATCAAACCGCGAGGCGACATTGCGCTGCTCAACGGGATCGCGCATATCCTCATCCGCGACGGCCTCATCGACCGCGACTACATCGCGCAGCACACCAGCGGTTTCGACGAGCTGGCGGCCTTTGTCTCTGAGTTCACCCCGCAGCACGTCGCACAGATAACTGGTCTCAGCCAAGAGCAGATCCTCCGCACCGCGCACCTCTACGGCAACGCGAAAGCCGCCTTCATCGGCTGGACCATGGGGATTAATCATTCCACGCAGGGCGCTGCCGGCGTGACTGCCATCAACAATCTCGCCCTGCTTACCGGCAACATCGGCCGCAGCGGCGCATCGCCCTTTTCCATTACTGGACAATGCAACGCCATGGGAACACGCGAGACCGGGTTTACATCAAGCCTGCCCGGATATCGCAAGTTCGACAACCCGCAGGACCGCGAAGACCTCGCAGGGTTGTGGAATATCGATGTCGCTCGCATCCCCGATGCACGCGGACTCGCTTACCCCGACATTATCGAAGCCGCAGTCACTGGAAGCGTAAAGGCGCTCTGGTTCGTGGCCACCAACCCGGTTGTCTCTTTTCCCAACTACTCCGTGCTCGAGCAGGCCTTGCGTCGCGTCGAGTTTCTCGTTGTACAGGACGGCTTCCATCCCACACCCACGAGCGACTTCGCTCATCTCGTTCTTCCAGCCGCCATCTGGGGAGAAAAAGAGGGCACCTACACCAATTCCGAGCGACGCATCAGCAAAGTCAATCGCATCGTCGTACCGCCCGGCGAAGCACGTTCAGACTTCGACATCTTCCTCGCCCTCGCAGAAAAGCTTGGGGTGCGCGAGGAACTCTTTCCCGGCTGGCAGACCACGCGCGACGCCTTCGAAGAATGGCAGCGCATCTCTGCCGGACGCATGTGCGATTACAGCGAATTCACCTGGCAGCAGATTGAAGACCAAGGCGGCATCCAGTGGGGCGGCCCACGCCTCTATAGCGACGGAATCTTTCCGAGTCCCGATGGCCGAGCAACGCTGCATCGGGTTCCTTGCCTGCCTTTTCTCGAGCAGCCGAATGCCGAGTTCAACCTCATCCTCAACACCGGTCGAACCGTTGAGCACTGGCACACCCGCACCAAGACCGGCCAGGTAGAGATGCTCGATCACATGGTCCCCAGCGCGTGGCTCGAGATGAACCCGGTCGACGCCAAGCGCCTTGAGCTTCGTCCGCATGATCGCGTCAACGTTGTCTCGCGCCGCAGCAGCGTCAAGAATCTCGAGCTTCGCATCACCGGCATCGTCGCTCCGGGCCAGGTCTTTATGCCATTTCATTTCTCCGAGACCAACTCCAACCGCGTCACACTTGGCGCCTTCGATCCCATCTCGCGCGAACCAAATTTCAAACAGTGTGCCGTTCTTGTGGAGAAGTCTACGAAACACTGAGCAACAATCTTCCGCCCCAGACCGCCGGAAGCCAGAACAAAGCACACCAGCGATGCACAAGGAACCCCGGCGTTCCAGCCCCTCCGCAGCTGCTCTGCATTTACCAAAAACTACTTCTGAGGCATACGTCTATGGCAGGCTACAAAGATTTTCTGAAGTCGGGACATCCGCCCACTCTCTTCGCCGCATTCTTATACTTTGACTTCAGCTTTGCCGTCTGGGTATTGAACGGCGCCATGGGCCCCTTCATCACCGAGCAGTTCCACCTCAGCCAGGGTCAGGTCGGGCTCATGGTCTCCGTCCCCACTCTCGCAGGAGCCTTCATGCGCTTTCCTCTCGGTGTTCTGTCGCAGTACATCGGAAGAAAACGTGCTGCCATCGTCGAAATGTCCGCCATCATTATCGCGCTTCTCTACGGCTTCTTCTTCGTCCACACCTTCAACGATGTCCTCGCCATGGGCGTTCTGCTCGGCATCGCAGGAGCCAGCTTCGGCGTCGCGCTCTCTCTCGGTTCCGGCTGGTTCCCTCCAAAATACAAGGGTCTCGCGATGGGTATTGCCGGCGCGGGCAACAGTGGAACCGCCGTGGCCGCGCTCTTTGCGCCGCGTCTGGCCGCACACTTCGGCTGGCAGCACGTCTACGGCTTCGCAGCGGCTATGATGCTGCTGCCCCTTATCGTGATGATCGTACTCGCCAAAGAGCCTCCAGACATCGAGCACCAGAGCCTCAGCCACCATCTCAAATGTCTTTGGGAAAAGGACGGCTGGGCCTTTAATTTCATCTACGTCATTACCTTTGGCGGGTTCATCGGGCTGGCCACCTTTCTACCCTCGTTCTATGTCAAACAGTTCCACGTTTCCAAAATACAAGCCGGCGAACTCACCGTACTCGCCACCCTCACCGGCTCCGCCACGCGTGTTCTTGGCGGCTGGTTCGCCGACCGCATCGGAGGGATCACCACCCTCTCTGTCATCTTCCTGGTTGCCATCGCCGGGCTCTTCGGTCTCATGGCCGCGCCTTCACTGCTCGCCACCACTCTTCTCTTCATGCTCTGCTTCGCCGCTCTCGGGGCAGGAAATGGAGCCACCTTCCAGCTAGTTCCCCTGCGCTGGCCCGTCACCACGGCAGTCGCTGGAGGCATGATTGGCGAGATCGGAGCGCTCGGCGGAGGTATTCTGCCGAACCTTCTCGGCCAATCGCGCCAACACACCGGCTCCTATCGTGACGGGTTCATTGTTTATGCTGCGCTTGCCTGCCTGATTCTCGTCATGCTTCGGATTGCCTCGCGTACATGGACACGCACCTGGGTAGGATCGGGTGGCCGCGCCCTGACCGAGAATACCTCCGTACCGGTTCTGGTTGGCGACTAGCAGAAAGGCACACACCCATCCGCAGTGGGCCGGTGGTTCACTCGCTCTCGGCTATGTCCCTAAGTCGAGGCTTGCCTTGCGTTGCAGGAGAGATCTTCGTTACGGACGAACACGAGGCCTGGGGCAAGCCGCTGAAACTCCACCGAGTGACGCTCCGCGCGGCAGTGCTCTCATGAGAATCGCTTTGCGTCGTCACCCGGCGCATACTAAACTTCAGACTAGGAAGAGTGGCCGAGTGGTTGATGGCTCCAGTCTTGAAAACTGGCGTACCTGAAAGGGTATCGGGGGTTCGAATCCCTCCTCTTCCGCCATTTCGTGATCTGCTGAACGAGCTGAGCGCCACTTATCTGAACACAGGCTCCCAGCAAGATGGAAACGTGTGATCATCAAAATGAGCTTGCGGCAACCGAATCACAAAAAATGCCGCAGAGACCCAGAAACGCTCTGGGCCTCTGCCAATCAGCGTCACCAATTCATTTGATTACAGCCGCAACATGCAGGATCGGCTTGACGACAAGCCGCGGCGGAGAGGCATGCACAAAGACCCTCGTCGCCTTCTCATCGTTCAGCACGGTGGTGTCGAGAGCGCAATCCTCCAGTAGACTCTCGCCCCGCACGCCGGCGGCCTTGCATCTCGCCAAAGCACGTGCGGAGGCATGCGGATCAAGATCGCTGGCGAAGAACGGCTTCAACGGAATACCGGCTTTGATTGTCATTTGCTCCGTGAACAAAGACTCATTCGGCCGCACACGCCAACTATCCGCATAGGTGTGGTAGAGATCGGCAAACGAGATCGGCGTTTTCAAGATCGCCCCGTTAGACGTCGCGAGCACCTGCGCCCTTCCTTTCGGATTGCCCAGCAGACCGCGCGTCTCGGTCAGCGGCGCATGGCCCAGGCCCACAGCCACGTCGAGCCACTGAGACTGGACCGTCGCGCGCACGCTGTCACCGTTATCGCTTGATACGGCATACATATTACCGAGCCGTGAGACCTGAACGCCGGTGGGCAGCACAATGGTCTTACCGTCCGCCAGATTGTTGGCGGCACCATCGATCGTCAGACGTGTTGGTTCTATGTAAATGGCGACCCGGGTCTTACCCATCTGCATCGCAACCGCCTTGTTGATCGCCGTGTTGGGATACTGCGGAGGCCCCGGCGCCTGGCGCGTTTGCACCGTAAAGTTCGCCCCGTCCTGCGCCAACACAAACTCGCCGTACGCCTGAAAGTCGTAGTGCAAGCCGTCGAAGGTCGTCATATGAGTGTCGCCGACGCTGACGGCACTCGCGCAGGGAACTACTGTTGAGCCCGCAGCATTGCTCTCGGTAAAAACGAGCGACGGCCACATGGTGATCGATGGGACCTCCGTCGTGCCAACCAGGACCATGTTATTCGTCTCGCGCGTAAAGCCCTCGCCATCGCACGTGGGTGCGTTCGTTGTCCCACTGTTTACGCTGGCCCGCACCACGATCGTCGATCCCGTGTTGAAGCTGGCATCATCTCCGTTTCCGTCCCGAAAACGTTGAACTCCGCTTTTGCCAATGGCTGCCGAGTCAGGAAAACGGTCTTTCCTGATCTGCTCAGCCCTCTCTTCTCCTTCAGGATGCCATCGCCTTTTCGCCGGCGACAACATGCTTTCTGTTGAATAGGGCAGTCCATCAGGATTTCGTTTCAGCAAACAATGTATTCCTATGAATGATGTAACCGTTCGCCCAGGCCTCCCGTGCGCGATGCGATTACTTCGGGACATAAATCATGCGTCGCGCCATAAGCTGGTTCGAGCGGATCCACCGGCACTGCGGCAAGCTTGTAGACACCCGAATAGGACAGCGTGCAGACAGCGCCAGTCCGCCAAGACACCAACTCCTCGTATTCACTCCACCTTAGAACTTTCCCCCACCGCATTGAGGTCGGCCATCACCTGAGGCGGAAGCTCAATTATTGCGGCTTTCAGATTCTGACGAAGATGTCCTACCGAAGACGTACCTGGGATCAGCAGGATATTCGGCGAATGCTGAAGAAGCCAAGCCAGAGCGACCTGCATCGGCGTCGCATCCAGCGATGCTGCGACCCGATCGAGCACAGAACTCTGCAACGGGCTGAACCCTCCCAATGGGAAAAACGGTACGTACGCAATTCCTTGCTGTGCCAGTGCATCGATAAAAGCGTCATCCTTACGATGTGCCACGTTGTACAAATTCTGCACGCACACAATCTCCGAAATCGCCTGTCCCTCCGCCAGTTGTGCGGGAGTGATGTTACTCAATCCGAGATGGCGGATCAGCCCCTGATGCTTCAACTCCGCAAGCACGTTCATCGGTTCTTCAATCGATCCATCGGATGGGCCAGTCACGCCTCCCACCCGGAGATTGACCACGTCCAGCCGGTCAAGCCCGAGGTTCCTCAGGTTGTCGTGTACCGCATCGATCAACTCCTGCCGAGAAAGAGCATGGATCCATGACTTGTCCTCTCCTCTTCGAGCTCCCACCTTCGTGACGATCACAAGTCCATCTACATAGGGATGTAGGGCCTTCTTGATGATTTGATTGGTCACGTGCGGGCCATAGAAGTCGCTGGTGTCGATGTGGTTTACTCCGGCCGCGATGGCCTCTCGCAACACCGCAATCGCGCCGTCCAGATCACGCGGCGGTCCCCAGACCTGCGGTCCGGCAAGCTGCATCGCACCATATCCCATGCGATTCAGAGTCATCGACCCGTTGGGCAGAGTAAAGTTTCCGCCCAGTTTGGCGCTCGATGCAGACCCCGTGCCGCTGTGATTTGTCATGTGTTTCTCCTCTTGTTCAGATTTGTTTGGTGCTGCAATGCGCAGCAGGCTGCAATGTTCAACGGAGGGTTAGATGAGAAAGTCCCGGGAAAGGCGCTCGCGTTTGGTTAAACATCGCTAGTTGTTCGTGGAATCGCTGATGGCCGGTCTGGGCCGGCTTGGGGTGCAAGCGTGAACGCGATTCTGGAAGAGGCGACTCAGATCCCACTCATTGCAAAACAGCGTCGGATCGTAGCGCACGTAGTCTGGCGAGCCCGCGTGTCAACCCCTGACGTTTCATTTGCATTGTCTTTACGACAGAGCCCGCGCTGATCCCCGCTGCTAAGATGTCTCGTCCGACAGGTAGCCACGGCCGTGGAAAATATGCGCCAGCAAAGGTCCTGAACTCTGCATCACGCGGCTCCACCCTCTTCCCTACCCTCCCGGCATCAGGAATGTGACCGCCCGCTGGTCCTTTACACGACGAAGTCTGAGGTCGATCTACGAACCCTGCGCAAACGAACGGGCGCGAAAAGCGGATGGGCATTCGCTTCCATATCGCTTTCCAAAAGCAGTTCGACCCGTCGGGTCAGGAGGTTCTCGTCCTCACATCCGCACACTTCGGGGCTGTTTCGCAAAATCGTTCGCTTGATCGAGGTACGATTGCGGCAGCGTTCATAGCCGACGTCGTCACGAAATCGACCGGGCCGGTGGCTCGCTTTATTTAGGCTGCTATCGCGACCATCGAAAGACAATACCCGCGCCGAACAGAATATTGTTCTGGCGGTTGTCTGCGGTGTTCGCGAACATCGTCATAAAGTAGTCGCCTTGCACTCGCGCAACAAAACGCGCACTCAGCGGGACATCGATCCCCCCACCAAGGCGTCCCGCAAACGCGGATGTTCCGTCAGCCACCCCAGCCTCTCCGCCGCCCGCGTGCGCACCCCCCACCAGCAGTTGGATAAAGGGCTGCAGTCCATGTCGGCCGTTCATCCCGAACCCTGGGACGCGATACCTCGCTCCCGCCATGTAGGACGTCAATGTCAATGACTTCTTCAACGAGAGCGCATTACTCGTATGGTCAACCCCCACTTCCGCAACCGCTGCGAGCTTTGGACGAAAATTCCACGATCCCGAAGCAGCGACCCCGTTCAATGGAAAGCAGCCGCAACCCCCGTTCGGCGGAGCATTTGTATGCACCCAGTGGTAGTTCAATGCGACATCTCCACTGCGCGTCTCGTTGCCTATGGCCTGCCCCAATGCTGCGGAGGCCATTCCAAGTAGCAAAACACATGCTGGCGCTATCGATCGCATTGCTCCATCTCTCCTCATCGCTAGTTGGACGGCGCCGAAACCGTGGCTGACAGATTGCTGATAACCGCATTCTCGTATTCAGACCCCGTTGAGGCTGTGAAGTATAGATAAGCGACAGGAGGAACCGAGACAGTACCAGAGAAGACCTGGGTGCCGTCCATCGTTACCGTCATGATCCCCTGCACCAGAGAGACGACATAGTCATGCGAAATCGTAGCTCCTGGAGCCGCAAGAGCGGGAATATTTGTATTCAGATTCAGATACGGATTCTCCCACAGAGCCACCTCTCCTCGTTCGATAGCGAGATACGGAATCGGCGCGTCTCCGGGATTCTCATAATCGTCAAAGGCAAGTACAGTTCCCGGGATTCCCTCTGCTCCCAGCCCTTGGCCTGTGTAACCAATCGTCGTTGGTGTCGCACCGAGCGAAGGATCGCCCAGCACCATGGCAAAACCATCCGCCGGGGGGGTGCTTGTGTCGCTTGTGGTGATCGTGAAGCTCAGCTGGATATTCCCCGTCGAGATCAGGTTCGGCCACACAATTTCTCCGTGCTGGTTATACGTTGCAGCGGACAATTGGATGGAGCAAGAAGGCGTCGGGGGCTGCGCATCGCCCAGCCAGGTCCAGCCGTTGCAGAGGTTGCTGATGCCTGGAAGAGGGCCCACGAAAAGTGCCGCTGAACTACTCTGCACATTTCGTGTCGTGCCGTTACTTACGACGACATAGTAGACAGAACCGGACTCCGTAAGCGTCGTGGAGCTTTGCGTGTAGGTTGCATTGGTTGCTCCCGGAATCGCCGTAAACGAAGATGTTCCTGGGGCAGACGTGTACCACTGGTACGAAAGCGTGAGTGCGGAAACAGCCGTAACCGAGAAGCTCGCCGAAGCTCCCTCGTTCACGTATTGATTCTGCGGCTGTTTGGTGATCAATATCCCGTTACCGATCGCCAGCGTAGCATTCACTGAGGTTGCGATCCCATAGTTGTTGGTCACCGTCACATAGTAAGCATCCTGGTCGTTCACCGGCAACGTCTCTGTACTCGGAACGGTGTAGCTGGTAGAGGTCGCGCCCGCAATCGCGATGCCCTTAGGCTCGCCCGCGGGTATTCGGAACCACTGGTAGGTGAGTGTAGGCGTGCCCGCTGCAACCACCGTAAAGGTGGCCGTGCTGCCCACCGCGGCTACCTGGCCGACAGGCTGCGTGATAATCGATGGCGGTGTGTGGCCATCAGTGACGACCAAAAGCGCAGAACTGCTGGTTAGAGGATTTCCGCATGCATCTTTCACTACGGCGTAGAACTGCGCTCCGTTGGAGTTTGTCGTTTCTGCTGGCGTCGTGTAGGTGCTTGAAGTTGCACCGCTGATCGCAGCTCCCGACGATGCGCCAGCAGAGATCACATACCACTGGTACCGGAAGGGAGCGTCGCCTGACGCAGCGACCGAGAAGGTTGCTGTCTGATTGGCAAGAATGGACAGACCTACAGGGTTGGACGTAATCGACGATCCCACGACGATTTTGGCCGAGTTCGATGTGACACTTCCCGCAGGGTTGCTCACCGTGACCGTGTAGGTCCCGGAATCCATCGCCATGGCACTCGGAATGTAATAGGTGGAACTGGTGGCTCCTGGTATCGGCGTTCCATTCAGGTTCCATTGATAGCTCCCCGCATAATTTGCAACGACCGAGAGGGTTTCCGAAGAATGAAGGCAAACGTTCTCGCTCGCCGGCTGCCTCGTGATCACAGGCAAACTCACCGTCACCGTCGTGGTCGCCGAGACGGATGGCTCATCCGCGCTGGTAGCCGTGATGGTGTACGTGCCAGCCGCATTCGGCGAGGTCCAGACGTTGCCTACGAATATTCCCGCAGTTGCACTCCAGATCACATTGCCGGTCGCACCCCCAGACACGGTGGCCGAATACGTCACCTTTCCAGGAGCTATCGTTTGACCTGCCGGAGTAACCGGGGAGATCGTCACGCCAAGCGGCACCACCGTGCACGTCGTAAACGCGACAGCACCTCCGCTCCCTGTAACGGTAAGCGTGTAAGTCTTCGCTGTGGTGGCCGGCGGCGTTGTGTAGGAGCTGCCATTGACCGCGGACGCCGTAATGTCGACGCTGCCGAGACCGCCTGATCCGATGACGCCAGCACCTCCCGAAAAGGTTGGTATGAGAGTCGAGGTAGCGTTGTAATTCGGAGCGATGGGGTTGCAAGCCAGGAACGAGGCTACGGGGACCGAGTTCTTCACCGTCAACGTGGCGGTCATGCTCGTGGCTGAACCCGCAACGTTGGTCACCGTCACCGTAAATTGCGAGGCATTATCGCCAGTGACGGTTGATGGGGTGGTGTAGGTGCTCGAGGTAGCTCCGGCAATGGCCGCGCCGCCCTTGTACCACTGGTAAGTAAGTGGCGCGGTTCCTGTAGCAACCACGTTGAATGTTGCCGTTTGTCCGACCGTGACAGTCTGGCTCGCCGGCTGAGTCGTGATCGTAGGTGGAGTGTTGACCGTGAGGGTCGCGGGGCCGCCCGTAACCTTGCCCGCAGCGTTACTCACGGTCACGCTGAAGTGCGTACCGGTATCGCCGCTGACCGTTGCCGGCGTGGTGTAAGAAGTGGACGTAGCACCCGGAATCAACGTTCCGTTCTTCGACCATTGGTAGGTAAGGGGCCCGGTGCCGCTCGCTACCACGCTGAACGTGGCCGTGTTCCCGGCATTGACCGTCTGGTCCGCAGGCGGTGTCGTGATCGTCGGCGCGGTCACTACCGTAAGGATTGCCGGACCACTGGTGGCACTTCCCGCCGAGTTCGTCACAGTGACGCTAAAGTGCGTTCCACTATCGCCGGTAACCGCCGCCGGGGTCGTGTAAGAGGTGGCCGTAGCTCCCGGAATCGCCGTCCCGTTCTTGGCCCACTGATAAGTCAAGGGCCCGGTCCCGGTTGCCACGACGCTGAACGTTGCCGTCTGCCCGGCATTGACCGTGATGTCCACCGGTGGTGTCGTAATTGTAGGCGCGATATTGACCGTCAGCGTCGCCGGACCACCGCTTACACTCCCAACAGAATTCGTCACACTTACAGAGAAGTGTGATCCACTGTCGCCGCTCACCGTAGCCGGAGTGGTGTAGGACGTCGAAGTAGCTCCCGTGATCGGCGTTCCATTCTTGGACCACTGGTACGTCAACGTTCCCGAGCCGCTCGCGACGACACTGAATGTCGCCGTCTGACCAGCATTGACGGTCACATCCGCCGGTGGTGTCGTAATCGTCGGCCCTGTGCTGACCGTCAGTGACGCCGGCCCACCAGTAGCACTTCCTATGGAGTTGGTCACAGTGACCGTGAAGTGCGAGCCGCTGTCACCGACCACCACCGCCGGAGTCGTATATGAGGTTGCCGTAGCTCCAGAAAGCAGCGCTCCGTTCTTGAACCATTGATAGCTGAGGGGGCCTGTGCCGCTCGCCACAACGCTGAACGTCGCCGTCTGCCCCGCATTGACCGTCTGGTCTGCAGGTGGCGTCGTAATCGTCGGTCCGGAGTTTACCGTCAGCGTCGCCGGACCGCCGGTAACACTTCCGACCAGATTCGTCACAGTGACCGTAAAATGCGTACCGCTGTCGCCAGTCACCGTTGCAGGAGTCGTGTACGAAGTCGAAGTAGCTCCTGTCAGCAGTGCTCCATTCTTGAACCATTGATACGTGAGAGGGCCTGTTCCGCTCGCCACCACGCTGAAAGTCGCCGTCTGCCCCGCATTGACCGTCTGGTCTGCAGGTGGCGTCGTAATCATTGGCGCTGCATTTACCGTCAGCGCCGCCGGGCCGCCGGTAACACTTCCGACCAGATTCGTCACAGTGACCGTAAAATGCGAGCCACTGTCGCCAATCACCGTCGCAGGAGTCGTATAAGAGGTTCCAGTAGCTCCAGGAATCGCAGTTCCATTCTTAGACCACTGGTAAGTCAGAGTTCCCGTACCACTCGCCACTACGTTGAAGGTAGCCGTCTGCCCCACATTGACCGTCTGGTCAGCAGGTGGGGTCGTAATTGTCGGCCCTGAATTTACCGTGAGTGTCGCCGGTCCGGTTGTAACATGTCCCACCGAGTTCGTCACAGTGACCGTAAAGTGCGAGCCGCTGTCGCCAATCACCGCCGCAGGAGTCGTATAGGACGTCGAAGTAGCGCCCGCAACCGGCGCGCCATCTTTGCTCCATTGATAAGTCAAGGGTCCCGTACCGTTAGCCGTGACGCTGAACGTCGCGGTCTGCCCCACATTGACCGTCTGATTCGCCGGCGAACTCACCACGATCGGGGCCGAGGTTACAGTCAACGTAGCCGGTCCGCCCGTTGCACTGCCCGCAACGTTCGTCACTGTCACCGTGAAAACAGAACCGCTATCGCTGCTCGCCGTCGCGGGAGTGGTGTAGGTGCTCGATGTCGCTCCGCCAATCGCAGCCCCGCCCTGGTACCACTGGTACGTCAGCGGCCCAGTGCCGGTGGCAATCACGCTGAAGCTCGCGGTCTGCCCCGCAGTCACTGTCTGATTTGCCGGTGGGACGGTAATTACCGGAGGCGTATTGACCGTCAAAGTCGCCGGCGCACTGCCGACCGACCCGGCTGCATTCGTCACCGTCACCGTGAAAAGTGAGCCGCTATCGCCTGCTACCGTTGGCGGCGTGGTGTACCCCGTAGAGCTTGCCCCCGCAATCGCAACACCGCCCTTGTTCCACTGATACGTCAGCGGTCCAGTTCCGGTCGCAGTCACGCTGAAGCTCGCCGTCTGCCCGGCATTAACCGTCTGGTTTGCCGGCGGAGTCACAATGATCGGAGCCGATGTGACCGTCAACGTGACGGGCACACTCGTCACCGTGCCGGCCGGGTTCGTGACGACGACCGTATAGATCGACCCGGTGTCACCGCTCGCCGCAGGTGGAGTCGTATAGCTGCTTGAAGTCGATCCCCCAACCGGAACTCCGTTTTTGAACCATTGATACGTCAGCGGATCCGTGCCTGCAGCAGTCACGGTGAAGGTCGCAGTCTGACCGACCGTCACCGTCTGGCTCACCGGCTGATGGATGATCGAAGGAGGCGTGACCACAGGCGTAATGACCGTCAGGGTCGCCGGTGCACTTGTCACCGTTCCCAGCGAGTTCGCCACCGACACCGTGAAGAGCGAACCACTGTCCCCGCTCACCGTAACGGGAGTCGTATAGCTGTTCGAAGTCGCCCCGGCAATCGCAACCCCACCCTTGTACCACTGGTACGTCAGCGGCGCGGCTCCAGACGCAGTGACCGAAAAGCTCGCCGTCTGCCCCACATTGACTGTTTGATTCGCCGGTTGACTGACAATCAGCGGAGCGTTCGGATTAACCGTTGTTCCCCCGGCTGACACCGTCAGCGTAGCCGGTGAGCTCGTCACACTTCCCGAAGCGTTGGTCACCGTCACCGTATACACAACGCCTGAATCTGTGCTCGCCGCTGGCGGAGTGGTGTAGGAGCTTGATGTCGCCCCAGTGATCGGGGTGCCGTTCTGAAACCATTGATAGGTCGTCGTTCCCGTGCTCGTCGCGGTCACCGTGAACGTCGCCGGCTGCCCGACGGTCACAGTCTGACTAACAGGCTGGCCCGTAATCACCGGGGCAATACCCCCTGCGCCATCCCACCCGCCACCGCATCCAGTGACGATCAGCAGCATAACCATCGCCGCCAGAGATCCTAGATGTCCCCGCACGCTATTTCGCGAACGGCCCCGCCTCACGCCCACAAGCGCATGTTGACCGGACGCGGACCCCGATGGAAACACCAATGCCCGAGCCGAAATATCGAGCTCACCCTCAGCAATCACGAGAGCACTGCGTTCTGTAGCTTCAAACACTCTGTTTCGAAAATCGCTGCATTTCGAAGACAAGCGAGCAATGGAAGCGCTCAGGAACTCGGATTTCTGCATCATCAAGGGGCTCCGGGTAACAGAAACTCAATGTGTCGGCTGGTACCCGAATCTCCCGCATGTCTCAGTGTGCGCAGGTAAAGGGTGTTCTCACTTCAGGAGCCAGCGACCAGGAACTATCAACTCCAAGACGATACCTTCTAAGTAACCGAACTTCTGTACCCCTTTTGTGTTACCTACTTCCGGGCAAATGGGGCCTCATGTGCCCACAGTTTGTGCCGGCACTCTTCGTGCGGCCTCACAGGCATTACCCCTGAACTTTTCCATGACCGGGGTGATCCTCCTCCGCGACTTCGAGCCGCCCGCAACGAAGGGGAGTATCCGCTTAACAAAGTGAGAGACCGAGCAGGCAAGACGCCGGAAACCATATCCTTTTTCTGCTCCGGCAAACAGGTCCAGACACCTAGCCCAGAACAAGCGCCGTTAGACAAGCAAAGATCGTCCATTCGATCAGAACCATCCACCTGCCCAACCCACCACCCTTGTCCTCTGCCATCAGCGCACGTGAAGTCATCGCGAACTCCTCTTCAGCCCTCGCAATCGGGATCCGTCTCCCGTCGTCTCCCGACTGCGATCTTTTGTGGGCTGCTCTATGGTGCGTCGGAGCAGCGAAACGTATCATCGCGAACAAAAGATTGCACAGCGCTCCCTCAAGAGCCGGCGTACAGCTGAAACGGGGCCCAATATAGCGGTTTCCGATACACTCCCTGCGTCCGCAGCAGTGAAAGCTTCGCCGCCCGCAATGCTTCGTCCGGCTCTTTTCCTTGAGCCAGTTCGCCATACATCCGATCCATCACCTCAGGCGTGGCCGCATCGTTTGCCTCCCACAGCGTACCGATCACAAGATGGGCACCTGCTCGCAGAAAAGCCCACGACAAACCCACCAGGCCCTCCCCGGCAAACGTACGCAGGCCCGACCCGTAGCAGGCGGAAATCGTAACCAGCCGCGCATGCAACGGCTGCCGCACCACATCCCGCGCATACAGCTTGAAATCATCTGGATGCAGCCCAGGCGCAGAAAGCACGACCGCCGAATCCAGCGGACTCACGCTGCTGGCAATCCCATGCGCCACAAAATGAAGGTAGGCGTACTGCTCCGGATGGCTCATTGCGTACGCCCCCGGAGTCGCGGCCAACTGGGTCAAAACCGTTTTTTCCTTCGCCGGAAAATACCGTCCCACGCGGTCCACCTCGACGGCTGCGTTCGGCAAAGCTGGATACTCACTGTTGCGCGAAACAGGATTGCCCATCAACAGCAACCGGTCAGCACCCATCTTCGGGTCCCACCGGCCAGAGCCATTCCTCGTAAAACGCGCCAGCAGACGTACTGAACTCGCGTTCGTCACGCTTACGTCTTCGATCCAGTAATGCATCCCGTCACGACCGGGCTTCAGCAAGGTTTCGAAGTTCAGGCCGCTCAAACTCCCGCTTGGGATCACGAACACTTTTGAGCCCGCCGCAATCAAACCTTCCGCAGGCGCAACCAACGCACCGTAAAGCCACGCCGCATCCGCGTTACCGTCCCGCAGCGGGTCCCCCGATTTCAGGACCATCGCCTGATAGCGCTTCACGCGGGACGCAATCTCTGGCTCAGGCGGCAAGACAAACAGGTGCGTCGCGCCTTTCTGGACCGTCCAAAGATACGATCTCTCGCGCCCAAGCGAGTAGAACAGGACCGTACCGTTCAGCTTCCGCGCAACCTCCTGGACATCGAGTCGCATGGCAGTACGCTCTCTGCTGGCCTCCAGGAAGCGCGCCGTTTCCCGTTCCCTTGCTGTCAGCTCTGCCGTTGCATCTGCCGTCGCAGTCCGAGTCCCCATTGCAACTGCAGTTCTGGCTGTCGTCCCCCAAGCGGATCTGCTGTGATCCTCTCCCTTGCCCGCATCTTTTTTAGCGACACGACCGGGCACGTTCTGCCACGCAAACCCCGCTCCTCGCCCTCCACTCAGCCCTTCTTCCAAGGTCCGCGCCCGCGCCAGATCCAGCAACTGCAGCGCTTCTCCCGAGCGTTGCAAGCCGATCAGGCACTCCGCATAGTCCCGATAGAGCGCATCGCCGTTGGCAAAAAAAGGAAGCCTGCTCTCCTCATCCCGAACCGACGACCGCTGCACTTCAAACGTCGCAATCGATTTGCGGTACCAACGTTCTGCTTCTTTCGCCCGTCTCTCACCCCAATACATATTGGCGAACGCGTCCTCCACCTTCCAGCGTAACGACGGACTTAGCGCCGCTTCCCCATAGACCTGCGACAACCACCGCCGGGCTTGATCGACGTCGTGCCGCCGCACAGCGATCAGCCCCTCCAGCAGCTGCACCTCTGGTTCACCTTCACCCACCTGGTCAGCAGATATCAATGCTGCGTCAGCTTGTGTTTTCGCCTCAACCAGCCCGCCGGTCTCGAGCCACAGCAGCCCAAGCGAAACCCGCGCCTCCGCCGCCAGACCCGCATTGTGCGAAAGCTCTGCCGCCCGCAGCGACTCCTGATAGTAGCTTTGGGCCTGCTTCACCTCTCCCATCTGATACAAGGCCAATCCGGCACTGTTCAACCAGCGAATCTGGTTATCGGTAGCCCCCAGCCTCTTCGCCTGCTCCTCCGCCTGCTGAAAACTCGCCAGCGCTTTCTCGAAATCGCCAAGCCGATAGTACGTCCAGCCCGCGTTCCCTAAATCCGTCTGCAGAATAATATGCGCATCGATCACCCGCGCCAGCTGCGACGATTCCTTAAACCGATCGAGCGCTTCATCGTAGTGCTCAGCTTTCAACGCCATGAATCCGAGATTGAGGAGGTCGGTAGCCTCGAGGAATTCATCTTTCCTGTCGCGGGCCATCGCCAGGCTCCTGCGATAACACTCCTCCGCACGTCCATCCTGGCCCCGGCGGCTTTCAAGAATCCCTTGCACCCGGAGAACCTCGCCCTCCAGTTCCGAGTGGCCCGCCGCCGAAAGCCGCTCCGCCTCGCGAAAGTCCGCATCCGACTGCGCGGTCTGCCCAAGCCGCGCACGCGCCAGGCTCAATAGCATCTTCCGCTTGATCGCCGAATCTCCCCCTCCGCGCAACCTCTCGTCATCGCGGCCAAGCAGCTCCACCACGTCTGCGCTTCGCCCCTGAAAAGAAAGAATCTCGCCATCCAGCAGGCAGAACGCTACCTTCGCCGCACTCTCGCGTTCCGCGGACCGGTTGCACTCCGCAGCAGCCTCGCCCTGCGCGACAGCAAGATTGCCATGGAGAAACTCGGAGCGAACCCGTCCAAAGTCACGCGCACCATCCGCAGACGAACGACATCCCAGAACAGCAAACAGAAGAAGGCAGGAGGTCAGTCCAGCTCGGTTTAGCCAGGAGGGCAAGTTGAGCCGTTGACTCGGGCCATCGCCACCACCGTTTGCCCTGTCGTGGCGCACCCCAGCTCCGCTCGAACCATCGCAAGCTGCAACGAGTGCGGAAACACAACAGCCTCCCCGAAGAAGAATCTTCCCACCTCTGGAAGCTCGAGCGAATGCGCAAGGACCTGGCCAGAGGGTGCGCCGTCGATCCTGTCCACCAGAGAACATATCGCGTAGCCCTCTTCATTGGCCGCTTCGGAGTTTCCTTTTTTCGCCGCCCAGCCGAACCGCGCGCGGGCCCACTCGGGCGTGTCTTTTCCCTTGGCAATCGCGTTTGCCTGCGCGTGCGCTGTACGCCAAAGCGCCGCCGATTCTAACTCAGCATCCAGGGATTCGTCCTCATTATAGACATCGAACTCACGACCATGCTTCGGCAGCAGCACTTGGTTCAGTGAGAGATCGAGCTGTTTGCCATCCAGCCGAAGCCCTTCAAATTGTGTCCCGGCAAAGGAGATCCTGCGCCGCCCGTCCCCCGCTTCCGTATGTTCCATGTGAATACGCGCCACAATACGGTCCGCTGTCACCCTGCCCAAAATATTCAACCCTTCGACCACTGCCGTCGAGCGCGAGGTCCATGGTCCGTTCTGCTTAGCAGGGCGCCCCGAGGTATGCGTGTACGACGAACGGCAGGAGATCACGTCCTCGAAACCAAACTCACCCGCCCGCGATCGAACGCTTCCCCCGGCCGAGGACAAGGCAACAGAAGAGGGTGTGGGAATATAGCGGAACGGCTCTTCCACAAACCCTCCCAGGGACACCGCATCGGTATGAAAGTAGAAAACCTGTCGCACGTTCGCCTGCATGTATTTCTCGCTCTCTCGGCCGTTGGTTTTCTCGTTGCCGCTGCTTCTTGTTCGCCATCGCTGCGGCGAATCTGCCGTTGTGGTCGCTCTTCTGGTTGTCACCCGCGAAGGCGACCTGCTGTTGCCTTTTCCAATGCCACGCAAAGTGGACGGCAAGCAACAGCCATTAACCAGTCAAAGCAAATCTCAATGTGAGGGGCCCGGGGACGTCGGAACATCATTCAGTACAAAGGCGTATCTCGCAAGATCCACCCCGTTGCTGGGCACAGCTGGAGTCGAAACCTTGCCTGCTTCCGAGTCACCCGGCCCGGGCGCGCTCAGATTTCCCTTCACCAGCAACGAATACCGGCCCGCAACATGCTCCGCCAGCGGTACGTGTATCGAAACAGTATCACGCGCCTGTTGCGGCGATACGACAACACTCGCAGCAAGGTCTCCCGACGGAGCATACAGCAGGCACGTATAGCTGGCAAAGCGGTCCTCCGCCGGTATATCCACCAGCAGCAGCACCGCCTTCGCATCTCCTACCGCCGCCGAAACCACGCCGCCGCCCCGGCTGTTTCCCACCAAAGAAATCGAAGGCAGAACCTCCGCCACATTCACCGCGGCAACCTGCTTCTTCCAACGCGGAAACTCAAGAGCATTTTGATACAACATCACCAGCAGACAAGCCGCCAGAGCATAAATCGCAAACGCCGGCTGCCATATCGACCGGCGAGGCTCGCTTCTGACCGTCCGCACCGCATCCACCCTCAACGCAGGCCGCTTCAACTCCACCTTCGCCGCATCCGCAAACGCAGAGGTCGCACGCAGATCGGCCGCACACAGTTCGCACCCGAAGAAATGCTCTTCAAACTCATCGCGGAGTTCCGGCGTCATCTCCGCAAGCACATACTGCTCTACCAGTTTTCTACCGACAGCATCAGCATGATCCATCAGAGTCCAACCTCGCCTTTATAGTGCGCACTTCGGTAATACCGTTTCATCGTCAATCAATTTTGCTTTTCTTTCGCGAACTGGTTCACGTAGAACACCTTGAACTGCTGTTTCGCGCGATGCACCAGCACCCGCAGATATTCCCGGTTGACCCCCAGCTCCGCGCAGATCTCGTCCTTGTCGCGCTCTTCCAGCAGAACCGCCCGCAGCAGGCTTCGATCCCGTTCCGGCAATGCCAGCAGAATCTCCTGCACCACCCGCGCCGTATCCTTGGTCTCCAACTGCCGAAGCGGACCCGGAGCATGATCGACAAACGTCACCTCCGGCACGTCATCCAGGCCCGATTCACTTCGTTTATTAGATCGGTAGTGCTCTTGCAGCACATGGTTGCACACCGAATTCACGAACGCTCCCAGTCGGTCCGCCTGCCGCAGTCCATTCTCCAGACGCAGGCTCGCCAAGACCCGCGTAAAGGTCTCCTGCCGGACATCCTCGATCGCCTCTCTGGAATTCAATCGCGAACGCAGCTTCAGATGGATCAGTTCCCCGAAATACCGTACGAAATGCTCTACCGTGGGCGCGTCATCCCTACGAAGTCTTTCGCAGTACGCCGAGTCAAAGGTGAAAAACTCCACGTTTGCGCTCCTGGCCTGTGGTGCTTCTCGAAAGTCTACACGGCTCCGTTTACGTTCCCGCACCTTTGCCTTCGATTGTCATCCCCGTAGCGAATCTGCGGTTGTCGTTTACCAACTTTGTAACGCTTCCGGCCATTCCTTCACTACTCCACAGAACACGCTGCACGGACGAAAATCCGGCAGCATCCCCAAACCGATCCGAAGGAGAAATTCAGTCATGGCAGAATCACACGAAATGGCAAACCAGGGCGCCCGGACCTCTCCCCGCGCCAATATCAGCATCCGCTTGGCGTCCCACGCCAATCTCGAAACCATCACCAAAATCGTCGAGAGCATAGGCGGACGATACGGTTGCACCACATGCGGCCTCGCCGGCATTGACGTGCGGCTCAGCGGAGACCCAGTGGAGTTCGAGCAGTTCTCCCAGATCGCCGGCGTCAAATCCGTCAACGTCGGGTAAACCCACTCGACCAAACGGAGGCACACCATGACCAGCGTAGAGCCGACCTCTCTTCCCATCCGTCAGCACCCTGCGCTGGCCACCACCTACGAAGGCGTCGGGGCCGACCTGCTCGAACGCATCGTCCCCTTGGTCGACTATCTGGAAATCCCACCCGACAGCATCGCACAAACCTCCGGCAAAACCTCATCCCTGCGCCCAGAGATCCTGGCCCAGCTGGAGTCAGTATCCCGCGACGTCAACATCATCGCCCACGGCGTCGGCCTGTCCATCGGCTCCTGCGACCGCTGGAATGAGCCCTACCTGCATCTGCTCGATCAGCTCTTCTCTCGCCTTACCCCGCGCTGGCACAGCGAACACCTCGCCTACACCACCGTCGCCGGCGAAAACCTCGGAACCATGCTCGCCCTCTCCCGCACCGAGCCGATGCTCGATCTCCTCTGCGAACGCATACGCCTCATTCAGGAGCGCTACCGTGTCCCCTTCCTCATCGAGCACGTCATTCACCTCCTTCCCGACGCGCCCGCAACCTACACCGCTGCCGGCTTCCTCAACGCCCTTACCGCACGCACCGGATGCGGCCTCATTCTCGACGCCTACAACCTCGAATGCGATCAGCATAACTTCGCCTTCAACATCGCCGCCTTCCTCGACGAGCTGAACCTCGATCCCGTCCGCGAGCTCCACGTCGCCGGAGGCTTCGAGCACCAGGGCATGCAGCTCGACATCCACTCGCAGCCCACCGCCGACTCCACCCTCAACATCGCCGCTGCGCTCATCCGCCGCTGTCCCAACCTCGACATCGTCACCTACGAATTCCTCAAGGAAGCCATCCCGCTCCTTGGCCACAACGGCATATGTTCCGAACTCACCAGAATCAGAAGGGCGCTCTCTCCATGCTAAGTCTTGAACAAGAACAACAAAGCCTGTTAGCCATGATCAAAGGCCGCACCGTCTCACCTGGGCCCGGCCCGGACCCCGACCCTTGGCTCGAGCGTGTCGCCTCCTCGCGCGGCCTGCAGATGGTTCGTGAAATCGCCCTCTGGTGGCGCCGGTTCCAGATCGAATCGCAGTGCCGCTACACCTCGCGCATGATGAAGAGGCTCGACTGTTTCGACTCCTACGTCGCGCAATACTTCCGTTCGCACTCCACCTCGCCTTCGATCGAACAGTTCACCTCGGAGTTCTTATCTTCTCTTGAGGATCACTGCGATCCCGTGCTCCGCGCCGTAGCGCAGTTCGAGCTTGCCTGCATCACCCTCCGCAACACAACCCTCCACGCCAGCACCATCACCTGGGACCGCGAACCCTCGCGCGTCCTCACAGCACTCGACCGATTCAGCGATCTGCCCTCCCCCGAACCGCAGGCCCAGTACGTCATGAAGATCGGCCCCGGCAGCCTCAGCCACATCATCTGCGACCTCCAACCCCTCACCAACCCACCCCATGAAATAGCCTCCTAAAACCCGCATTGGCTATCGCTGTTTCTTGTAGTCCCACCCGTTCCTGCTGCCGCCTTTGCCTCTCTTGTTGTGATCCCGAATGGGATCTACTTCTGCCTTGGTTCTTTTTGTCTATCAGCCGTACGCACCTGCTATCGCTTTTGCCTTCTTGTTGTCATCCCAGAAGGGGATCTGCTTCTGCCTTGGTTCTTTTTGTCTATCAGCCCATAAGCATCTGCCGTCGCTCGTTGCTCCTCTTGTTGTCATCCCAGAAGGGGATCTGCGGTTCGCCTTGGTTCTCCACCACCGATTCTGCCAGCCCTCCCGATCACGCGAAAACCATACCGCAGCCCAACAAACCGGGTGCCCCATACTCGATTCTGAGATGTGGGCCTCGAGCGCAAGCGAGATCGCCTTCACTCCCACAACCCCACCACGTCCCGATCACATCCATCAACACCACAATCCACAACAAACCGCGGTGCCCCATATCTCGATTTTGAGATGTGGGTATCGAGCGCAAGCGAGACCGCTTTCACTCCACACCACCACGTTCCGATCACATCCATCAACACCCCAAACCACAACAAATCCGGGGTGCCCCATATCTCGATTCTGAGATGTGGGTATCGAGCGCCAGCGAGACCGCTTTCACTCCACACCACCACCGTCCAGATCACAACCACCAACACTGCAAGCCACAGCTTGCCACCCGCACACCGCACCATCTACGCTAACCTCCACCAGCCATGACCATCCAGCAGGAAACCGCATCCCTCCTCGCCCACCTCGACGTCTCCCCCGGCACCGCCCTCGCTGTCCACACCCCCATCACCGGCGAGCTCATCGGTCACGTCGATACCACCCAGGACGCCACCCGGGCCATCGCACAAGCCCACCAGGCTTTCCTCCAATGGCGCATCATCCCCGCGCCCATTCGCGGCGAGCTGGTCCGTCTTCTCGGTGAAGAACTCCGCACCGCAATCGAACCCCTCGGACGCCTCGTCACCATCGAAACCGGCAAGCTCCTCACCGAAGGCCAAGGCGAAGTCCAGGAGATGATCGACATCTGCACCTTCGCCGCCGGCCTCTCCCGCCAGCTCGCCGGCCTCACCCTCCCCTCCGAGCGCCCCAGCCACCGCATGTTGGAAACCTGGCACCCTCTCGGCGCCATCGGCGTCATCTCCGCCTTCAACTTCCCCGTCGCCGTCTGGAGCTGGAACGCCGCGCTCGCTCTGGTCTGCGGCAACGCCGTCCTCTGGAAGCCATCCGAAAAAACTCCCCTCACTGCCCTCGCCACCCAGGCCATCTTCAAACGCGCCGCACAAAAATTCGAAGCTCGCTTCGGCAGCACACCCGAAGGCCTCTCCACCCTTCTCCTCGGCGATGCAAGCTTAGGCCAGCAACTGGTCGACTCACCCCTCATCCCGCTCGTCTCCGCCACCGGATCCACCGCCATGGGCCGCGCCGTAGCACCCCGCCTCGCCTCCCGCTTCGCCCGCGCCATCCTCGAGCTCGGAGGCAACAACGCCGCCATCGTCGCTCCCTCCGCCGACCTCAACCTCACTCTCCGCGCCATCGCCTTCTCCGCCATGGGCACCGCCGGCCAGCGCTGCACCACCCTCCGCCGCCTCATCGTTCACCACAGCATCTACACCACACTCCTGCCCCGGCTTAGAAAGGTCTACGCCTCCGTCAACGTGGGCGACCCACGCCAGCCCAACACCCTCGTGGGCCCTCTCATCGACCAGCGCGCCTTCGACGCCATGCAAGCCGCCCTCGATCAAGCCCGCAAAGACGGCGCAACCGTGACCGGCGGCGAACGCGTCTCCCCAGACACCACCTCGCACGACACAAACTCTTCACACACCAACTCAGAGTCCTTCTACGTCCGTCCCGCCCTGGTCGAAATGCCCTCCCAAACCCCAATCGTTCAGCGCGAGACCTTCGCTCCGATCCTCTACGTCCTCCGCTACACGGACCTCTCCGACGCCATCGCTCTCCACAACGACGTTCCGCAGGGCCTCTCCTCCAGCATCTTCACCCTCGACCTCCGCGAAGCCGAACAGTTCCTCTCCGCCACCGGATCCGACTGCGGCATCGCCAACGTCAACATCGGCACCTCCGGCGCGGAGATCGGCGGAGCCTTCGGAGGCGAAAAAGAAACAGGCGGAGGACGCGAATCCGGCTCCGACGTCTGGAAGCAATACATGCGCCGCGCCACCAACACCATCAACTACGGCACCGAGCTCCCCCTCGCCCAGGGCGTCAGCTTCGACATCGACTAACCGTCCAAGGTACGACCTGCTTTCGCCATTCTCTTTCCATTTGCTCTTCTGCAAGTCATCCCCGAGGGGTCTGCCGTTACCTCTGCTTTCTAGTCGTCATCCCCAAAGAGTATCTACGGTTGCCCTTGCCTTTCTGTTTGTCATCCCTGAAGGCGAGTCCGCTGTTGCCCTTGCTTTTTAGTGGTCACACGTCAAGGAAATCCGCCGTTGCTTTTGCTTTCTGGTTGTCATCCCCGAAGGGGATCTGCTGTTGTCTTCCCTCAGCGGTGCCCCTTCTTCCTCACACCGCGTCCACACCAAGCCATTCCATCCGCCGATGCTTCTCGCGTAGCATCACAAAAAGCACGATGCATTCTTCCCTGCCAACTCCTCGCCGTCTGCTCCTTGTCTTCGCCCTCGCCATCCCCAGCCTCGCCGCGCCCACAAGCCCCGCCCAGACCCTCGCCCGCCCCGGCTGGGCCGGCTCCGGCATCTCCACCGACCTCTGGTGGAAGCACGCCATCCTCTATCAGCTCAATCCCGCCAACTTCACCCCCACCACCCCCGCCGAAACCCCGCTCCACGCCTTGATCCTCCGCCTCGACTACCTCCGCACCCTCGGCGCCGACGCCATCCTCCTCACCCCCATCCAGACCGACCCCGCACACGCCACCACCATCCAGCCCCCCCTCGGCACTCTCGACGACTTCGACGACCTCCTCCGCGAAGGGAGCCGCCGCAACCTCCGCATTCTCCTCGACCTCGCGCCCGAAATCCCCTCCGCCGACCTTCCCAACATCGCCCGCTTCTGGCTCAACCGCGGCGTCGCCGGCTTCCACATCACCGGCTCCAGCCCCGCCAGCCACGCCCAGGCGGCCGCACTGCGCGGCATCACGGACACCTTCCTCGGCCAACGTATCCTCATCGCCGACGCCGACCCCTCTCTCCCCGCTGCCCCCACCCGCACCTACAAATCGCCCGACGGCCCCACCCCGCACCTCCGCCTCGATACCTCCCTCGCCAACCAGCAAACCCTCACCGCCTCAGCCATCCGCCCCATCCTAGAAAACACCCAGGACATCGCCGACGCCGGCCGCAGCCTTCCCCTTCTCGCCACCGACTCCCCCGGCCTCCCCCGCAGCTTCACCCGCTACGCCGACCACCAGCACGATCTCGACATCGCAAAAGTCCTCGCCACCATCCTGCTCACCACCCGCGCCGGCTCGGTCCTCTACGACGGCCAGGAACTCGGCGTCCCCACCCCCGAACCCACACCGCTCATCGTCTGGGAAGCCCCACCCCCAACTCATCAAGACAAGCCCACCGCCCAGCCCATCCCCGCAGACACTCCCGATACGGCAAGCCCACCCAACGCCGCGCTCGAGCAGGCCGATCCCAACTCCCTCTTCAACTGGTACCGCCAGCTCATCGCCCTTCACCACAGCAACGCCACCCTCGCCTCCGGGTCCACCGTCACACTCAATCAGGACGACAAAAACGTCCTCGTCTGGATCCGCAAACCCAGAACGATCACCCCGCTCTCCCCGCCCGTCGTCATCCTCTGCAACCTCACCGCCCAGCCCGCGTCCGTCTCGCTCAAAGCCGACATCGCCCGCCTGCATCTGCGCGGAAGCTTCCTCCGCACCCTGCTGCGCTCCGACAACGGCATGGGCAGCCTCCACCTCGACTCCATCACCCTCCCGCCGTACACCGCCTACATCGGCCAACTCCGCTACTAGAGGAAGTTGCGCCCTGCGCGGGCCGCGCCCACTTCGTGGGGGGTATACCGGCTTCGCCACGGGCCTCCCGTTGGTCGGCAACGAAGATCGTTCGCGACCAACGGGAGCGCCCACCGAAGGGGTATACAAGTCACGAAGTGACCGCCCGCCGCGCAGGCGGCCCGGCCGGCAGGCCAAACCGCCTAGCCTTCCACCACCATCCGGACCTCCGTCAAACAGCATCCGCAGAAAGGTTATATAACCGTTGAGATCCCCGACCGGAGCTTCCCATGCTGACGCTCGCCGAAAATGTCTTCACCCTCATCGTCGTCATGTCCGGTTCCATTCTCTTCATGCTCGTGCTCAACCGCCTCTGGCCGCAGGAACAGCGCCGCGTCCACAACGACCTCATCGGCTGGCAGCTCGGCATCCTCGGCACCACCTACGCCGTCATCCTCGGCTTCATGCTCTACACCGTCTGGACCACCTTCGGCGAAGCCAACCTCGACACCGATCTCGAAGCCAACGCGCTGCGCAACGTCTACCGCCTCGCCGAAGGCCTCCCCGCACCCCAGCGTGCCCACCTCCAGGACCTCTCCCGCGCCTACGCCGACGCCGTCCTCACCAAGGACTGGCCCGCCATGGCACAAGGACGAATCCCCGAAGAGAGCCACCTCATCAACCAGAACATGTGGAAGACCCTCATGTCCGTCAAATCCGCCACACCCTCCGAGATCACCGCCGAAGACCACGCCATCTCCGAACTCAGCGCCCTCACCGAGCATCGCCGCACCCGCCTCCTCCAAAGCGCCTACCACCTCCCCGCCATCTTCTGGTGCGTCCTGATCGCAGGCGGTCTGCTCACCATCGCCTCCGCGTCCCTCTTCGGCTCCGGCAACTCTCTGCTCCACGCCCTCCAGGTCTTCTCCCTCACGCTCCTCATCACCCTGGTCCTGCTCGCCATCTCCGACGTCAACCTCCCCTACCGCGGCTGGGTCCACGTCAGCAACTTCGCCTTCATCCGCGCCCAGCAAAACATGCACGACTAACCCGCACTCTCGCTTCTCCCTCGCCGTCGCGTCTGCCCCGGCTCTTGGCTTTCTGGTTGTCATCCCCGAAGTGGATCTGCGGGTTGCCTTTGCTTATCATCCCCGAAGCAAATCTGCTCCTACCTTTCCCCACCTTCCCCGGCCATAAAAAAGGTGTCATCCTGAGCGAAGCCTTTCGCAGCCCTATCGCGAAAGGCGCAGTCGAAGGACCTGCATCTGCCTTTCGCTCTCTTCGCCGGCGTTACGCCCCCACACCCGCCGCCAGCGCCACCTCGTACCCCGCATACACCCGCTCAAACACCGCGTCCCAGCTACAACCCAACGCATACTCGCGAGCCCGCCCCCGCATCTCTTCCAGCCGCCCACGGTCCCGCACCAGCGCCGCCACCGCCCCCGCAAACCCCTCATCCCCCACCACAAATCCAGTCTCGCCATCCCGCACAATAAACTTCGGCCCACCATCCGCCGTCACCACCGCAGGCACTCCACTCGCCAGCGCCTCCAGCACCACATTCCCAAACGTATCCGTATGCGAAGGAAACACCAGGGCATCCATATCCGCATACGCCTCCGCCAGCGCCCGCCCGCGCAGCACCCCCGCAAACTCCACCGCCTGCATCTGCTCCCGCAGCATCGACTCTTCACTCCCATGCCCCACAACCAAAAACCGCGCCCCCGCCACCCCCATCGCCTTCAACTCCCGCTCCACCCGCACCAGCAGCGCCACATTCTTCTCCACCGAAAGCCGCCCCACATACCCCAGCACCACGGCCTCATCCCCTGCCGCCCGCCTCCTGTGCACCGGCGAAAACATCTCCGTATTCACCCCCCGCTGCATCAGAAAACACCTCCTGCCCGTCGTCCGCTCCAGCATCCGGCACAGCTCGTCATTCGGTGCAAACAACACACCCGCCAGCTTGTAGAACTGCGACGTAGCCCACAGCGCCCCACCTTCCACCCCGCGCTCAATCCCCGCACCCTGCCGCGCCGAAAGCCGCCCCGTCAACCATCCCATCCTCCGCGCCGCATACTCATGCACGTTCGTATGCCACGACGCCGCCAGCGGAACCCCCATCTCCCATGCAAAGTACGCGCCAAACATCCCCAGCTCACTCGGCCCCGTAATGTGAATCACGTCCGGCCGAAACCTCTCCAGCTCCCGCCGTATCGCCTCCCCATGCCGCCAGAACAGCGTATCGAACTCCAGGTCCTTCTCCATCCGCACCGACCCGCGGCTCCGCGTCAACTCGAGCGTCCGCATCTCCCCCACCTGCTCAAAGGCCACCGGCCGCCCGCCCGCACGCACACAAAGAAACGGCAGCCCATGCCGCTCGGCATACCCCACAAAGTTGCGGCTCGTATGCGCCACCCCATTCACCTCATGGAAGCTATCGGGAAAATAAGCAACACGCGGGTAGGGTGTAGGGGAAAGGGGGCAGGGGGTAGCCATCAAGACAAACCCTACACCCTAAACCCTGCTCCCTACACCCTGCCTCTCGAGCGTCGCCCGCATCTCTCCGCTGTCGTTCCAAGCCATCCGAAGCCCACCCGACACCGGAGCCTCCCCCATCACACGCACCGCAGCCAGCACCGCGCGAAAAAACGCCGGAGCCCTCCCGGTAGTCCAAAGCTCCGTCAACGGCTGCACCATCCCTTCCACACCCGGGTGGTACACCCGCTCGTCCCACGTCCTTGACCCTTCCGGAAAATGCGGATAATCCCGGATCGCATCGATCGTCGACTGCAGAATCCTGTGCTTCCACGGCTCCGCATATTGCGGCATAAACAGCACATGACTCTGCCGCTCCCGCCTCACCTCATGCACAAACTCCGTAAAGCTCTCCGCCCGCGTCAGGTTCACATTCGCGTTCGGTTCAATCCCGTGCCGGTCGCCTCCGCTGATCACCACCTGGTTCCACTTGCCCGCCAGGGTCGCCGCCTCGCGATTCTCTTTCCAGTCGCGCAGCCCGTTCAGCTCCAGCGCATGAAGGAACTGTCCATACACCGCCAGAAACTCATTCACCAGCACCTCGTGCCGCTCCTTGCCCACCCGGTACAGATCCCACAGCGGATGATTGAACACCAGCAGCACTCCAGGAATCTCATCCAACTCCGCCAGCATCTGCGTCAGCAGACGCACCGGCCGCGTCCCAACCGGCATCGCCGTAAACTCCGTCAGCCGCTCCATCCACGCCGCACCCGTCGCGCTCGGCAGGTTGTGCACCCCCAGGTGAAACGCCGTCGCCCCAAACGGCACCGTCCACTCCACCGACACCGGTATATGCCGCGACGAAGCCACCGTGCGCAGCAGCATCGGCGCCTGAATATCGTCATGGTCCGTAATCGACACCAGACCCTGCACCTGCAGCTTGTCTTCCATCTGCCGCCGCTCCAGGTCGTAGGCGAGGCTCGGCGTCAACGGCGGCGTCCAATACGCCCGCGCATAGTCCGGCGCAATGCCCGTCAATCGCAGGCTGCGCTGCTCCGCCCAACGCATCACAGGCTGCAGAAAGCTCCAGTCCTTCGACAGCTCGGAGATGAAATCCAACGTCTCTTTGGACTGATTGGTATGGCTATGCAGCGAAACCCCGGTCGTAAAGCCCTTCGCCGCCTCCGGTTCGCGCCACAGGTACGAGACACTCGACTGGCTCATCGACCACCCCCATTACAGGCTGCCTACGACCAAAGTATGGAGCCCCCACATGACACCCACATGACTGCACCAACAATGGAGCTTCAAAATCCCCAAACCCCGTGCCTGCACTGGTTCCCGAAAGTTGTACGGCGCGAAGATCCTTTCTCGCGACCAACGGGAGCGCCACCCAAAGGGGTATACAAGTCACGAAGTGACCGCACCGCGCGCAGCGGGCCCGGCTGGCAGGCCACATTCTTCCCCAAATCAAAAGCGCACCCGCACCGAAACAATGGGCGAATGGTTATACGTACTCGCGCGCGTCAGCGCAATCTGTTCCCCAGCCCCCAGCGTCAGCAGAAGCGTCTCCTTCCCACTGCGAAACAGCCGGATCCGGCTCACAATCACCCCCGGTGTCACAAACGTCTGCGCCTTCCCATCCTTCTTGCCTCCCTCGAACAGCGTTGTGTTGAACTCCGTCCCCAGCCACAAAAGCCGCGTCGCACGGTATTCCACCGCATTGTTCAGCACGATCTGCCGCCCGACCTTCTCCGCATTCGAAACCGGCAGCGACCCACCCGCCGAGGTAATCAGAGCAAACCTCCCCAGGCCCTTCCCTGCCTCCACTGTGGGGGTCAGGATCGCGCAGCAACTCCCATTCCCGCTCTTGCCCGTCGACACGCTCGCCCCCAACTCCGCCGACACAATCGCATTGTGCCTCTGCTCGTTGCTTCCGTACACGCGATACTTCACACGAAACGCCACGTCCCCAAAACCGTCCTCCACCCTGCGGTCACTATGCGTCAAAAACGGCGGCGGACTGAATCGCACTTCGACCCGCCGGAAAGGAACCAGCTGCAATCCTTTCGCGTTGCCGTAGTTCCACGTCGTCTCGCCTCCCGCGCTGTTCTGCCGAACGAAGTCGCTGCGGAACCCCTGCTCCAACCGCGGCGCAACCGTCACCAGCGGAGTCGCCCAATTCGGCTGCTCCTTCTGCGTGGCCGCAAGGCGCGCCTGATATCGATCGAGAAATCCACCCTGAGCCCAGCCAAGCCGCACCCCGCATACCAACAGCAGAACTACAAAACCGGCCAGCCTTCCCATCGGTCGCATCGACAAACTCTACCTTCTCCCAGATACGCTGCCGCGCGGGCGCCCTGAGCGGGCAGCGCCCACCTCGTGAGGTGTATACCGGCTCTGCCCGGCCCTCCCGATGGTCGGCACAAAGATCCCCCGCTCGCGACCAACGGGAGCGCCACCGAAGGGGTATACCCCCCACGAAGTGGGCGCCCTCCGCGCAGGAGGCCCGTCCGGCAGGACAGCCTTCACCGAGTCTTCGCGATATCCGGCCCCAGCATCTCCTGCGCATTCGGCATAGGCGCATCCGGAACGTCCATCCCCTCCGCCCGCCGCATCTCCCGCTCATACTCCGAGTTCAGATGATGCTCCGTCAGCCCATCCTTCAGCAGCCGAAACGCCTCCTCCGGCGTATCCGCAAACTGAAACAGCTCCAGGTCCGCCACCGCAATCGCACCCTTCTCCGCCAGCAGCTCCAGGTTGATCACATTCTTCCAATACTCTGCCCCGTAGATCACCACCGTAATCTTCTTCGCCAGCTTCTTGGTCTGCGCCAGCGTCAGCAGCTCGAACATCTCGTCCAGCGTTCCAAATCCCCCCGGAAACACCACCAGCGCCTTCGCCAGGTAAGCAAACCAGTACTTCCGCATAAAAAAGTAATGAAAATCGAAACTCAGCCCAGGCGAAATATAAGGGTTCGGATGTTGCTCAAACGGCAGCCGAATATTCAACCCGATCGTCTTCGCCCCAGCCTCATGCGCCCCCCGATTGGCCGCCTCCATAATCCCCGGCCCGCCCCCAGAAGTCACCACAAACCGATGCCTGTGTCCGGCAAGCGTCTTCGACCACCCCGCCACCATCCCCGCCAGCGTCCGCGCATCTTCGTAGTACCGCGCCATCTCCACCGCAGCCTGCGCCAGCCGCAGCTTCAACGCGCTCGCCTCACCGCTTTCAATCTCCTCCGCCCGCGCCGGCTTCTCCTGCCGTGGCGCAGCGTCGCTCGAACCCGTATTCGCCAGCAGCTCCAGCTCCGAGTTCGCCACATCCAGCGCTCGAAACCGCGCCGACCCGAAGAACACCACCGTATCCTGAATCCGCTCCCGCCGAAACCGCGCCATCGGCTCCTGGTACTCCGATAAAATCCGCAGCACCCGCCCATCCGGCGAGTTCAAAAACTCCGCATTCTCATACGCCAGCGGAGCCTCATCCAATTCATCCGGCATCTCTCGTTCCATTCTCTTCCCACCCGCATTCGATATCGCAAGAATCCGAGAGACTCTCGTCCCCGTTCAATCGCCATCACCGTTAAACATCGGCATCAAACCTCATCCCGAACAAACCTCATCCCGATCAAACCTCAACCCCGGAACAAACCTCAAGCCCGGTAATCCCGGTAATGCACCGCCTCTGAAATCCCAATCCAGATATCCAGCAGCCCCAGCCCCGAAATCATCCCCCGCACCGCACCATGATGCAGCACCGCCGCCAGCCAGGGCCGCGCCAGGATGAACTCGTTCCTGTCCCACACCCGCGTCCACCACGGCAGAATCATCACCAGCACACCGAGGTATACGCAGAACAGCACAAGCACAAACAACGAGAGCCGCTGCAGCCACACCGGCGTCGTCCGTCTCGCAGGTTCTTCCGCGTGCACCGGCATCACC
>JALYVA010000153.1 GCA_030853485.1 Acidobacteriota bacterium
TATCAGACTGATCAATCGTCGCTGAAAACTGCCCCGACTGCTGCTCGCTCTGTCCTCGAACAACGACGAAAACAACCACAACAACAAACTCATAGATTGCGCAGGTTGCACGGTCACTCCATATCAGACCATCACCCTCTTCGGTACCGTCAGCAACGCAGCCAGCAGCCGCATCACCAAGAACGGCCGCAAGTACACCGCCTTCGGAGTCGCCATCATCTCCGACCGCAACCTCAAGGCATTCAGCTATAACGTCGTCGCCTGGGGCAAAGAGGGTCACTTCGCCAAGTCCCTCCAGAAGGGAACCCGCATCAAGTTGGTTGTACAAGCGCAGTCACAGCCCGACAACATCGCCAGCATCCCACTCCTCACCGCACCTTCGTGCGACTGGTCCGTCCGGTCGCAGTTGCACCCTCAGCAGGGGTGTAGCTTACCTATTATCAGCATGTCAATATCATTCAATAATGGAACTATATTGACAGACAGATGGTGTTGGCGCAAGATCAGTAAATGCCGCGCACCCGCATGGACGAACTGTTTGCACTCGCCGAAGAGCATGATGGCTTGCTCACGTCGAAGGAGGCGCGCGCCGCCGGCATACAAGATTCCGTCTTGGTTCGTCTAGCGCAGCGTGGCAGATTGGAACGGATGACGCGGGGCGTCTATCGGATTGCTCATTACCCGGCAGACCGTCTCGCTCAATACCGGGAGGCCGTGCTGTGGGCGAAGGCCAGCCAGGGGCCAGAGCATATTGCCCTTTCTCACGAGACGGCATTGCTGCTCTACGGTATCTCCGACGCGAACCCATCGCGTGTAAACCTAACGGTTCCAACCTCGGCAAGATTGCGTCGGAAGTGTCCGGATTGGGTAACGATCCATCGAGCCAACCTCTCTCCCCAGGACATCGGAGAACATGACGGTCTCCCCGTTACCACGGTGAGCCGCAGCATCATGGACGTACTCTTGGCGACACACCGAACCGATGTTGCTCGGCAGTCAGTTAGCGACGCCCTCCGTGAGGGGTTGCTAAACAGCGCTGAGGCAAGCAGCCTTCGGAGATCCATTGCCCGGACTTCATCTGTACCCCCACCATCAACGAACGGAAACCAGGTGAAGGTGCAAGATGCCGCAAACAGTTGAACGCCTCGAAAAGACACTAGCCCGAGTCGCCAAGGAACAGGGCGTCGCGCAGGAACGTCTTCGCCGTTGGGTTTCTTTCCTGGCGCTTTGCGGCGTTCTTGAACGAGCGATGAGCGAAGGTATTCTCGACAGCTACGACCTGAAAGGCGGTGTCGCCCTCGAACTCAGATTCGCCGAGGGAGCACGAGCGACAAAGGACATCGACATCGGCGTACCGGTCGAACGGACCAAACGGCTACGGGCATTTCAGGATGCCGTCGCGCTGGGCTTCGATGACTTCACCTTTCTCTTGAAAGGGAAGCCCTTGAACATGGACAAGGTGGACGCGGTTCGACTGGAACTCGCCATCCGATACCGAACCCGTGCATGGCAAACCATCGACGTTGATCTGGGACCATCTGGACGGGGTGCGGTGGAACTTGTCGTGCCAACAATTCGAGGACTTGCGGCGATGGGGTTGCGCGTCCCGTCACCGATCCGTTGCCTCAATCTGAGCGAACAAATCGCCCAAAAGCTGCACGCTTGCACCGGGCCGTACTCGGCGGGCCGCGCCCGCGACGTTCTCGACATTCTGTTGATCGACATGCTCGGCAAGTTGGACGCGAAGAAAGTACGAACGGCGGCGGAACAGGTGTTCGATGAACGCGCTACCCATGCCTTTCCGCCGACTGTTCAGATCGCAGCAGAGTGGAAGCCGGAGCTTGAAGTGCTGGCGAAGGAGCTTGGCTATTCGACGACTTCGGCCACGGAGATTGAGTCACGGTTCGGGATCTTCATAGACTTGCTGGCGAAAGCATAGGTGAGATTTCGTTCACGCGCGCTTCGTCCGATTGCACAGTGGTAGTCCGAAGAAATCCGACGAAATGCAGTAACCGGGATACACATCCTTAAATTGCGTTTGGGGAAGGATTTGGGGAAAACTGTGGAAAAGACAACATCCCCTTTAGTTTCAAAGCGAGTGGTTTCCTGGGGGGCAACCAAACCATGTATGCGCGCCTTCGGCGCGCATTTTTTCTTTGCCCTTCGGCGCACCCACATCGAAGGGTTTCTCTACAAACGTATGTCGGTCTGGATCGATGCGGGGCTGAAGTTCACCCGGACGGCGCAACTCTCAACGGAAGAGGTTTCCGAGCGTAGCCCTGAAACAGTGATTCATGATGTTCACTGCGACAAAGAATGATCTGAAGTTCACGTTGTGGGCGCTATTCACATCTCACTGGGTGACTCACAAGAGCGGATAGAGGAGATATGAAAGACTCCCCTATCGTCACAGTCTGCGGTAGTGGATACCGTTCCAGCATCGCCGCAATCTTGCTCCAAGCAGAGGGCTTTCGAATGTTAGTTCCATGGACGGCGGAATGACTGCATGCAACCAGCAGCAATTGCCCACAGTCCTAGGCTAGGTGCACGACCCGCTATGAACGTGGCAGACGTGCCTTGCACATCTTTGTTCGTTCATATCTCACAAACGGTCAGGCAAACTGGCTGGAGGGCTGTATGGCACAAACCGTCCCAGAGTCTCAGCAATCGATTCTCCCCCTCAAACTTCCGGGCATCTTTCTCGGCGTTGGGCTTGGCGGCTTCTTCGACCGAATCTTCCTGCATCAGCTCCTGCAATGGCACCATATGTTCAGCAGCAAGATCACCGTGGATACTGTGCAGGGCTGCAAATGAACACGGTCGGAGATGGCGCAGCGGTCGGGCTTCTCATAATGCGCCTCTTACCGCTCCTCGTTTTCCGACATCGTACCGGCGAGAGTTGGTTCGCGAGCGGTGTAATCCAGGCGGACAGAGCAAGTCCATAACGTGCGACAGCGATTAGATCGCAATCCATGCGAGCTTTGTTCGGTTCAGGTTAGCAGGCGAGGTTGAGATTCGCCTTCCTTCAGCTCTGCTACAAGCGTTCCATTACGCAGAGCCCGCTCTTTCAACATGACAAAGAACACGGGGACAAGGATGAGGACGTGGATCGTTGAGGTGATCATGCCGCCAACGATGGGCGCGGCGATAGGCTTCATGACATCGGAGCCGATGCCGGATTCCCAAAGGATTGGTGCAAGGCTGGCGAGCACCGCAACAACGGTCATTAGCTTGGGACGAAGACGCTTTACCGCTCCCTCAATAACCGCCTCTTCGATGTCCGCATTGCTGTGGACCTTCCCGCCCAATAGCCGCCTTTCGAGCGATTCATGCAGATATACGACCATGACCACGCCCGTTTCGACAGCGATACCGAAGAGCGCGATGTACCCTACCCAAACGGCCACGCTGAAGTTGTATCCGAGCAGCCATTGCAGCAAGAGTCCGCCCGTCATGGCGTAGATTGTGGGCACGATCAGCACGACCGCCTCTGCTACGGAATGGAACACCATGTATAGCAGGAGGAAAATCATGAAGAAGACAATTGGCAGAATGAGCTTAAGACGCTGCTTCGCCCGCAATTCGAATTCGTATTCTCCTGACCACTTGTAGCCAAATCCTGTGGGAATCGCAATCTCGCTTTTCAGTCTGCGGTTGGCCTCATCTACAAAGCCCCCGTAGTTCGTGCCTTTCAAGTCGATGTAGACGTATCCGGTGAGCTGTCCGTCTTCATCCCGGATCATCGCCGGACCATGAGAAAAAGACACTTGAGCGACCTGGCCCAAAGGAATCTGTGCTCCAGAAGGCGTTGCGATCAAAACATGACGCATTCGATCGACGCTGTCACGGAAATCCTGTGAGTAGCGCACGCTGATTGGATAACGCTCGCGTCCTTCGATGTTCTCGGCGATGTTCTGGCCACCAATCCCCGATGAGACCGCTGTTTGTACATCGGCGACACTAAGACCATAACGTGCGGCCTCGAGCCGATTCACTTCCACATTGACGTAGAAGCCCTGCGAAATGCGTTCGGCAAAGATGGACCGAACCTGCGGCATGGAAGAAAGAACTCTCTGCATCTTTGACGCCAACTGCTCAATTCCATCTACGTTCGCCCCCTGCACTTTCAGTCCAAGCGGCGTCTTGATTCCGGTGAGTTCCATGTCGAGACGGTTTTCGACTGGACTTGTCCAGGTATTCGCTAACCCGGGAAACTGCACCTTTTGATCCATCTCCTGAATAAGCTTGGTGTACGTCATTCCGGGCCGCCACTGTTCTCGCGGCCGGAGCATGAGAGTTGTGTCGTACATGTCGAGCGGCGCATTATCTGTGGCACTGTCCGATCGACCGACCGTGCCAAAGACACTCTCGACCTCAGGAATAGTCCGCAGAATGGCATCTTGCTTTTCAAGTAGCGACTTTGCCTGCTCAATCGCAATGCCGGGAAGCGCGGTGGGCATATAAAGTGCGGAGCCTTCAAAGAAAGGAGGCATGAACTGGCTGCCAAGTCTAAATGCGACGGGCAACGTCACGAGCAGGAACAGCAGATTGACCGCAATCGTCAGCTTGCGATACCTCAAGCAGAATCGGAGGATCGGAAGATAAATCGCCTGTGTCATGCGCGAAATTGGATTGGCGCTTTCGGGCTTAAGCCGTCCGCGGATCAGCATGACCATCAGGACGGGAACAAGCGTGATCGCGATGATCGACGATGATCCCACAGCAAGCGTCTTCGTCCAGGCAAGCGGCCGGAACATCCTGCCCTCTTGCGCCTCCAAAAGAAAGACGGGCAGAAATGAGACGACGATGATGAGCAGTGAGAAGAACAATGCCGGTCCAACCTGCTTTGCAGCGTGGATGAGAATCTCGCGGCGCTCCGGCTCGGAAACAGGAGTCTCATCCGACTCCTGCCTCTCGGAGAGATGACGGTAGCCGTTCTCCACCATCACAATCGCTGCGTCGACCAACACTCCAACAGCAAGCGCAATGCCCCCAAGCGACATGATGTTCGAGGTGACTCCGAGAAAGTACATCGGTATGAACGACACGAGGACCGCAATCGGAAGCGCAAGAATCGCGATGAGCGCCGAGCGGAAGTGGAACAGGAAGATGATGATGACAAGACTGACGATAATGGCCTCTTCCAGCAGATCGCGCTGGAGAGTGGTTATCGAATCGTTGATGAGGCCCGAACGATCGTAGCCCGCCATGACCTGCACGCCAGCTGGAAGCGACGGCGCAATATCGCGGAGCTTTTGCTTGACCCCTTCGATCACATTCAACGCATTCATCCCCTGCCGCATCACGACGATGCCACCAACAGTTTCCCCCTCACCGTTCCATTCGGCGACGCCTTCTCGAATGTCCGGGCCGAAGGCAACACTGCCAAGATCCCTCACCAGCACCGGAGTTCCGTTTCTGCTGCCCACGGCAATCGACTCAAGATCATTCAGAGACTTCAGGTAGCCGAGTCCGCGAATCATGTACTGCGCGCCGCTAAGGTCCAGCACTCTACCGCCCACTTCGTTTGTGCTTGCCTTCACCCGATCGATCACCATAGACAGCGGAATGTTGTAGGCCAGCAGCTTGTTCGGGTCGAGCCGTATCTGGTACTGCTTTACGTACCCGCCAATGCTCGCAACCTCCGAGACACCCGGAACAGTCTCCAACTCGTAGCGGAGATGCCAATCCTGAAGAGTACGGAGATCGGCCAGGCTGTGCTTGCCGCTCTTGTCCACGAGGGCGTACTCAAAGACCCATCCTGCACCCGTCGCATCCGGCCCAATGGCTGGATGCACTTCGGCAGGCAGACGACCGCCGATCTGCTGGAGGTATTCGACCACCCGAGAGCGTGCCCAATACAGGTCTGTTCCGTCCTCGAAGACGACGTAGACATACGAATCTCCAAACATCGTCTGAGCGCGGACTGCCTTCACATGCGGAGCCGCAAGGAGGCTCGTCACGATCGGGTAAGTCACCTGGTCTTCTATGATGTCTGGCGGTTGTCCCGTCCAACTCGTATGAACGATCACCTGAACATCCGAAATGTCAGGCAGAGCATCAAGCGGAACGTGATGGAGCGACCAGATACCGGCAAGGGTCAACATGAGAACGCTGGTGAAAACGAGGAAACGGTTGCGAGCGCAAACATCAATGATTCTGGAGAGCATGTCACATCCCCCCTTCGGCATTGACGCGCAACTGCTTGGTGGCGAGGGTCCGGCCGCTCTGTTTCACCGTCACCGTTACTTGCCACGTTCCGCCGGACTCAAGAACGCCCGTTCCGTCATACAGCCCCGGACTCCTCTGCATGAGTTGTGTAGTCGTGTTCATCGCCCCCATGCCCATTGCCGGCATCGCTGCCATGAAGAAGGTGACCACAACTTGCGCCCCGGCAACGGGCTCTCCGTTTGCCCCGGTCAACTTGACGTGAAAAGTGTTCGAGCCTTTGTGGGCAGGGTTGGGTTCGGTGGTGAAATCAATTGCGACCGCTGGTTGTTGTTGCGCTGGATTGGCCGGCGCTTGTTGCCCGGCGCCCGGAGCGGGCGGAGTATACGAACCCGCCGCAGCCTGTAGCTGGCTTTCAGAATCGAGAAGAAAATTAGCCGAGGTGACAATCTGCTGATGGACCGCCAGACCTTTCAGAACGATAAAGTCATCCCCAACCCGCGCGCCCAGACTGACGTCCTTCGGTTCGAGGCTGCCGTTTCCGTGATCGACAAAAACCAACTGCCGTAGACCTGTTTGAAACACTGCCGAGGAGGGGACAACGAGCTGTCTCCCAAGAGCCGACTTCAGATCGACGTTTACGAACATTCCCGGCTTGAGCGTAATGCCGGGATTATTGACGGCCAGGCGAACGTTGACGGTGCGCGTCGTCATATCGACCTGCGGCAGGATCTCTTCGACATGACCCTGAAAAGTACGCCCCGGATAAGCATCGACCGTGAGGGACGCGCTGTCTCCGCGCTTCAGCCTGCCAACATCATTTTGAAAGACCTGTGCATTTACCCAGACACGCGAAAGATCGGCTAGGGTGTACAGCTTCGTCGCAGGTTCGACGTACATATTGGGAAGCGCCACGCGTTCCATGATGTAACCGGAAGCAGGGGAGTTGATGGACAACTCGGTGATCGCCTTACCCGTCTCCTGGAGCTTTGCTATCTCGGCGTTTGGAACGTCCCACTGTCGTAACCGCTGTTCCGCGGCCGTTGCCAAAGATGTTGCGCCGCTTGCGACACCATCGACGGAGCTTCCGCTAAGAGCCGTCTGATTCCGTCGAGCAAGTAGATACTCTTCCTCGGTCGCTACCAGGTCAGGGCTGTAAATGGTGAAGAGTGGTTCGCCCTTGCGGACATATTGATACGTTGCATCGGCGAAGACCTTGCGGATGTATCCAGAGAACCTCACCTGGACGGACGATTGAAGGCGCTCATCCACATCGACGGTGCCAGGTGCTCGAATCTCGTCACTCAGTTGCTTGTACTCGACTGTGCCGGTCTTTACACCAATGCTGTTCCTCTGTTCATTCGTCAGTTGCACAGGCACCAGCGGAGCTTCCATCTGTGCGGCCGGCATGGAAGCGTCCTTGGCGGCATCCTTATCCCTCTCGGGCATCGGTCCCGATGCGATGGGTTGTACGCCTCTCGGAACGGACGCCGGATGAATGACTGAGCGAGCACGGTACACATACACAGCGGCCACAACCGCAAACAACGCAAGCCAGAATAGCGAGGTACGGACAATGGTTCGGTTCATCGTAGTTGCGCTCCCGTCAGGGTTTCAAGACGTGCCAAGGCTGTTTCATGGTCGAGCAGCGCTTGTTGATAGTCATGCTCAAAGGTCAGAACATCGAGTAGTGAAGAAAGAACCGGGGCAAACTCCTGCTTGCCGGATTGATAAGTGTTCTGCTCGGCACGAAATGCCGCTTGCGCTTGCGGCAGAAGACCATCCCGATACTCGGTCAGAAGCTCCGCAGTATTTGTCACGGCGATGTATTGCTTCTGCACCTCTGCGAGTTGCTGTTGCAGCTGTGAGTCAAGTTCCTGTCTGGATTGCTCCAGGGACTCGGCAGCTTCCGCTACGCCCGCTTCGACCCGTTTGCGCCGGGGCAATCGCATACTGAGCGTGAGCATGTAGTAGTCACGGTAGCCGCCACCCGTCTGCTGAAACATATAGCCGACGTTGAAATCGGGTTTGCCCTCACGTTGCGCCGACTTCAGTTGTGCATCCTGCTTATGGACACCGGCAGCGTCCACCGACACAGCAGGGTTATGAGCGAGAACAAGGTTCTGTAGTTCGTCGGCGGTACGTTGCAGTGGGGTCAGCGAAAGCGGTTCCGGAGTGATGTCAGGGGATGTCTGCGACCGATGCAGCAGTTCCTTGAGGCCGGCTTGAAGCTGCCCCATCTCCTGATGGTGCATCGTCACTTCACGCAGAATCTTCGTATGTTCGATCTGCGCTTTCAGAACATCCGCCTGACTGCCTTGCCCGAGACTGTATCGGGACAAGCCGGTCTCAATCAGAGGCTTCAGAACAGCATCGTTGCGCCCGAGAATCGTGAGAGTCGCGTCAAGGTAAGCAAGTTGCAGATAGAGGACCTTGACCTGCTCCGTGATCGACGAACGCAGAAGATCTGTCTGCGTCTCTTGCATATCGGCCTCACGGTTCGCTACTTCGCCCTTGAGGCGCAGCTTCCCGGCAAAGGGGAGTTCCTGCGATGCTCCAAACCCGATGTAGGCAAAATCACTGTTGCTGAAACCTGCAAACGGCTTGGGGCTGCCGACGCTGAACGACTGAACCGTGAACTGCGGGTCAGGCAGCGACGTCACCTGTGGGGCGACGTGTGTTGCAGCCTTCCATCCATGGTCTGCGGCCGAGAGTTGTGTGTTGCTCGATTGTGCTTCTGAAATCAGCGTAGCAAGTGGTGTCGGCATCCCGGCCATCTCCTGCGCATACGCAGAGACGCCTGTTGCCATCACAAGTGCGACGGTCCAATAAAAGGCCACCTTCATAGGGAACTCCTGTCTCGATTGCAGTTCAGACATGAGCACGCGCAGAGGCGCGGCTCGAATCCTTAACGAGAAAGGAGCGAACTAGAGTCTTAGAGAGGAAACGATCGACGGCGGAGATTTCGGAGGTGAGTGTTCCGGGCGCGGGAGCCAGCCATCCCTTGCATCCTGTGGAGGAAACAGATCGAACAACGGAACTGAGACTGCAACTGCTACAGGAGGATAGAAGGACACCGAATCCGTCCTCAATGCATTGCCGTGTGCTGTTCCAGGAGTTCTTTTGCAGCAACCGTGTGAAGCGGGCATCGCCATCTGTCCACAATCATTCTTCATCATGCGACAGCAGGCGCGCTCTTCGCCAGTCATCTCCGCATTCGGTGCCATACACGCCATTGCTGGCGCCACAAAAGACACCAACAGCAGCAACACCGCTCCGAATCTGCGTAGAGATTCCATCTGAGAAAAGAATACGCGTTTCTCAAAATCTCAACAATCATCTCCATCGGTGGCAGGCCTGCCAGGACGTTCCTTCCATGGCGACCATTGCCAGACCGAGTACGGACCCGACCGCATCCCGCTGGCATACTGGCGCGAAGTCGATCCGGGCGTTATCGATGCAAGGATGCTTATCTTCCAGAATGTACTTGCCCACGCACCCAACGCGGTTCCGACAACCAGGACGTACAGGCTTATTTCAACAAGCATTATCAGGAACTCGGTCCGAGTCCCGCGTATCCCTGGTTCCAATCCTGCCTGAACGCCGCTGCATACGAAGAGGAAGCCAGCACCCACCCGAACTAAAAGAGAAACACTGGCCCGGGTGGCAAGCCACGACCCTGCATGCCCTCACCGTGGAACACGAACTCACGCCACACTGCTCGCCCTCCTCAACAGGGCTTGGTCGCGATGCCGAAGGGAGTAGCGTCCCGAACCCCTCAGCGAGAACAAAACGCGATCAGCGGCCTCACTCATTGCCTCAATAGCGGTCGCGTTTACGCCCGAACCAGCGAAGACCGATGACATTGACGAAGCTGCCCATTCCGATTCGATATCGCTCGCAAGTCAACACTCACACAACGTGACGTCAGGGGCGATTTGGTCCAGCGCCATAACGAAGGCCATCGACAAGCAGCGATATCATGCGCTCCGCATAGCCCGGCCCGCCATGGTGGGACGACATGCACACATTTGCCACCGCCATCAGAAGATCATCCGCCCTTATATCTCCGCGGACCTGGCCCGTGGCGGAGGCCGCATCGAAGAGCATCCGAAACGCGGGCCGCAGTCGTCGTTCAAAGTGCGCAGGCAAGCCGTCGAATGCAGCATCGCCAGAATGCAGTGCCGTAGCAAGACCTCGCTTGGTCGCAACGAGCGTGCCATATCGCTGCATCCAGTGCGCCAGAGCCTCGAACGGTTCGTGCTCTGCAGCAAGGATCGGCGCAGCGTCTGCACACGCGTCCATCTCCCGCCGGAAGACAGCTGCAATCAGGTCGGACCGTTGGGGAAAGTGCCGATACACGGTGCCGATACCAACCCCAGCCTTTTCGGCGATCTCTCGCACCGGCGCGTCCACTCCAGAGTCCGCGAACACTGCTTTGGCCGCGTGGAGCAACGCATCCAGGTTGCGTTGCGCGTCGGCGCGCACCCGTCGATCCCTACCCTCGCGAGGCTCTGGATCATCCTGCTTACTATCGTGTGTGTGGCTCGCCATAGATCTGCTTGCAATTCGGAACATTGTTCCGTATAAATACGGAATGCTGTTCCGCTTCCACCAAACTACTGGAAAGCGGCCGCTCTGACAACAACCGAACCGAACCAAGGAGATGGGCTATGCCGAACAAACGTATCGCATTGGTCACAGGAGCAAATCAGGGAGTCGGCCTTCAGGTCGCAAAAGAACTCGTGGCGAACGGCGTCACCGTGATGGTAGGATCGCGCAACTTTGCTCGTGGCGAGGCCGCTGCCAAAGAGATCGGTCCAGGTGCCCTCGCTTTCCAGATTGACGTCACGGATCGGGTATCGATCGCTCAAGCCGCAGAGCGCATCGGCAAAGACTTTGGCTACCTCGACCTGCTGGTCAACAACGCGGCTATCTCCAATACGAGAAAGGGCAGCTTGTCCCTGCCGGAGTACGCGAAGATCACCCTCGCCAGCAACGCTTCTCTCGACGAAGTACGCGCCGTCTGGGAGACCAACGTGTTTGGTGTTCTCGCCGTCTATCAGGCGATGCTGCCTCTCCTCCGCAAATCATCGGACGCTCGCATCGTCAACGTATCCAGCGGGGTCGGCTCACTCACGACGAATGCGGACCCGACATTCCCTTACCACGCACATTACGGTCCGGTGTACCCCGCCTCCAAGGCGGCTCTCAATGCAATCACGCTCGCCATGATGGTTGAACTGGAGTCAACAGCTATCAAGGTGAACCTGGTCTCCCCAGCCTTCACCAAAACAAACCTGAACGGATACGCTGGCCTCGAATCAGTCGAGGATGGCTCGCGCGAAGTGGTCCGGGTTGCGCTTCTCGGACCCGACGGCCCCACAGGAACGTTCACCCGCTGGGAAAACACAACCATCCCCTGGTGATGTCGGAGTCGTTGCAGAGAGGTCTCACCGCCAATCCGACGACTCGCACCACGCAGACGAAAAGTAGATAATAGTGTCATGCGCATGCGTGCCACACTGACGGGTTTGCTGACAGTGATTCTCCTGTCACTTTCTTCCATCCCCTCCGTGTGTGAGGTCGGATGCAGCCTGACGCAGGGAAAGCCCGACTGCCACCACTCGCAGCCGGCGGACGTGCAGATGTCGGCAATGGCCGGCATGCAGGCCCACACATCTTGCTGTGGGACCGCCACTTCAGCTTCCACCTCCGCTGCCTGCGAGCATCAGGCGTGCGTCACCCAACCCGCGCTCACAAGCGAACGTTTCCATTTCATCGCTCCTGTCGCTCCCACTCTGACCCTTGCGCTCGCTGACATTGGAAAGTTGCAGCCTCTGCTTTTGGAGCGCTCGACTCCCGTTCGAGGGCCTCCACGCTTCCCAAAACACTCGCCCGTTTCTCTCCACACCACCCAGCTCGTCTAGCGTAGCGACCCCGTAGCGACATCCCCAAGTCGCCAGCCGGAGTGCGTCGCTTCCTCTTCCCTCGAGATAAAAGCAGCAAGTCTCTCCGTGCCATCAGCGCCGCCAGCGTCCGCGTCCCACCCGCATCCGGAGTGTTCTTACCATGGCAAATCGCCGTTCCTTCCTTCAAACTGCCTTCGGCATCGGTGCAGGGCTGTTTACCAGCCGCGCCGTCGCAGAATCCACCCACAGCTCAAACAATCCCCCAGATCAAGTCGCCGCTCATGGCGGTTATCAAGGCTACAGCAGCGGCTCTCTTTCTAAAGTCGATCGCCGAACCGGTCCGTTCACCCATACTCCCGTCGTCACCACCGATGTAGGAGACCTGCCCTTCGAGATGGAAGGCGACATCAAGGTATTCCGCTTGACGGCCCACGTCTTCAAGCGGCAGATCGCCCCCGACAAAACCATCGACGTCTGGGGGTTCAACGGCTCCGCGCCCGGCCCAACCATACAGGTCACACAAGGTGACAAGGTGCGCGTCATCCTGAAGAACGAACTACCCGAACCCACCTCCATGCACTGGCACGGTTTTGAAGATCAGATCGGCTACGACGGTATGCCCGGCATCAGCCAGGAGCCCATTCGACCCGGCCAGAGCTTCACCTACAACTTCAACATCAAGCAGGAAGGCACCTTCTTCTACCACTCGCACATGGCCATGCAGGAGATGGCCGGCATGCTCGGTGCTTTCATCATGCACCCAAAGGTGCCCTACAGACCTCACTGCGACAAGGACTTTGCCATCCACCTGCAGGAGTATGCCGTGCTTCCAAACTCCACCATTCCCAACACCATGATGATGGAATTTAACTGGCTGCTGCTCAATGGCAAGGCCGGACCTTCCTCCACACCTTTGATCGTTCGGCAAGGCGACCGTGTCCGTATTCGTTTTGTGAATCTCGGAATGGATCACCACCCCATGCACATCCACGGGCATACCTTCTACGTCACCGGAACCGAGGGCGGACGCATCCCGGAGACTGCCTGGTGGCCGGGCAATACCGTTCTCGTCGGTGTAGCGCAAAGCCGCAATGTCGAGTTCGTGGCGGACAACCCCGGCGACTGGATGCTGCACTGCCATTTGCCACACCACATGATGAACCAGATGGCTCCCCAGGCCGGTCCCATGACTCGGATGGCAGGTTTCCCCGATGGCCAGGGCATGCGCGGAGATGACAGCCACGGGAGATTGACTCCGCGCGGTGAGAACGGGGACAGCATGAACAGCATGCCGAAAAGCGATATGCCGGGCATGGCGGCACCCGCGCAAAAGGCCGGCGACCCGGCGATCCCGTCTGCCGCTCTGGAAGCAGGGAAGCAGCCGACAGCTCCAGATGGTCCTCTCGCGAACACGCAGCTCGATGCCGGCATGATGGGCATGAGCAACGAGCAGAGGAAGAACGGGCCAAAGCTCAGTGCGGAGCAGCAGCGCAACCTCGACGCTTTCGACATGAGCGACAGCAGCATGAAAGCCCAGCAGATCGAGACCTCGCCCAACGCCAACAACGTGCCTAACTTCCCTCAGGACGCCTATATGGAAGGGCCCATGATGAACATGGAACGGCTCGTAGAAAAGCCCGAAAACCTTGGCCTCAGACCCAACTGGAGCCGGTTCATGCAAGGCATGATGACCTTCATCCGCGTTCTGCCTCCCGACCAATACGACCAGGTAGTCGCCGCGATGCGCGACGCCAAGCGACCGAACGACCCCTACGCATCGATCTACACCCTTAACAGCGACCACACCCGCACCTAGCTGCCGAATGAACCTGCGACACGAACCTGGCCTACACCGCACCAGCGCAAGCCGCAACGAGAACCGATTCAGGAGATACTGATGAACCTCCAACACATGGCAATAGGCCTCACCCTTGGCCTCGCTGCCTGCACCCTGCAGGCACAGCAGACGATGCCGGATATGCCCGGCATGAAGATGGACCCGCCAAAGCCCGCATCGCAACCATCAGCACCTCTGAAACCCGCACCGGCAGATCCGAAAGCAAAGACAGCGGCTGCAAGCATGACGCAATCCGTGGAACAGCAGGCAGAGCAACCGCAGACCAGGCCCGCCCCGGACAGTGACGCCAGCTCGATCAAAGCTCCGATCGAGGAGCTTCAGGAGCCGGAGGCGATCGGCTTCCAGACCGGCGGTGATCTCCCTGCTCCCGACCTCTTGCGTGACATTCTCGACCGCCAGTCAATGACGGTCGAAACTTTCCTCGAAATGGCCGACAAGACCAATCCAACCCTTCAACAGGCGCAGCAAAATGTGGATCGGTCCAACCAGCAGGGACGGCAGCTCAGTCTTCCACCCAACCCTATGCTTGGTTATTCAGGCGACCACATTCGAGGAGGCCAATATGGCGGCGGCGAACAGGGGGCCTTCTTTTCACAGGAGTTCCTCCTGGGCCGCAAGCTCGCCCTCAGGCGCGACATCTACCGCGCCGAAGGACGCTCGAACCAACTTGCTGTCGACATCCAACGCGCCCGGATTCACAACGACGTCGGTCGCGCGTTCTATGAGGCTTTGGCCATGCAGCAGTCGGTGGTCATTCACGACAGGCTGCTCAAAGTGGCGCTGGACGCAGACACGAACTCCCACGAGTTGGAACGTATCGGCCAGGCCGACGCCTCCGATGTCCTCAACGCTGAGATAGCAGCGGAACAAGCCAAAGTTGAATTCGTGACCGCCCAACGCATGTTTCTCGCTGCATTCGCGCAGCTCGCCACCTCCGCAGGCCAGGCTTCCCTCGCCCCTCGTCCACTGACCGGAGGCTTCGTGGAACCACCGCAACTCGACGCCGAAGGCCTGGTCGCTACTGACATGCAGCAAAGCCCCGCAGTCAAGCAGGCACAAGCAAACGTTGCCCTCGCACAGGCTCGCGTGAAATCTGCCAGGCGTGAGAAGGTCCCGAACCTTAACCTGAAAGCAGGGGAATGGTATTCGGGTGAGAAGCTTGGCTCCACAAACAACGCCGCTGGTCCCGAGAGCTTTGCCGAAGCAAGCGTGCAGCTGCCGCTCTGGAACCGCAACCAGGGCAACACCGAGGCTTCAAAGGTCTTACTGGAGCGAGCCCGGCAGGATGTCACGCGCACCCAGTTGTACACACGCCATCGGGCAGAACCGCTCGCCCAGCAATACCAGACCGCCCGCTACACCGCCGAGAAGTATCGGACCGAAATGCTGCCCAGAGCTCGGCGGGCATACGAACTCGAAGTAACCAAGTATCAGCAGATGGCTCAACCCTACCCTCACGTCTTAACTGCGCAAAAGATGTTGTTCACCCTCCAGCTCGCCTACGTCCAGGCGCTCAACGAGGAATGGAGGACAGCCATCGCGCTCCAAAACTACACGCTGTTCGATGGCCTCGAAGAGCCCATGAGCATCGGCCAGGACAATACAACCATCAACCTCCCAACCGCCCCGGGAGCAAGCAACTGATGCGTCCGGCTCACGACGAAAAGGCCTCGGCACAGTAAAACCACGCGTCGCGCTCGGTGCAGTGCTTATGCCCGTGTCTCTTCGCTGGAGCAGGCTGCTCTACATGAAGCTGGGGGCGCACGAGTGCCTCAGCCCACGGTAGTTTGAAAAAAGACGCTAGACCTCACCGGAAGGGAACTGAACGACATGGCACAAAACGGATTCGAAACGACAGAAACTGACCGCATGGACCGCCTCATAGCGTTGCGAGACAAGTTCCTACGCTTCCTCTCCGCCAGGCTGCACGACAAGTCCGCAGCAGAGGACGTCTTACAGACGGCCTACATCAAGGCGATCGAACACGGACCCGAAATTCGGGACGACGAAAGCGCAGTCGCCTGGTTCTATCGCATCTTACGCAACGCGCTGATTGACCACTACCGGCGGACCGCAGTTCGTGCAAGCGGCGACGCCGCGTACGCAGAGGAGATCCCGCTAACCTACGAACCCGAGCTGACACAAACCGTCTGTGCCTGCATCGGCGACGTCGTACGGGATCTCAAAAGCGACTATCGCGCTGCTATCGAACAAGTCGACCTCGGCGGCCAGTCGGTGGAGGTCTTCGCGAAGGCGAATAGCATCACACCCAACAATGCCTCGGTACGATTACATCGTGCTCGCAAGTCCGTCGCGCAGGCGTTGACTGCCGCGTGCGGGTCCTGCGCTGAGCACAAATGCTTGGATTGCACCTGCAGGCGAAGCCAGCGGCCATAACGTTCGTACCCAACAAACACAAACCGGCCACAGCCCACCCTGCAACGCAGCTATAGCTTCAATCCACGAAGCCGCAACGCGTTGCCTATTACCGAAACCGAGCTCAAGCTCATCGCAGCAGCGGCAATCATAGGATTCAGCAGCAATCCAAAGGCAGGAAATAAAACTCCGCCTGCCAGTGGCACACCGATGGCATTATAAAAAAAAGCGAAGAACAAATTCTGCCGGATATTGCTCATCGTATGTTGGCTCAGCCTACGCGCCTTCACAATGCCGAGCAGGTCCCCCTTCACCAGCGTAATGCCTCCAGTCTCCATCGCAACATCGGTTCCCGTGCCCATCGCGATTCCCACCTGTGCCTGTGCCAGCGCAGGTGCATCGTTCACCCCGTCGCCGGCCATCGCCACAATCGCACCCTGTGCTTGCAATGCTTTCACCACCTCTGCCTTCTTCTCCGGCAGCACGTCCGCATGGAAATCGATGCCGAGCTTTTCAGCCACAGCCGCGGCCGTCGTCTGGTTGTCCCCCGTGACCATGACCACACGAATGCCTTCCTTTTTCAGCGCCTCGATCGCTTCGGCGGTCGTAGCTTTGATCGGATCGGCCACCGCGATCATTCCTGCAAGACGACTCTCCGAGACGACAAACATCACCGTCTGTCCCTCTCGTCGCAAAGCCTCAGCCCGCGTCAGCAGTGGGTCCAGCGACAAGCCATGTTCCTCTACGAAAGCAGCATTGCCTATACCCACCTTCCTGTCCCGAAGCGTTCCCGTCACACCTTTCCCCGTGATCGACCGGAATTCTTTCACAGGGAGAAGTTCTATCTTCTTCTCCTTCGCACCCGCGACCATCGCAGCAGCCAGTGGATGCTCGCTTGCTTGTTCCAGGCTTGCCACCATCTGCAATATCCCGGCTTCTTCAAATCCTTCCAACGCAACCACCGTGGTCAACTTTGGCTTGCCCTCGGTCAAAGTTCCTGTCTTGTCGACAACAAGCGTGTCCACCTTCTCGAAAATCTCAAGAGCTTCTGCGTTGCGAACTAAAATGCCCGCGCCCGCACCTCGTCCCATTCCCACCATGATCGCCATCGGCGTCGCCAGCCCAAGAGCGCAGGGGCACGCAATGATCAGCACCGCCACCGCGTTCACCAGGGCATGCGCAAATCTCGGTTGCGGCCCATACATCTGCCACATCGCAAACGTGACTGCCGAAGCCACAAGGACAGCAGGAACGAAGTAAGCGGCAACTACGTCGGCCAGGCGCTGTATCGGTGCGCGACTCCTTTGCGCTTGACTCACCATCTGCACAATCCGCGCCAGCAAAGTGTCCGAACCGACCCGCTCCGCTTTCATCAGAAAACTTCCCGTACCGTTGATCGTCCCGCCGGTAACCTTGTCTCCCGTTGTCTTTTCGACAGGAATCGCTTCGCCCGTCACCATCGATTCATCCACCGCACTCCCGCCTTCGAGCACGGACCCATCTACCGGCACCTTCTCGCCAGGACGCACGCGGAGGCTCTCTCCCACCTGAACTTGGTTCAAAGCAATATCAGCTTCACTACCATCGCTCATCACACGCCGTGCCTTGCTCGGAGCCAGACCGAGCAGCGCCTTGATCGCACTACTCGTCTGCGACCTCGCGCGAAGCTCCAGCACCTGCCCCAGCAGGACGAGAACCGTAATCACCGCCGCTGCTTCAAAATACAACGGAGCACTTCCCGATCCATCGCGCAAAGATGCAGGAAACAGACGCGGAGCCACCACGGCAACGACGCTATACAGATAGGCCGCCCCCGTCCCCAGGGCGATCAACGTAAACATGTTCAGGCTGCGATGAACGATCGATAACCAGCCCCGCTCAAAAAACGGCCATCCGCCCCACACAACGACCGGCGTAGCCAGCGCGAGTTGAAGCCATGCAAGCACGCGCGGTTCGGCAAGATGTTGCAGCGGCTGTGAAGGAAGCAGCTCCGAAACCATAAGCGCCAGCAGCGGCAGGGTAAGAGCCGCGCCAATCCAGAGTCGGCGAGTCATACTCACCAGCTCCGGATTAGCCTCCTCCGCGCTCGCCTCTCTCGGCTCCAGCGCCATTCCACAGATAGGACATTCCCCGGGTCCATCCTTTGAAATCTGAGGGTGCATCGGACAGGTCCAGTCAGAGTGTTGCACCGGCGCGGTCAGCATGGCAGGTTCGAGTGCCATCCCACACTTGGGGCAGCTCCCCGGACCCATCTTGCTCACTTCAGGATCCATCGGACAGACATACTCCAACTGTTGTTCTCCATGCGCCGGCGCAGCTGCCCGCGTCGCCCCCCCTGCAGTCTCCAGGTATTTCTTCGGGGATGTCCGAAACTTCGCAGCACATCCTTGACTACAGAAAAAGTACCGCGTCCCCAGATACTCTTCCGTGCCCGCGGCTTTGGCCGGGTCTACCTTCATGCCACACACCGGGTCCAGCACGGTTCGTGCATCGAACGTGTCTGTCTCTGCCGTGCCCAAATACTGGGCCGGGTTTCCATCGAACTTTTTCTTGCACCCCGAAGAACAGAAGTAATAGCTGCTTCCTTCATAGATGCTTGTCCCCGCAGCTTTCGCCGGGTCCACAGTCATGCCACACACCGGGTCTTTCACATTTGCTATCCGCTCGTCGCAGCATCCCATCGGTCCGTCTCCTTGTCCTTCTCAAACCTGCTGACGCACGACGCGCCGCCATCTTACAGTCGGCCTCGTCGCCACGCCCAGCGCCCTTGGCAGGCAACGACCTGGCCACTGCAGAGCTAGAAACCCAAGCCACCACCGCTACCGCACCCAGGCCTCCCGCAAGAAATCAAAGCTCCCCGCCCCTCTCGGCACAATCCCCTCCACCCTTCGCGTATGCACCACCTCGTTGTTCGGATACCACATCGGAATCCCCGGCAGCTCCTCCGCCAGAATCTGCTGCACCTTCACATAGTCCGCCTTCCGCACCACACGGTCCGAGCTTGCCGCAGCCTCCGCCAACAACCCATCCACACGAGCATTCGAATACCTTCCCCGGTTACCCCCCCTCGGCGGAAAGCTGTCCGTCGCATACGCATACCGGAAAATATCCGGGTCTTCATTACTTCCAATCCAACGCAGCGCATACATCGCAAACGCACCTCGCGTCACGTCGGAGTAGAACGTCCCAAACTCCGCCGACCGTATCTCAAGCGCAATGCCCGCTGCCCGAAGCTGCTGTTGCAACACCGCCGCCATCAGACGGGTCGTCTCGTCCGTGCTGGTCTTCATGGTCAGCCGCAATCGCACGCCATTCTTGTCCGCGGCAAATCCCGCCTCCTGCAACAATCTCTGCGCACGCGCCACATCATGCGGATACCTCGCCAGTTCCTCTTCCGAAGCCGCCGCCCAATGCCCGGCCGGCAACAGAGTCTCGGCCAGCCGCGCCTGCCCCCTCCAGATCGCATCCACAATCGCCTGCCGATCGATCGCCAGCGCCACCGCCTGCCGAACCCTCTTCTCCTTCAGCACCGAATCTGTAACATTAAACGTCACATAAACCACCGCCGACCCTGCGCCCGTCTCCACCTTCAGGTTCGGCCGGCTCTCGAGCGCATGCACCATATCCAGCGTCACCACGTTGCTGGCAACATCGGCCGAGCCTTTCTGCAGCTCGAGCGCGCTTGTAATCGCATCCGGCACCACCTCGAACCGTACCCGTTCGATCTCCCGCGCCCCATCCGGCACCGCAGGCATCCCCGCCCAGTAGTCATGGTTTCGCTCCACGATCACCTCCTTATCCTGCACCGCACTCACAAACCGAAACGGCCCCGAGCCCACCGGATGCAGCCCAAAGTCTTTCCCGCTTCCGCGCGGCACCACACCGAACAACCCATCGCTCACGTTGAACAGCAGCCCCGCATCCGGCCGCTTCAGGTGCACCACTACCGTCAGCCGGTCCTTCGCCTCCGCCTTCTCCACCGCGGCAAAACTCCCACCCTTCGCCGTAACCAGCGACCCATCGATCAAGCTCTCGATCGTGTACACCACATCCGCAGCCTCAACCGGCCTGCCATCGTGAAACCGCACCCCATCGCGCAGATGAAAAACCCACGTCCGCACATCCGGCTGCTCCCAGCTCGTCGCCAGGGACGGACGCAGCTCATAATGCTCATCCTTCTTCACCAGCGCATCGAAAATCAGCTCGCCCACCCGCTCCGACTGCGCATCCGTCCCCTGCCGCAGATCCAGATTGTTCGGACTGCTCTCAATCACCATCGTTACCGTCGAACGGTCCTCGACGCGCCCCTGGCACCCCAGCACAACCGCGCAAAGCATCACAGCCAATCCGGCAACAATCCGGGTTCCCCACAGTCGCGCGCCAAGGTGGGCCTTCGCGAAGCGAACCGCTCTCCCGCCCATCCAGATGACATTCATCCGAAGCAAACCTTCCCCAACACCACACCTCTTCGCGCACCCGTCGCCGCCGGAACATTCCCCGCCATCCCGTTCCAACTCAGCCACGCCAGCAGCGCAAACGCCACCGCCTCCTTCGCCTGCGCCGAAACACCAAGCTCCTCCATCATCCGCACCCGCACCCCAAGCGGCTCCAACCCCTCGCGCAACATCCCCATCAGCGCAGCGTTTTTCACCCCACCCCCCGCCACCACAAACTCCACCTTCGCCAGCGGAGCCCTCTGCCCCACATGCGCCCACACGAATCGCCGATACGCCTCCACCACCGAAGCCGCAGTCAACGCCGTGGCCGTCGCAATCACGTCCCGGTCCTCACGCGCACCCGCCTTCCGGCACAACCCAACAAAACGCGCAACGAACGCCTCCCCAAACTGTTCCCGCCCGCACGTCTTCGGCGGCGGGGCAGAGAAGTACCCGTCCTCCAGCACCGTCGCCACCACCCGTTCAAAGACCTTGCCGGAACCCGCCGCCGCCCCACCCCGGTCGAACTCCCGCCCATACAGCCGCTTCATGCATCCATCGATCACCATGTTTGCCGGACCCGTATCGAACGCCATCACCTCATCCACACCGGCCCCCGCCGGCATCGCCGTCAAGTTCCCAATCCCACCCAGATTCTGCAGCACACGGCTTACCTTCTCCGAACGAAACATGCAGTAATCGAGCATCGGCACCAGCGGCGCGCCCTGTCCACCCGCCGCGATATCCGCCGGCCGGAAGTCGCTCACCACCGGGCACCGCAGCCGTTCCGCAATCACCGCCGCCTCGCCCATCTGCCACGTCGCCCGCACCGCCCTGCCCAGATACTTCGCCGCCACTGCCTGGTGATACACCGTCTGCCCATGACACCCCACCAGCCCCAGCATCATCTTCCTGTACGAGCCCGTGTGCCCCATCTTCGCCGCCGGCTTTTCGCGGCTAAGGTGGGTTTCTGCCAGGTACCCCATATCTCGATGTTGAGACGTGGGCTTCGGGCCAAGAGCGACCGCTGCCACCCCCACCTCACCACAAGCCCGCACCACCGCATCCGCATACACCTCGCCCAACCTCCAGTTCAACCGCGCCAACTCCGCCACGGATATCGCCTTGGCATCCATCGCCCCCAGCACCGCCTCTCGCAGCGCCTTCGGATACGCCACCCCCACATGCCCCAGCAGCTTCACCCGAGGCCCGCCCGCTCCCGCCGAGATCCGGCACACCGCCACATCCACCCCATCCGCCGAAGTCCCGCTCATCACTCCCGCCACCACCATGCTTTTCGCCATGTTTCCTCAACTCTAAATGCGTGTGTCCTGCCGGACGGGCCCGCTACGCTTAGTCACCCCACAAACGAAGACCTGTTTGCGGGGACCCCGATTCGCGCGGTCACTTCATGACGGGTATACCTTGTCTGGACAGAATCATCAGCACGGGCCCTCCCGCTGGTCGGCACAAATATCCATCCCGACCAACGGGAGGGCCAGCCGAAGGGGTATACCCGTCACGAAGTGACCGCGCGCCGCGCAGGCGGCCCGTCCGGCAGGACACTATCCCTTCAACTCCCGCTGCAACTCCGCCAGCAGATGCAGCGCCTCCCGCGGCGTCAGCCCATCCACATCCGCCTCCGCCAGCCGATCCACAATCCTCTGCGACAGTGGCGTAAACATCGTCATCTGCATCCGCGCCGCCGCAGGCGAAGCCTCCCGCACCTGCTGCGTCTCCGCCCGCTCATGCACCTTCAGCACCTCGCGCGCCCGCGCAATCACGCCCTGCGGCAGCCCCGCAAGCCGAGCCACTTCGATCCCGTAGCTCTTGCTCGCCGCCCCCGCCTCCACCGTATGCAAAAACACAATCCCCGTCGAGGTCTCCTTCACCGTCACCCGCAGATTCCGCAGCCGCGCCAGCCTCTCCGCCAGAAGCGTCAGCTCATGATAGTGCGTCGCAAACAGCGTCCTCGCCCCAATCCGGTCATGCAGATGCTCCACCGTCGCCCAAGCTAAACTCAGCCCATCATAGGTCGCCGTCCCACGCCCCATCTCGTCCAGCAGCACCAGCGAACGGTTCGTCGCCGTATTCAAAATCGCCGCCGTCTCCGTCATCTCCACCATGAACGTCGAACGACCACGCGCCACATTATCGCTCGCCCCGATCCGCGTATAGATCCTGTCCACCAGCCCCAGCCGCATCCTCTCCGCCGGCACAAAGCAGCCGCACTGCGCCATCACCACAAGCAGCGCCGCCATGCGCAAATACGTACTTTTGCCTCCCATATTCGGCCCTGTAATCAGCAGCACCGCAGGTCCCGCGTCCGCCTCCAGGTACGTCGAGTTCGGCACAAACCGTCCCCCGCCCGACTCCTCCAGCCTCTTCTCCACCACCGGGTGCCGCGCCTGCACAAACTCCAGCACCCCGCTCACCTCCACCTGCGGGCGCACCCAGCCGCGCAGCGCCGAAAGATGCGCAAAGCAGGCCAGCAGATCGATCTCCGCAATCTTGCGCGCCGTCTCCCGCATCCGTCCCGCAGCCTCCAGCAGCTTCTGCCGAAGCTCCGCAAAAATCCTCCGCTCAATCTCCTCACTCCGCTCCTGCGCCGTAAGAATTTTGGTCTCATACTGCTTCAGCTCCGGCGTCGTAAACCGCTCCGCATTCACCAGCGTCTGCTTGCGTTCATAGTCCGCCGGCACCGCCTTCGCATTCGCTTTGGTCACCTCAAGGTAGTAGCCAAACACATTGTTGAACCGCACCTTCAGCGACCCGATCCCCGTCCTCACTCGTTCCCGCTCTTCAATCGCAGCCAGCGACTGCCGCCCACTCCGGCTCAACTCCCGCAGCTCATCGAGCTCCGCATCCACACCCTCCCGAATCGCCCCACCCTCTCCCAGCGACACCGGAGGCTCCTCCGCAATCGTGCGCACAATCATCTCGTACAAATCCCCCAGCGGATCCAATCCCGCCAAGCCCGCCGAGTCAGCTGCGCCCGCCGAGCCAGCAGTTGAAGCCGCTTCGGAACTCGAAGACCCAGACCCACCATCACCGCGCTCCAGCATTCCCACCCCACCCCCCATCTCCTCCCCAACCAAAAAACCGGGTGCCCCAGGTCTCGACTTTGAGACCTGGGTCTCCACCCCCCAAGAATCCCCGCCATCGCCAGCACCCCGAACCCAACTCCTCCCCAGCTCCCGCCACCTCCGCGCCTCAAACGCCCTCACCGCCTCCACCATCCCCGGCAGACATCCCAGCGTCTTCGCCAGCGCCATCACCTCTCGCGGCCCCGCCGAATTCAGCGCAACACGCCCCAGCAGACGTTCCAGATCCTGCACCCCATCCATCGACCGCCGCAGATCTTCTCTCTTCCGCAACGAACCCGCCGCCTCGCCCACCGCCTCCAGCCTCAGCTCAATCTCCGCCACCCCGGAGAACGGCCGCAGCAGCGACGCCCGCAGCAATCGTTTCCCCATCGGCGTGCAACACGCGTCCAGCGTATGAAACAGCGTAGTCTGCACCGACTCCCCCGAAAACAGAGGCTCCACCAACTCAAGATTCCGCACACTCACCGCATCGAGTTCCAGGCACGTCGACCGCTCATAAAACCGCAGCCCATCCAGGTGCTCCATCGCCCCCTGCTTGGTCTGCCGCAGATAATGCAGCAGCGCCCCCGCCGCCACCGCCGCCGCCTCATGCCCACCCAGTCCCATGCCGTCCAGCGAATGCACCTTGAAATGACTGCGCACCAGAGGCACCGCATACTCCGCCGTAAACACCCATTCCTCAAGCGCTGTCTTCGTCCGAACCGCCTCCAGCCCCGCCAAAGTCTCCTCAGAATCCTTACCCGCAACAGAACCCAAGCCAGAACCCGGCCCCCCCATCTTTGCGACCGTCTCATCCCCGCTCAGGTGGGCCTCCTGCCCAGCACGTCCGCTTTCCCCACGCAGCCCCAAATTCCGATTCAACCCCACCCCACCCAGCAACCCCGCCGCATGCAAGAGCTCCGCCGGCCTCACCCGCCCCAGCTCATCCC
>JALYVA010000024.1 GCA_030853485.1 Acidobacteriota bacterium
GGGTGCGGTGGGCGTCGTCGAGCCAGGTGGGGCGCTGGTTGTAGAGGTTGGTGAGGGTGCGTTTCTTGAGGTCGGCTTCGGGGGTGTCGGGCGGGTTGAGCCAGGCGTCGCGGAGTTGGACGAGGTCACGGGCGGCGGCCGCGATTGCTTCGACGGGGGGTGAGTCTTTGGGTTCGTGGTTGGGTGGCCAGGGGAAGGGGAAGGTGGCGAAGGTAATGTCGGAGCTATAGCGCGGGCGGTCCTCTAGAGTGGACCCCAAGCTAAGTGACCAAATCTGGTGAGGCAACGAGTGCAGCAGGCCAAAGCAGTAATCATCCTCACGAGCTATGACGTGGCAGGTGTGGTCGGGAACTACGGCTGTATCCATCCAAATGAAGAGGCGGTGCTTGGCTACTTCTGGGGTCACGATGCAGCGCGACAGGTTTGCGATTGCGCGCCGGAGTGCAGGGCGGGTTCTGCCATGCAGCCACCAGTTCTTGTGCATGAGGATGTCCCGATTCACGGAACGCAAGGGTTTCACGTGCTTCTTCACGTACTCGAAGGGCCATTCGTAGAGTGAGGCTTCGGCTTGAGGCATGTCACGAAAGTCGATGAGCCATCCACCGCGATCTCTGCCCGTGATGTCCTGCCCTCCCAGGCGGCGTTTGATGACGTCGCTGTTGGGTTTTCCATTGGGGTTTGTGGGGCGGGAGAGCATCTTGCGGGCTTCTTCGTCGGTGATATCGAAGGGACCGCCCTTCATGATGCCGAGGAAGCAGAGCCCTTCGTTTTCCTTGAGACGGAGTGCGCTGGCTACGTTTGATTCTCCGGTGAGGTCGGCGTGGATTTGCTGGACTGGCTCGCCGTCGAGGGTGTGCTGAGGTTCGTCGTTGTTGTCGAAGCCGATCATGGACACGCGAACCGCGGCTCCGTCGAGGGACCATGCCCGATCGCTCCAGGCCATGAAGATGTTGCCGGATTTGAGAATGCGCTCGAGAACAGGCCGGTTGCCGACCATGCGGATGGAGTTGGTCGCGAGGAGGCCGGCGCGGGCCGGTTGGCGCTCGATGATGGCGCGAGCTTTCTCGAACCAGTAGGTGACGAGGTCGGCTCCGCCCGGGACTCGGGATTCGTAGAGGGTGCGGAGGTCGTCGACGTAGCGTGGGTGCGGCTCGATATTGAGTTCGGCACGCATCTTCTTGTCTCCTAGGAAGGGTGGGTTGCCGATGATGAAGTTTGCGGCTGGCCATTCCGGTTCGAAGGGTTTGTCTTCGGCGTCGTAGCGGAGGATGGCGTCGGCGTGCTGGATGTTCGAGAGTTTCTGGAGGAGGGGTTCTTTGTCCGACTGGATGCCGTGTTCGTGCTTCCACTGGAGGAAGCCGATCCAGACGACGACGCTGGCGATCTCGTGAGCGTAGAAGTCGGTCTCGATGCCGAAGAGCTGCTGGGGGTTGGGCATGGGGTCGAGGACGAGGGAGAGGCCATTGATGGTGGCGAAGCGCTGGGCCTCGTACCAGAGGTCGAGCAGGCGGCGGAGGGCGACGTAGAGGAAGTTTCCGGAGCCGCAGGCGGGGTCGAGGATGGTGATCTGGTTGAGTTCTTCGACCCAGGCGGAGAGGATTTTAAAGGACGGGCGGTCGAGTTGAAGGCGAGGCTGGCTGGCGAGTCTGAGGGTGGAAACCACCTTAGCCGACGATGAGACCGTCGGCGCAGATGGGGTACCCGGATTTGAGATGGGCTCAGATGGGGCACTCGGATGGTGCAACGCGCTGGGAGGACGTTCTTCGGCGAGGGCGGCTTCGGCTTCGGTGCGGACGGCGGCCCAGCGGCGCTGGAGCGGCTGCATGACCACAGGCTCGATGAGCAGGAGGATGTCTTCGGTGCTGGTGTAATGGGCGCCGATGAGGGAGCGTTTGGAGGCGTCGAGGGAGCGCTCGAAGAGGGTGCCGAAGATGGTGGGCTCGATGTGTGCCCAGTCGTGGGAGGCGGCGGAGGCGAGGATGCCGAGGTCGGCCAAGTCGAGCTCGATGACGGCGTCGCTGTCGAAGAGACCGCCGTTGAAGTAGCGGATGGAGTGGGCGCCGAAGATCCCGTCTTCTTCCGACATGGCCTGGAAGAGGAGGCGGAGCTTGCGGCGGAATTTGGTGGGGAGGAAGCGGTCTTTGGAGAGGGCGAGGTCGCGGAAGGTGTGCTCGGGCAGGAGGCCAATGGAGTCGGCGAAGAGGCAGAAGACGATGCGCATGAGGAAGTGCGCGATCTGCTCGCGGGAGAGCGGGGTGGGACGGCGTTCGAGTTCGAGGCGTTCGGCGAGGCGGAGGAGGTCGGCGGCGGCGGCGCGGGTGACGCGGACTGCGGTGTTTTCGGGCCGGAGCGGGTTGAAGTCGGTGAAGCAGGCGCGGAGGACTTCGACAGGCGGGATGGCGCAGGTGGGGGTGTCGCGATTGAGCAGGAGGTCGTCGAGGGTGAAGGCGTAGACGCGTGTGGGAGAGTTTTCGAACTTGGTGTGGACTTCGAAGCGGACGAAGTCGCAGACGACGAGGAGAGGCGGATTTTCGAGGGCTTCGTGGTAGTTGGAGAGCTGGCGGTAGGCGGCCTTGAGGTCTCCGCCTTTGGATTTGTACTCCCAGGCGAAGAAGCCGCGCTTCCAGACGTCAGCGAAGCCTTCGCCGCCGGAGAGTTTGGTGACGCGCTTGTCGAAACAGTAGGCAGTGCCGATCTCGTCGATTTCTGTGGGGTGGGGGACGCGGAGAGCTTCGCAGAGATCGCGAAAATGCTGCTGCGAGGAAGAACGCTCGGTGAGAAGACTGGCGTTCCACTTGCGCACGAACTCCAGGAGAGTGACAGGCATTAGGGTATTGTCCCAGAGCCGGAGGTCGATGGCGAGGGTGTGGGGTGCAGCCGGTGGTACGCGTGCTCTACAGTCAGGCGATGAGGGAGTCGATGAAGCTGGCGCTGTCGAAGGGGATCAGGTCTTCGAGTTTTTCGCCTGTGCCGGCGTAGAGGACGGGGAGCTTGAGTTCGGTGGCGATGGCGAGCACGATGCCTCCCTTGGCCGTGCCGTCGAGCTTGGTGAGGACGATGCCGGTGACGTGGGCGGCTTCGGTGAAGAGACGGGCTTGGGTCAGGCCATTTTGACCTGTCGTGGCGTCCATGACGAGCAGGGTCTGATGGGGCGCGCCGGGGATGAGTTTTTCGGCGGTGCGGCGCATCTTGTCGAGCTCCTTCATAAGGTCGGTCTTGGTGTGGAGCCGGCCGGCGGTGTCGACGATCAGGACCTGGGTGCCGCGGGCTTTGGCGGCGGCGCAGGCGTCGTAGAGCGCGGCTGAGGGGTCGCCGCCTTGCTTGGTCTTGATGATCTGGACGCCGGAACGCTGGGCCCAAACTTCGAGCTGTTCGATGGCGGCGGCGCGGAAGGTGTCGGCGGCGCAGAGCAGCACGGTGCGCGGGGCGCCGGATTTTCCGCTGGTGAAGAAGGCGGCGAGCTTGCCGGTGGTCGTGGTTTTCCCGGTGCCGTTGACGCCCACCATCATGATGACTTCGGGTGGGTGGTCTGGGTGGCGGACGGGTTTTGCGACGTTGTCGAGGATCTGCTTGAGTTCGGCCTTGAGGAGGCGCTTGAGCTCGTCGCCTCCTCCTATGCCGACGCGGAGAGCGCGCTGGCGGAGGTTTTCGAGCACAAGGGCGGTGGTCGGGGCGCCGAGGTCGGCGGCAAGCAGGACGGGCTCGAGGCCGGTGAGAGTGGTCTCGTCGACCTCGCGGGTGAGCGCGATGACGGAGCTGATGGATTCGGAGAAGCTTTCGCGGGTGCGGGTGACCGCCTGCTTCATGCGGTCGAAGAAGCCGCGTTTTTGTTCCTGCGGTTCTGGTTCCGCTGCAGGTGCTATGGAGGCGGGTGGGTCGGGTGGCTGCTCGGGTTTGTCGCGTTTGCCAAAGAGGGAGAAAGCCATGCTGGTCTAGTCTACCAATGTCGCGGGGAGGGTCGGCGCGGCTTGGCGGTGATGGCTGCTCGGCGAGGTGGGGTGGATGCGGTGGAGGTAGGCAGAGGGGTGGGCCCGTATTCTCTCGGTTGGGACAGCGCTCGGAAGGCGAAGACGATTAGGCGAGCGACTCGGGGTTGGCTTGGTGGTTGGTGTGGGGTGAGTCGGAGAAAGGCGGTCTCGCCTCGCGAGATGCCCCACATCTCAGAATCGAGATATGGGGCACCCGGATTTGGGCGGGCGAAAAAATGTGTGTCCTTAAATGGAGATTCCCTCCACGAGAGAAGAGCGCGAAGGGAATGCTCCGTTGTGCATAGAGGGTTGGGTTAGAAGGGGTTGAGTTTGCCGACACCCTTCTTCTTCTTGTGTTTGCTGGAGGACTCGTCGCCCTTGTCGAACCCGGGTTTGGCGTTCTTCTTCTTGCCGTTGGCATTGGCGACCTGGGCGGCGGGCTGGGTGCCAGGGGCGATGTCGTTGACGGCGTCGGGAGCAGCCGCGGGCTTTTCGACCGCAGGCAGGGGATTGGAGGTGGCCGAGCCTACAGCCTTCAGGCCGCCGTTGTCGTCGGCCGGGGTGGAGCTTGGGATGGCATCCGACCCTGCCGCATTCGACCCTGTCGCGCTCGATCCTGAGTTGAGGATTTCGACGCCCATGCTGTTGCCTACGGGCGCGGAGGTTGTGGGTGCGTTGCCCGGGGCGCTGGTGACGGCAGAGCCGACCGGGCCGGCCTCAGAGCCCGCCGTCGGAACGTCCTGGAGTTGCAGGGAGCCGGATGGCGCGGTTGCTGCGGGCTGATCTGTTGAAGCCGGTTGGGCAGCGGGTGCGCTGGCCTCGGTCGCTGGCGCTGCGCCGGGTTGGGGGTTCAGGGTTACGGCGGAACCAGCGGCGGGAGTGTTGGTGCTGAGCGAGTCCTTGAAGTCCGCCATGATCTTGGTGGTGATGTGCGGCGCGAGGGTGGGCCTTGGGTCAGCCAGCGTGGGTTCGCCGTCGCGGGCTGCGAGCACGACGTCCGGCTGGTGCACGACGAGGAGCTTGGCGCGGTCCTGGAGACGGTATTGGCGGCGGCTGTTTTCAAGCGCTATCGACGCGGCTGTCTGCTCGGGCGTAGGCGTCGGAATGGGAAGATGCATCTCATCGAGGCGGTCGCGGGCGTCTTCGACGTGGGGTGCGGCGGAGTGCTCGAGGATGACCTTGCGATAGGCGTCGGCGGCTTGGTCGTCGTAGATTTTTTCGAGGCGGGCCTTGCCGGCTTCGGGAAGCTTGAGGCTGCGAACGTAGCGAGCTTCCGCTTCATAGGCGTCGCCGAGACCGACCAGGACGTCGTCCATGTGGCTGAACTGCGGGTAGGTATCGACCACGGTCTGGTAGCGCGCGATCGTGGCGGGCCAGTTGTTATGGGTGGAGTAGAAGCCGCCAATGTCGGACTCGCGTGTGGCCATCACCTCCTGAACTTCGCGCAGGCGCTGCTTGGCCTGGGGCACGAGCGAGGACTCGGGGAACTGCTGGAGCATGAGGCGATACTCTTCTTCGGCGTGCTGGGCCTTGGCGTAATCGCGGTCGGGTTTGTCCATCTGACGGAAGTAGATGTCGCCGACGCGCATCTGTGCTTCGGCGGCCTCGGGGGCGTTGGGAAAGAAGGTAATGAAGTCCTTGTACTCCTGCTCGGCCTGCGTGAGAGCGGCTGTGCCTCCTTCGCGGTACCAGCTGTCGCCGATGGCGAGCTTGGCTTTCATCTGGTATTGCGAGTCGGGGTAGGTGTTGAGCAGGGTCTGGAGGTCAAGCCTGGCGACGTCGAAATGGCCCTTCTTGGTGGCGGCGAGGGCCTTGTCGTAAAGGACCTTGTCGGGAAGTCCGGCGTCGCCCGCAGTGGCGGGATCGAGCTTCTTGGCTTTGCGCAGCTCGCGCTTGGTGTCCTTGGACTGGACGACCCTGTCCTTCTTATCGGCCTTTTTCCCCGGGCTGGCGGAAAGCGTAACGCTTTCCTGCTGTTGGCCGGTATTGGGGTCGGTGCTGGTCTGGGAGGAGCCGGCGACCTGGGCGATGGCTCCGCTGACCAGCAGGCCGGCGATCGCCAGACCGGCGAGAGAGGAGGCGCGAAGCGAGGGAAAGAAGGAATGCTGGCGCTGCTTGATCATCGACGAAAACCCCATCCGCCTGGCGCATGTGGCACCGAGGCTTACGAACTATTCTAATTGTTTCGGCCGGTGTTGTGCCGAAGGCGTGTGAGGCTTGACCCGTATTTGCACCGATCGAACCAAGCTCGAGATAAGACAGCAGCAGAGTCCCCATCGGGGATGACGGTAAGAACACATGAGCAGGTGCAACGTGAATGACTCCGGTGGCAGAGATCAGACCTGGATGGGGGAGGAGGAGGCGCGGGCGAGGCTGAGGAATTCGCGTGCGTTTTCTTCGGTCTTTCCGGGGCTGAAGATGGCTGAGCCGGCGACCAGCATGTCGGCTCCTGCTTCGACGACCTGAGCCACGGTATCGTGAGCAACGCCGCCGTCGACCTCAATGCGGAAGTTGAGTCCCATCTCTTCGCGCAGCTCGGCGAGGTACGCGATCTTGTCGAGCGCGAGCGGGAGGAACTTCTGGCCGCCGAAGCCGGGGTTGACGCTCATGACCAGAACATAGTGGAGCATAGGGAGGACTTCGACGAGGGTTTCGACGGGGGTGGCGGGATTGATAACCACGCCCGGGAGCATGTTGTGCTGGACGATCTGCTGAAGCGTGCGGTGGAGGTGGCGGCAGACCTCCTGGTGGACGGACAGCATGTCAGCCCCGGCCTGCGCGAAGTCGGCGATGAAGGCGTCGGGATTCTCGACCATCATGTGGCAGTCAAGGGGGAGCTTGGTGACGGGGCGCAAGGCCTTGACCATGGGCGGCCCGAAGGTGATGTTGGGAACGAAGTGACCGTCCATGATGTCGACGTGCAGCAGGGTGGCTCCGCCGCGTTCGGCTGCGGCTACCTCGTCGGCGAGATGGGCGAAGTCCGAGGCGAGGATGGATGCGGCCAGTTCAATCACGAGGGTTGCTCCTGAGAGAAGTTTAGCAGTGTGAGCAGAGGCAGGTGGGTTTGCGATTGTGTGTGTTACGGGCAGTCCAGATGAATTGGAGTTGCTACCTCTCTACTGGAGAGCTCATCAAGCGTTGCTTCAATCAGTGACCAGAGAACACTAAGCGATAGGCTACAACCAAGCCTAAGGCAAGCAGCACCGCACCCGCTAAACGTGTGCCAATGCGGTCGTAATCCTCTTCCGCAACTCTAGTTTTCATGCCTATCTTCGAGTAGTAGGCATTCGTCAATCGAGGCATCACGCGAGGAAAAAATGCCGTTACAAAGCCAGCGATGAGGAAGAATACGAGAGGAATCTGTGCCCAAAAATGCATGTCGCGACTATAGAACAAAGAACATTCGGGCTTATCGCCGCATACTCGTCGTGAGATCCCCACGCTAGTGATCCTTTAGCCGATCCATTAGGGTTTACTCGGCAGGATTGGCACGGTGCGTTCGACCTCAGGGCGGCCTTTGTGGAGGGTCCGGGTTTTGATTTCTTTGGCGGCTTCCGGGGCGGCTTCGCGGTTGGTTTCGGCGATAGGTTTGGGGTCGCCGATGACCATGCGGGCGGCGCCGCGGAGGATGCGGCGGATGGGCCATGAGCTGTCTTCGTTGGGGAGGAAGATTTCGCCAATGCGCTGTTTTTCTGGCCGGTAGTACCAGCGGCGGAGCAGCGAAAGGTGGTCGCTGAGCAGGGCGAGGTCGCTGGTGCTGGAGGCTCTGAGCTGAAGTGCGGCAATGGCGTTGGAGGCGCGGGATTCGGGTGAGTCGAGAGGCTCGGTGGCGGGTGCGCCTTCGAGCGGGACGGGCTGGAGCATCAGCGGCTGTGCGAAGAGGGAGCTGCCCACCGAGGTCTGCTCGCGGACCGCGCGGACGCCCAGGGTGGAGAGGCGCTCGGGGCCGACAAGGCAGCCGCTGTCGAGAAGAAAAAGCGCGGCTTGTTCGGGGTGTTGGCTGGCATCGCGCGCTGCGGTCTGTACGACGATGGCGTGGAGCCTCGGGACAGGGCGGACGATCCAGTCGGCGAGCGACTGCGCGGCTTTGACCTTCTGCCATTGCGCGTGGAGCGCTGCAGCTTTTTCGAACCGCATTCCGGCGGAGGCCTCTTCCCGCTCAAGTCCGATCGCGATGACCATGCTTTCGCCACGGGTGTCGAAAAACTTTTTGACGGCGGCGGTTTCCTCGGCGTACTGCTCGGGCGTGCACGCCTGTTTGCAGGGCGCAATGCACTTGTTCATCTCGCCGTAAACGCAGCCGGGGTGTTCGGGCGAGGGGTGAAGATCCTCGTGGCAGCGGCGCAGTTTGAAGAGATCGAGGACCGCGTCGCAGTAGCGTTCAGCGGCGAGGCGCGAGGGGAAGGGGCCATACATCTGGGCGAGGCCGCGCCGCGAAAGCTTGTTGGTGGCGTAGACGCGGGGGTGTGGGTTTTCAGTGGTGAGGCGGAGGAAGTAGGGCGTGTGGAGCTTGAGGCGGCGACGGGCTTCCGGGTAGCCGAAGAGAGAGGCGGCCGCATGATAAAGCGTGAGCGAAGACTCGAACGCGGAGCCGGTGACGGAGTACTCGATCCGAACGACTTTTTCGCGAAGGTTGAGACGCCTGGATTGCGATTCGGGTGGATCGAGTAGGCGGCGCATGCGGCGGCGAAGATCGGCCGTCTGGGTGAGGTAGGGCGTGTCCTGCTCGCGCGCGCCGTGGAGTGCGAAGACGCCGGGTTGGGCAGGAATGGAGCGGAGAATCGTGTCGGCTTCAGCGGGCGTGAAGGGCACAACATGATCGAAGTGGGAGCTGGCTGACACAGATGGATTGTAGCGGGTTGGTGTGCAAACGGGTGCGGACTTTCCTGCGGGTGAGATGTGAGCAGCAGCTCAAACGTGTAACTCCACGACATCAATCATCCGCTTGCTGGTGGAAAGCTGCGAAGAAAGCCAGTCCTCAATCGCTGCTGCGTTTGCGCCAGATCACTCTCATCTTCGCGCGCCACCGCTCATCGACGGCCACCAGCGTCCAGTCCACGCGAGGCGAAAGATAGCGCAGCACCACCTCAGTTGCGGGATGAATTCGCAGCGCGGGCGCAACCAGGTACAGCCGCGGCGGCTCCGGCGAAAGCCTCACTCCCGCGAAATATCCATGACGCTGAAACTCGCCTAAGCCCGTCGCATGATCCCCAGGCTGCAGATGGTGCCAACGCACCCGCACCCAATAATCAAGCCCCTGCAGCGCAAGATGGAGATCTTCGTCAGCCTTGAGTTCCATAACCGCAAGTCGCCCATCGTTCGTGACGCCCAGCAGGTCGAGCATCCCGCGATCTGCCGCCGCAAACGCAGGCACCTGCGCATACACATGCTTCGCATCCAGATGCACATCCAGTGGCTCGAGATCCTGTCGCAGCACGCTTTCGAGCCAACGCTCCGGGTGCGTGCGATATAGCGGATCGCGCTTGTTTCCGGCCGCAGACCGTCGCTCGAACAGCCCTGCCACCAGCTCGCGCAGCTCCCCTTCATTTTCCTCGGTCAGAGGCGTTTCGTTCGCGCCCGCGCCGAAGGTAATCTCCTGTGTGCTGCGAAACGAAGCGCCGGCGAAGCCCATCCTTACCCGCGCAAACTCCAGTCCATGCAGAAGAAACGCAAGCTCGGTCGCAGAGCGCAATCTCTGCTCGACCACCTCGCGTAACCCCTCCGGCACCAGGTTCATCACGCGGGCGGCTGAGTCGCCAAAGCGTTCTCGCGCGGCGTCCTGATTCGGCGCATGCATCAGGTGCGTGGTCAGGTTGCCGTGGTCCGCCGCATCGCGCTGCTCCAACTCTTCGTTCTTCTGGTCCAGCTCCCAAAGCTCCCACTGTGCCGCCGCGGGGTGCATCCACGCCACCCGCGACACCGTAAGCATTGCCATTCCGCGCGGCACGATGATCTTCAGGCCCTGGTAGAGCCTGCGGCCGTCGCCCGTCTCGCGACAGTGATGCAGCCACAGAATGCCCAGCGTCAGAATGCCATCGACGGTGGCCTGGGTCTCTTCCTCGTTCACCGCGATCACCGCCCAGGCCTTCTGTCCCTGCACCAGTGTCCCGCGCGCATAGGCCGGACCGAAGCTCTTCTCAAGATCCATCGCCGTGCGGAATGCGACCTGTTTCCACTCCGGAAAATTCCGCAGCAGCGCCCGTTCGAGCACCTTCAGGTACTTCACGCGTGTCGCCTCCCGGGTCGAAGGCGTCCGCCGATCACGGTCGGTCACAAGCTCCAGTGTCTGCGGCTTGGTCTGGCCAAAGCGGTGCGTACTTAGACGCAGGACGCCGTTGCGCAGCACCGTGCTGCTTACGCGGCGGACGAGATTTTTCTCTTCACTCCAAAGGTGCAGCGTGCAACGGCCATGCTCGGTGGCGAGCTTGTACTTCGCCTCGCGCATGTCGAAGATGATTTTGCCGTCTTCGAGCACGACGGCACGCGGCGAGTCGGCCATGAAGTTTTCGAGTGCGGAGGAGATCTCCTCCAACGTCTGCACGTGCTCTGCTGCAGCGACCTTAGGCGGCATAGCCGAACGCTACCACACCAGTCCTGCCGGACGAGCTTCCCGTTGGTCGGCAGCCGAGAACTTCCTTCGCGACCAACGGGAGCGCCAACCGAAGGGGTATACCCGTCACGAAGTGACCGCCCGTATCGGGGTCCCCACAAACAGGTCTTCGTTTGTGGGGTGGCTTAGCGCAGTGGGCCCGGCCGGCAGGCCACATCTTAAAGCGGCAGCGCAAAATGGAAGCTCGTCACCCGCATGCGCTGGCGGAAATAAAAAGCATGCGCCTCCTGCCGGTGCGTACCCGAGTCCAGACTGAACGTCGCGCACCTGGCCTCTTTCGCCAACGCAATCAGCCATTGCAGCATCGCCTCGCCATGTCCCTGCGACCGCTTCGCCGCATCCGTCACCAGATCGTCCACATACATCGTCTTGCCCGTCGCAAGAATCATCTGCAGCCGAAACCCCGCACACGCGACAACCTCGCCCTGATGCTCGACGAACGCAAGCTGATAGCCTTCGGTCTGCTGTGTCTGCACGCGCGAGACAAACTCGTCCGCAACCAGGGCAGGCCGAAGCTGCCGCATGACGGCGAAACACCGCTCGATCTCGGCCGGGGTCCCTGCTATCTGAATGACGCGTTCCTTGCTCAGTCGGTCTGTCATCGTCTCCGCGAACGTCCTTCCATCGTTCCTACCATCGGCTTACCATCGGCCTACCAACGTTCCTGATTGCGCAGATGCGTGATATGCGCCACATGATGCCGCGAGTGCCAGGCATACAGCATCGTCTGCTGCTCGATTGTCGTCGGCCCGTTCTCCGGATGCTTGAATCCCCGAGCCCACTGCGCGTCATCGAGCGACTGCAGCAGCATCACCCAACGTGCATGCAGGCTTTCGATCAGCTCGAGCGACCACTCCACCGGCGCCGCCGAATCATGCAGTGTCGCCCATGCGGCCTCGTTGTAGGGTTTGATGGTCGGCCAGTCTTCGGTCAGCGCCAGCCGCAACCGCACAAACGCATTCATGTGGCTGTCTGCGACATGATGCACCACCTGCCGCAGCGTCCATCCGCCCTCGCGGTACGGGGTGCCCAGTTGACTGTGGCTCAACCCGTCCACCGCATTACGCATCTGCTCGGGAAGCTCCGCGAGCACCGAGATCGCACCGGTCCGGTCGTCCGGCGTAATCGTCTCAGGGGCCGCAAAACATCCCACAGGGTACCTGGGATCGACGTCGGTCGGTGCCATGCTCTACTCCTTGGAAAGAGTTTCTGGAAAGGGGTTTCTGAAAAGGATCTACGATGAAATTTAGCATACGCATTTGTGTAACCTCTAGCCAGAGTCTCTTGAGCGCCGAAAAGAAATTATGACCCGAGCTGCCGCGTCCTTTGCTGTACTCCTCGCCTTTGCAATCGCTGCATACGCGCAACATTCCTCGCCTGCTCATGCAACAGACGAACCCTCGAAACAGGCAGCGCGTTACACAGGTTTCGATCGCAACGACTATCCCGGCGATCAGGCATTGCCCACGCTACGCCGCCATTTTTCTTTTGCCAGCTACTGGTTGAACAACCCGCCCGGAGCACACACCAACACGTGGACAGGAAAGCGCGACCTCCTGCTGCGCAACGGCTTCGGCTTTCTGCTCCTCGCCAACGGCCGGCTGGAAGCCGAGATCGCCGCCGCCGCGAAGTCCGGAACAACTGCCTCGGCGCTCGCGACCAGCGACGCGGCCAATACCATCGCTGCCGCCGGGCGCGAACACTTTCCCGCAGGCGCCATTCTCTTTCTGGACCAGGAAGAAGGCGGCCGCCTGACCTCCAAACAGGCTGACTATCTCTTCGCCTGGACAGAAGCAGTAGCCCATTCCCGCTATCGCGCCGGCGCTTACGTCAGCGGCCAGTCCGTCGGGGACGGCCCCGGCAGAACCATCACCACCGCGCAGGATATTCGCGAGCACGTTGCTGCCCAGCATCTCCATCCCATCGCCCTCTGGGTCTACCAGGACGCCTGTCCGCCGGCCAACGGATGCACCCTCGTCCCGCCGCCCCTCGAACTGAGCGGCACTCCCGGCGTCCTCGTCTGGCAGTATGCGCAGTCGCCGCGCCGAGCCGACATCACCTCTGCCTGCAGCAAAACGTACGCGTCCGACGGCAACTGCTACGCTCCCGATCTGCCGGGCGTGTTTCTGGACCTCAACGTCTCCCGCTCGGCTGACCCCTCGCACGGAAGATAGCCACCGCAACAGCACCATCCATGCCCTTCCACAAGCGCGTTCCGTCGCATGCTGTGGGTCCTCCCGAGTGCGATCTGCTCGGTTTTGCTCCTGCTTCTGCAGTGTCGGCATTTGCCGCAAGCCTCTCTGAAGCTTAGAATCAACAAAGATGACCCTTCTACCTCCCGATCACAAGCGCTACTTCATCGAAAAGTTAGGCATTTCCGAACGCCTGATGGAGCGTTGTCTCGGGGAGGCCCTTTCAGCCGGCGGCGACTATGCGGACCTCTACTTCGAATCCGTCTCCTCCACCTCGCTGGGCATCGACGAGTCGCTGGTCAAATCCGCCAGCCAGGGCATCAGTGTCGGCTGCGGCATTCGCGTTCTTTCCGGCGAACGCACCGGGTACGCCTACACCGACGACCTCTCAAGCGACCGTCTGCTTCGCGCGGCCCGAACCGCCGCGCTGATCGCCAACGGGCCCGCCAAACAGCAGATGAGCGGCTTCCGCAATCAGGACACAGCTTCGCTCTACCCCGTCGCCGGAGCTACCAGCGACGCTGAAATCGCCGCCAAGCTAAAGCTGATTCAACGCGCAGATCAGGCCGCCCGCGCCTACGACGCACGCATCACGCAGGTCCGTGCCAGCTTCAGCGATGAGCTTCGCCGCATCCTGGTCGCCGCCTCCGACGGCACCTTCGCGTCCGACACACAACCGCTGGCCCGCTTGAATGTTTTCGTTATCGCGAAAGACGCCTCAGCCAACGAGGGCATCGCAAGCACGGCACGCGGCACCTCCGGCGGCGGCGGACGCGTGACCATGGATTTCTTCGAAGGCGATAAGGCTCCCGAGCACTTCGCCCGCGAAGCCGCCCGAACCGCCATCCTGCAGCTCGGAGCGATTGAAGCTCCCGCCGGCGAGATGCCCGTTGTGCTTGGCCCCGGCTGGCCCGGCGTGCTGCTGCACGAAGCAGTAGGCCATGGGCTCGAGGCCGACTTCAACCGCAAAAAGACCTCCGCCTTCGCCGGTCTGATGGGACAGCAAGTCGCGAGCTTCAAGGTCACCGTTGTTGACAACGGCCTGATGCCGGGACGCCGCGGATCCATCAACATGGACGACGAAGGCAACCCGACGCAGGAGACGGTCCTGATCGAAAATGGCATCCTGAAGGGCTTTCTCTCAGACAAGCTCAACGCGCGCCTGATGGGCATGCCCAACACCGGCAGCGGACGCCGCGAAAGCTATCACCACATCCCCATGCCGCGCATGACCAACACCTACATGTTGAACGGCGACGATATGCCCGAAGACATCATCAAGAGCGTGCAACGCGGCCTCTACGCGGTGAACTTCGGCGGCGGCCAGGTGGATATCACAAACGGCAAGTTCGTCTTCTCCGCCTCCGAGGCTTACCTGATCGAAGATGGCAAGGTCACCCGCCCGGTCAAAGGCGCGACCCTGATCGGCAATGGCCCGGAAGCTCTCAAATATGTGTCGATGGTTGGCAACGACCTCGCGCTCGACGAAGGCATCGGCACCTGCGGCAAGGCCGGCCAGAGCGTGCCCGTCGGCGTAGGCATGCCCACAGTAAAGCTCGACCGCATGACGGTCGGGGGAACGGGACAATAAATGGCAGTCGAACGCGAAAAGATCTACGAATGTGAAGTCAAACGCCGCCGCGTCAAAGAAGGCGGAGGCTACGAGCCGTTCTGGAAAGTGAAGTCCGTCGCCGTCGCGCTCGCCGACAGCGATGTCGAGTTCCGCTGCAAAGATTGCAACGGCGAGGTCAAGCTGCTGGGCCGCAACGGCAAGGCCGGCACGGTGCCCTACGTCGAACACAAGTCTGCCACGGACGCCGAATACTGCGCCAGCGGACTGGCCTTCAAAAAAGCCACCGACGGCCGCGAGCCACGCCGCTCCGCCCATCCCGTGGAGTAACCGCCGCCCCTCTTGTCTTCCTTGTCGTGCTGTCTTCTTGTCCTCTCCACACGGGACATCCTCCTGCTGCATTTGCTTCCCGCCGCACCCCGTACCACACCAGAAAGCTCCACCCACGCACTCCCACCAGCAGCCCGCAAGCCGAGGTGTCCTATGGCAACCGAACGTGAAAAATTCTACGAGTGCGAAGTCAAGCGCCGCCGTGTCAGGGCTACCGGAGGCTACGAGTCTTTCTGGAAGGTGAAGGCCATCGCCGTCGCTCTCGAAGACAACGACACCGAATTCCGCTGCAAGGACTGTGGCGGCGCACTCAAGCTCTTCAAGCAGCGCACCGAAGCCGGCCCCGCCTCGCACATCGAGCACAAGCTCAAGAGCGACTCCGAGTACTGCCTGGCCGGCATGCATTTCCTCAAGGCCACCGACGGTCGCGCCCCCAGGCCCTCGCAAACTCCCGTGCGCTAAGCCACTCCCTGAAGCCACTCCCCGTCGAGGTCCTGAGAACGTGTCCCACCCAGCCCCGCTCGTCTCGTCTGACCTCAAGCAACTCGCCGCCGACGTCCTTTCGAAAGCCCTCAAAGCCGGGGCGACCGATGCCGAAACCGTCGTCTACGAAGGCGACGAGTTTTCCGCCCTGGTCCGCCTCGGCCAGGTGGAGACGCTCAAGGAGTCCGCCTCCCGCGCCATCGGCCTGCGTGTGTTCATCGGGCAGCGAGCCGCCAGCACCTCGTCCTCCGACTTCGCTCCCGAAAGCATCTCCCGCCTCGTCGAAGGGGCCGTCACCCTCGCTCGCATCACCAGCGAAGACCCCTTCGCCGGCCTGCCCGAACCGCAGGAGTTCGGCCGGATCGACCGAGACCAGCACCTCTACTTCGACGACGTCAACACCATGCCACCCGCCGAGCGCATCGAGATCGCCCGTCGCACCGAGGCCGCCGCCATGGCCTTCGACACACGCATCCAGAACTCCGGCGGAGGCGACTTCGACACCTCGACCTCGCACAAAATCATGTTGAACTCGCGAGGCTTCAGCGGCGAGTACAGGCGCAGCTACTGCGGCTTCTCCGCCTCACCCATCGCGCACGACGAACACGGCAAGATGCAACGCAACTACTGGTTTTCAAACTCGCGCACCACCGCCCTGCTCGAAGACCCTGAAGAGATCGGACGCGAAGCCGCACGCCGCACCCTCAAGCGCCTCGGCGCACGTCAGGTCAAAACCCAGCGCGCGCCCGTCGTCTTCTCTCCCGAGATCGCCCGCGGCATCATCGCCAACATCTTCGAAGCCGCCAACGGCGACGCCATCTACCGCAACGCAAGCTTCCTCAGCGGCATGCTAGGCGAGCAGGTCGCGGGCGAAAACATCACCGTCATCGACGACGGCACCATCGTCCACAACACAGACGGCATCTGCTTCGGAGGCTTCGGCACACGTCCCTTCGACGGCGAAGGCCTTCCCACCCGCCGCACCGTGCTCGTCGAACGCGGCATCCTCAGAAACTACGTCACCAACACCTACACCGCACGCAAACTCGGCCTCGCCTCCACGGGCAACGCCTCGCGTGGGCTCGCCGGCAACCCCGGTATCGGCGCAGGAAACTTCTTCCTCGAGCCCGGCACGCTCACACCCGCTCAGATCCTTGCCGACATCCCATCCGGCCTCTACGTCACCGAGACCATGGGTTTCGGCGTCAACCTCGTCACCGGCGACTACTCCCAGGGTGCCAGCGGCGTGTGGATCGAAAATGGCGAACTCGCCTACCCCGTCGAAGAGATCACCATCGCCGGAAGCCTCAAAGACATGTATCGCAACATCTCCGCCATCGGCAACGACCTCGTCTTCCGCGGAGCCAGCGCCGCACCCACACTCCGCGTCGAAGGCATGACTATCGCCGGGGCATAGCTGTCAGTCGGCAAACCCCAAACCCCCGCAACACTATTCCTGCATACGAATATCTGCTAAAATGTAGCTACGTTCCTACAGGCATCTTGGGAGGCCACCCATGTTCGTCTCAACCATCTCCAGCCGCGAGTTCAATCAGGACACAGGCCGAGCGAAAAAAGCCGCAAAGAAGGGGCCGGTGTTTATCACGGACCGCGGCAGGGCTGCGCATGTCCTGCTCACTATCGAAGAATATGACCGGTTGACCGGCGAGACGCCGAACATCGTTAAACTGCTCGCTATGCCCGAGGGCGGTGAGATGGAGTTTGATCCGCCGCGTTTAGCAGATAAGTGGCTGCGCCCGGCGGATCTGACCTGATGTTTCTGTTGGATACGAATGTCATTTCTGAGTTGAAGAAGTCAAAGACGGGACGAGCCGACGTCGGCGTTATCCGGTGGGCAGCATCAGTTCCAACGCTCAGCATGTTTATCTCCGCCATCACGGTTATGGAACTCGAGATGGGTACGCTGATGATTGAACGTAAAGATGCGGCACAGGGTGCCATGCTACGTTCGTGGCTCAATGGGCAGGTCTTGCCCGCGTATTCCGGACGCATTCTTCCGATCGATGTTCAGGTTGCAATCCGTTGTGGTGCGCTCCACGTTCCGGATCGCCGCTCCGATCGAGATGCTCTGATCGCGGCAACAGCGCTTGTGCATGGCATGACGGTCGTAACCCGAAATACTTGCGACTTCCAGGCCTCCGGTGTCTCCCTCTTGAACCCTTGGCAGCCTCATTCGATCTAGCCAGTCAAGCAAACTAATCCGCGGCCGCTCCACCCCCACGCTCGTCTCTTCACCTCACAAAATTTAGACTACGGACGACGCGCCCCGAAAGCATCCAACGACTAAACTGGAGATGCGCCGTTTTGTGCGATAACCTCGCGCATCTGATTTGCTGCCCAATATGACGATCGAAACCGAGGCCGATACAGGCGCAAAACGAAGACTGATCGTTCGTGATGCTCTGACGTTGCTTGGGCTTCTTCTGGTTACCGTAGCGCTTTTTCTGGTGACGCTTTTCCTGTTTCGCTCGTTCACCTTCCATCGCGGCGAGCTGGCCGTTCGCTGGGCCACGCGAGGACAGGCTGCGCTTGCTTCCAATCATCCCGGCCAGGCCATCGTCGCCCTTCGCACCGCGCTGTCCTACGCGCCCGGCGAGCGCTCGTATGAACTTCTGCTCGCCCAGGCGCTCGGTGACGCAGGGCACACCGAAGAGTCCTACAACTACTTCCTCTCCCTCTGGGAGACACAGCCCGGCGACGGCTCCATCAATCTGAGCCTCGCCCGCCTGGCCGCCAAAAAGAAGGAGCAACCGGCCGCAATCAACTACTATCGCGCCGCCATCTACGGTACCTGGGAGGGAGACGGCAGCCTGCGACGTCGTGAGGTCCGGCTCGAACTCGCCCGCTATCTCATAGCGCATCACGATCCCTCCGGTGCGCGTGCCCTTATCCTCGTCGCCGGCGGCAACTCCCCCGGCGACGTTCCCCTCGACCTTACCCTCGCCCAGATGCTCGAACAGGCCGGCGATCCGGCCAACGCTCTCACCTACTACCGCAACGTTCTCGCCCACGACAGACAGAACGATCCGCAAACCGAGCAGGCGCTGGTTGCCGCGGGCCGGCTGGAGTACGACTCCGGCAACTTCGAAGAGGCGCATCGCCTTCTCGAGCGAGCCTCGCACCATGCCGGAACCGCGGACAGGGAAGTGCGCGACACACCACAGTCAAAAGGAGCACCGGACACACGAGAGCCCGGCCCTACGAAGAACGACTACTTCACGCCAGACGCAGAACGTCTGCTCGAAAACTCAACGCGCCTTCTCGAACTTGCCCCGCTCAAGACGCTTCCTCCGCGGGATCGAGTCGCCCGCATCCTGAAGGCTCGCGATCTTGCCCGCACCCGTTTCCTCACCTGCTCCGCGCAGCTCCACCAGGCAGGATCGGCAGATGCGACGCTCGAAAACCTCACCTCCGCATGGGCCGGCAAAGAGGCTGCCCTCGGACGCGCCGCCCTGCTCAGAAATTCCGTTCTCAATTCCGTTCTCAATTCCGTACTCGAAGACGCGACCATCAAGCTGGTCTTCGATACCGAGATACAGACCAGCCAACTCTGCGGCCCGCCCTCCGGCGACGATGCCCTCCTCCTGCTGCTCGCCAGAAACCCGAAGACGCTGGAGCCCTGAACCGAATGCGAACCCAGACCACCGCCACGCGCAGTGCTGCCCCCACGGCCAAAACCCTGGCAGAGATGTCTCGCGAGCAGACCATCGCGCGTCTTGCCCCGGCACGCGAAGAACGTATCTTCCTCCTGCTTTCGATCTTCATCGGCATCATCTCAGGGCTTCTTGTGGTTTCGTTTCGGATGGCGATCGAGTGGCTCAGCGTGCTTCTGCTTGGCTCGGCTCCCAATGCCCGCCAGCCGCGGCTGATCGTCGTACCCGCGGCCGCTGGCATCGTCATCGCTCTGCTGACGCGCTTTGTCTTCCCCAAGGTTCGCGGCAGCGGCATCAACCAGACCAAGGCTGCCCTTTACATCCACAACGGCTACATCTCGTTCCGCACCGTCATCGGCAAGTTCCTGCTCTCGGCCCTTGCCATCGGCAGCGGCCATTCGCTCGGACCGGAAGATCCTTCGCTGCAGATCGGCGCAGGCGTCGCGTCGCTGATCAGCCGGCGCGTCGGCATGTCGAAGGAGAAGCTCCGCATCTTTGCTCCTATCGGCGCGGCGGCTGGTCTGGCAGCAGCCTTCAATGCACCCATCTCCGCCATCCTTTTTGTCATTGAAGAGGTCATCGGCCAGTGGAGCGCGGCCGTGCTTGGTTCGATCGTGCTTTCGGCCGTGTCGAGCGTCGTGGTAGCGCGGGCGTTTTGGGGACCGCAGCCCATGTTTCGCATCCCGGCCGTCACGCTTCGCGATCCACGCGAGCTGCTCGCCTATGCCGTGCTCGGCGTGGTCGGCGGCTTTGCCTCGCTGCTCTTTACCCGTTCGCTCGGCTATCTGCGTCCCAGGCTGCGCAACCAGCCCCCATGGGCGCAGATGCTGCAGCCAGCGTGCGCGGGCATTCTGGTCGGGGCCATCGGCTACTTCGGCTTTACCCAGGTGATGGGTGCGGGATACGGGGCCATCGACCAGGCCATGCATTCCCAGTTCACCTGGCAGGTGCTTCTTCTGCTTGCGCTTCTCAAGATCGTTGCCACCACGTTGTCGTTTTCCAGTGGAACTCCCGGAGGCATGTTCGCGCCCACGTTGTTCATAGGCGCCATGCTGGGAGCAGCCGTCGGATCGTTCGAGAAGATCTACTTTCCCCACCTCACCGGGTCCATCGGGTCCTATGCTCTGGTGGGCATGGGTGTGCTCTTCGCGGCTTTTCTGCGCGCCCCACTCACCTCCGTCTTCATGGTGCTCGAGGTCAGCGGAAACTACTCCATCGTGCTTCCCGTCATCCTCGCCAACACCATCGCGTATCTCCTCTCGCGCGCCGTGCAGCCGGTTCCTGTGCTCGAGCAGCTCACCCACCAGGACGGGCTCGATCTGCCTTCGATGGAAGAGCTGCGGGAAGAGAGCAACCTCCATCTGGAAGACGCCATGCAGCCCCTCGCAGCGCCCGTGCTCCAGGGCACCGAGACGGTCGAAGACACCCTGCGGACCCTGGCGCAGGTGGACGACGCTAAGGGCGCCCCGGTCGTCCTGGTCCATTGCAGCGATGGCCTCTGGTACGCAGCAAAGCGCGAAGAACTGGAGGCCCTCCGTACGGCCGAGCCCGCACTCTCCGAAAGCGTTGTTCCCATACCCGCCGCGGGGCCGGAAGCACCAGTCCGTGCCGCTCTTCGTCTCGAAGAGCATCTGGGCGCCGAGCGTACCCCCGTCCTGTTTCCCGACCTCGCCCTGGCCAGCGCGCTCGCCCACTTCAAGCGCTGGCCGCTCCTGCCCATTACCAACCGGGCCATGCGTGGAGCGCTTGAGGGCGTAGTGTCGCTCGAAGACGTGCTCAACCGGTTCCAGAGACGGTAGCGCGCAGCCACCAGGTCGGGTATTCCCGTTTTGGAACTCAAACGAAAATAAATCCGCATTCGGTGGCGTACTTCCAGCCACCCCAAAAAGGGGTGCAATTTGGTGGCGTTTTAGTGCGCATTTGTGCGCTAAAAGCGCTCAATTCGACGCAAAAAAACGCTCATTTGCGCCACATTTCCGCAAAAACCCCCCGCAAATATAGCCCCAACTTTTATTCCTCAAGCTGCTTCCGCAACCCCGGATCCAGATTGCCTCCGCTAAGGACAACGGCGACCTTGTGGGCGCGCGGGAGCTGCTCCAGGTGAAAAAGCGCGGCTGCGAGCGCGACGGCTCCGCTAGGTTCAGGTACAAGCCGCGTGGTCGCAAGAATAACCCGCATAGCCGCGAAAATCTCTTCCTCGGACACAGTGACGATGCCATCGACGAAGCGGAGAATGTGGTGAAAATTGAGGTCCCCGAGGCTTTGCGTGCGCAGCCCGTCGCCCACGGTGCGCGTGGTCTTCTCTGCCGGCCACTCGACAAGCTGCTTAGAATCAAAACTTTCTTTGGCGTCGGCGGCGAGTTCGGGTTCAGCTCCCCAGACCTGGATGTTCGCCCCGGCGAGGCCGGATTCTGCTGCGAGTTTGACTGCGGCAGAGGTTCCACTGAGCAGACCGCCACCACTTACCGGCGCAATCACGAGGTCGATTCCCGGCTGCTGTTCGAGGATTTCAAGCGCGCAGGTGGCCTGGCCGGCGATGATTTCGCGTGCGTCGTAGGGCGGGATCATGGCGTAGCCGTGCTGCGCGACGAGAGCTTCGGCCTTGAGGCGGCGCTCGGAGGAGGAGGGGCCTACTTCGACGATCTCGGCTCCAAGGGCGCGCGTTGCGGCCTTCTTAACCTCAGGAGCATTCGAAGGCATGACGATAACGGCTTTGGCCCCGAGCGCGCGGGCCGCGTAGGCCACACCCTGGGCGTGGTTGCCGCTGGAGTAGGTGATCACGCCCCGCTTCAGCTGCTCGGGCGAGAGCTGGGCGACCATGTTGTAGGCTCCGCGGAGTTTGAAGCTCCCTATGGGCTGCTCACTTTCGGCTTTGAGGTAGAGGTCGAAGGCAGGCTCAGGAAAGCGGCCCATGTGCAGGCGCGCTCGTTCGATGCGGTGCAGCGGGGTCCGAAGGGCAGCGGGGGCGATGCGGTCGCGCGCAGCAAACATTTCTTCGAGGGTGATGTAATCGGGCATCGGTTCTTTGGGTGGCCTCAGGTCTATGATAGTGGGAATTTCTAACACCGAACTCGCCGACGACACCGCGCGGACAGGTTGAACGCATGGGTATGGCTGGATTCAGACCACTGCAAAGCGAACGGCCAATTTCCGCTAGAATGCCGAATCCAGAATGCTAGGCAGAGGATAACCTAAGACGCAGATTTACTGCGAGGATGACAACCGGACGGGCAAGTGCAACGGCGAATCTCTACAGGCGACAACAACAAGCACATGCAAGTGCATGTACTTGTTGTTGTCGCAGGCAACGGGGAACAATCAACTGCGAGTTGGGCAGACCGAGCTTCCGCGCTTATCTATTTGCCGGGGCAGATTTCGTTGCAGGGTCAGATTTCGAGGATGACGGGCATGATTAGGGGGCGGCGGCTGGTGCTTTTCTGGATGAAGCGTTTGAGGTCGTTGCGGATTTTTTCCTTGATGACGCCGTAGTCCGCGGTCTCCTCGGGGGAAGACGATTCGAGGGTGCGCTGGACGACCTGGCGGGCTCCGGCGATGAGGCCTTCTTCGGGGACGGCCATGCCTCGAATGACGATCTCGGGGGTGTTTTCGAGTTTGCCGGTGCGCTTGTTGATGGCAATGATCGGAAGCACGATGCCGTCTTCGCTGAGGTGTTTGCGGTCGCGGATGATGATGTCTTCGACGACGTCGGTGGAGGCTCCGCCCGAGTCGATGCAGACGCGGCCTACGGTGACTTTGCCGTTTTTGGCGGCGGACCCTTTGTCGAGCTCGAGAACGTCGCCGTCTTCGAGGAGGAAGACTTTTTCGACGATGCCCATGCTTCCGGCGAGCTCGGCGTGGCGTTTGAGGTGGCGGTAGTCGCCGTGGACGGGGATGAAGTATTTGGGCCGGACGAGGTTGATCATCAGGCGCAGTTCTTCCTGGCTGCCGTGTCCGCTGACGTGGATGAGGCCGGAGTGGCCGTCGTCGTGGATGACCTTGGCGTCTCGGCGTTCGAGGTGGTCGATCATGCGGTAGATGGACTTCTCGTTGCCGGGGATGACGCGGGAGCTGAGCAGGACGGTGTCGCCGGCGTCGATGCGGGCGAACTTGTGATTGTTGACGGCGGCGCGGGAGAGGGCGCTCATGGGCTCGCCTTGCGTCCCGCTGATCATGATGAGGAGCTTGTTGGCTGGGGTGTCGCGGATCTGGCCGGGGTTGATGACGAGACCCTGGGGGAGATCGAGGTATCCGAGGTCCTGGGCGATTTCGGTGGAGTTGTCGAGGGAGCGGCCGATGACGGCGACCTTGCGGCCGTGCTGCGCGGCGAGCTCCATGGCGAGGCGGATGCGGTGGATCGAGGACGAGAAGCAGCTGAAGAAGAGCTTCTTTTTGGTCTGGGCGAAGATCTCGTCGAGCTTGGGACGGACGGCGCGTTCGCTGGGCGTGTAGCCGGAGCGGTCAACGTTGGTGGAGTCCTGCAGGAGCGCGAGGACGCCTTGCTTGCCGAGTTCAGCGAAGGCGTGGAGGTCGAAGGGCTTGTTGTCCGGGGGCGAGAGGTCGACCTTGAAGTCGCCGGTGTGGAGGATGACGCCTACGGGGGTGTGGATGGCGAGGGCTACGCAGTCGACCAGCGAGTGGGTGACGCGGATGGGCATGACGGAGAAGGGCCCGAGGGTGAAGCGCTTGCCGGGGATCATCTCGTTCAGGTCGGCGGCGTCGAGCAGGTTGTGCTCTTCGAGCTTGCCTTCGACGTAGGCGAGGGTGAACTCGGTGCCGTAGACCGGGACATTGAGTTCGGAGAGGATCCAGGGGAGACCGCCGATATGGTCTTCGTGGCCATGGGTGAGCAGGATGGCGCGAACCTTGTCGCGGTTTTCAGTGAGATAGCTGATGTCAGGGACGACGATGTCGACGCCAAGCAGCTCTTCTTCGGGGAACATCAGACCGGCGTCGATGACGATTATGTCATCCTGCCAGCGGAGGGCCATGCAGTTCATACCGAACTCGCCGAGGCCGCCCAGCGGAATCATCTTCAATTTATCTTGTGCCATCAAGGGTTAAGTTTACCATCCGTGGGCGAAGTGGGCTTCGTGGGGCGGGGTGTGGACATGGGCCTGGTTTGGGCGGGGGCTAGTCTTTTCTCCGGGGTGGAGGAAGGCGATCTCGGTTCTCCACGTCAACGAGCGAAAACCCTCGTTGGGGACCCTTCCGGGAGATACCCCACCTTAGCCGCAAAAACGCGGCGAAGATGGGGCACCCGGGGTTTGGGTGGGTGGTCTCGGTTCCGCTCGATGCCCCACCCTTTTGCAAACTTCGCTAAAGGTGGGTACCCGGATGGTGGAGGGAGGCCGGGTTAGTCGTTGTCGCAGCGTGGGGAGGGGCCGGTGCCGGTGTAGGAGGGGACGTAGCTTGTGGTTGCTCCCTGCTGGACGACGGTGCCGACGTTGTTGATGGTGTAGGTAATCGAGCCTGAGCCGGTGAGAAAGACCGAGACGGCGTCGGTGATGGAGATGCCCTGGGTGTTGGGGACCTTGATAGCGGACGTGTCGATGATGTTTATTCCCTGGTTGAAGAAGGAGTAAACGCCGAGTCCGAAGGCGTGGTGGGTACAGACCTTGTCGCTGACGAAGTAGGAGGGATAGCCGTCGACGCCGTGGTCGGTCCAGGCGCTTTGGCTGGGCACGTCGTAGGGAAGCTCGCTTTGGTAGAAGATGGTTTCGCCGTTGTTTCCGTTCCAGACGACCTGCTGCTTCTGGTAGTGTTCGACGGCGAGTCCGAGGGCGGTGACGTTGTCTCCGTTGACGATGAGACCGTGGTCCGCGGTGTTGAGGGTCCAGCCGACGCCGTTGCCGTGGTCGGCGCGCCAGGCCCAGATGTTGTCGAGGATGACGTTGTCGGAGTTGACTTCGAGGCTGGTGGTGGCGCTACCTGCGGTCGCTCCGCCGACGCGGAAGAAGACGTCGTTGACGGTGGTGGGGTTCGAGCTGTGGTGGTCGTGTTCGACGTTGAACCAGCCTCCCTCGTGTTCCCTGAAACCGTTGTGGCCGATGCGGAAGAGGACGGGCGAGTTGACGGGGCCGGCGTCGATCATGAGGCCGGCGATCGAGACGCCTTCGACATCTTCAACGGTGAGGGCAGGGTGTCCGGTCTGGGGTACGAGGGTGGCGTATGCCAGGCCGAGGACGACGGTGTCGGGATAGAGGACGTGAAGGGGCTGGTTGAGCTGGTAGACGCCGGGCGTCAGCAGGAGGCTCTTTCCGAAGGCGAGGGCGAGGTTGATCTCGTCGGCGGTGTTCGAGGGCTTGGCGATGAAGAAGTCGCGGATGGATTTGGAGTGGCCGGGGCCGGCGCCGTTAGCCCAGCTTACGCCGGAGCCGTTCTTGATGGTGCTGGGGACGAAGACGTTATAGCTGCCGTTGCTGTCGATGTAGAGGAAGGGCTTTTCGCGGCTGATGGGGGTAGAGGCGAGGGTGGTATAGGGGGGCTTTGGAAAGGATTGCGCGGGGGCTCCGAGGACGCCCGAGAAGACCATGTTCCAAACGCCTCCGCCCCAGCCGCCGATGGAGCTGTTGCGGGTGTACCACTGCTGCTGGGAGCAGGGGTTGACCTGGCCGGTGATGACGGTGTCGGCGATGAAGCCTCCGCTGGCGTAGCCGCAGTAGGAGTCGGTGAGTTCGACGGCGCCGTTGATCTGCATGCGGCGGAGGGAGGTGCCTTGGGAGACGCCCCATTGGAGGGTGTTTGGGGCGGCGTTCTGGGCCTTGTCCTGGACGGGGTTGATGGTCATGTTTTCGAGCGAGCGCCAGAAGTAGTCGGTGACGTTGACGCCGGGGAAGGTGGAGCCGTAGTTGGGGGTGAGGAAGCCGTTGATGGTGACCTGGCCGGGGGTCTCGCCGAGGCCTGCCATGGACTCGTAGTAGCCGACGGGTGCCTGGATGGTGTAGGCGCCGGGTTTGAAGAGGATGGCGTGGCGGTTGGGGCTGAACTGGGGCTCGTTGGCCAGGCCGAGGAGGGTGGTTTGGAGTTGGGTGGTGGACATGCCGGGGTCGAGGATGACCACGTTGGGGCCGAAGTCCGGGGTGTTTTGGGTGGGCGCGTTTTGGGCGAGGGCGGGGAGGGCGGACAACGCGAAGATGGAGAGGGCTAGCTGGATGGATCTGTGAATCCTGGAGTACTTCATGGCTTCTCCCGAAATCTAGACAAACGTGAAATTTAGACAAACGTTTGACTGCTGTGATTTGTGCCACACGGACGATAGTGACGGGCGGTAGCGTTGTCAAACGTGTTGCGGCTTCGAGGAGGGCGCAGAGGTTCCCTGTGAAAAGGGCGTTCGACGGTATAAAATCCCGAGGCGGGTGTCCGCTGGGGTGGGGGAAAGCGGTCTCGCTTGCACACGATGCCCACATCTCAGAATCGAGATATGGGGCACCCTGGTTTCTTGGATACGAGAGGTAGGGCACCCGGATTCTTGTAAGCGGGGAAAGGGTGGAGTTAGCGGAGGAGGTCTTCGAGGACGAGGGAGAGCTCGGTTTTTTCATCGCGGTATTTGACGATGACCGGGGCGGCGAGACTGAGGCCCCACTCCTGGCCTTTGCCGCGGGTGAGGGCGCGGGAGCCGGGGACGACGACGGCGCCTTCGGGGATGATGAGCGGGGTATCGGATGTGGCTTTGTAGATCTCGCCCTTGACGAGGTCGTAGACGGGGGTGCCGCGGGTGAGGACAGTGCCGGCGGCGAGGACGGCGCGGGTGCGTACGATGGTGCCTTCATAGACGCCGGTGTTGCCTCCGATGAGGCAATCGTCTTCGATGATGACGGGGGAGGCGTTGACGGGTTCGAGGACGCCGCCGATCTGCGCCGCAGCGCTCAAGTGAACGCGCTTGCCGATCTGGGCGCAGCTTCCGACGAGGGCGTGGGAGTCGACCATGGTGGCCTCGTCGACGTAGGCGCCGACGTTGATGTAGGAGGGCGGGATGACGGCGACGCCTTTGGCCACGTAGGCCCCGGTGCGGACGCTGACGCCGCCGGGAACGACACGGACGCCGTCGGCTACAGTGAATTTGCGGACGGGGTAGGTGTGTTTGTCGATGAAGCGGAGGGTTTCGCCGCCCATCTCCCCCATGATGCCGATGCGGAAGCCGAGGAGGATGCCGCGTTTGACCCAGGGGTTGACTCGCCAGCCGAGGGGGTGGGTGGAATCTGGCTGGGCGGCACGGAGGGTGCCGGCTTCGAGAGCGGCGCGGAGTTCGAAGAAGGCGGCTTCGGCTTCGGGGTTCCCGATGGCGGCGGGGCCCTGGGTAAACCAGTGCTCGATGCGGTGTTCGAGGGTGTCAGATGGGGTGTTGGCGGAGGTCACGGGGCTCTCTTTGGGTTCGTTGGGCTTGGTGCTTCAGGCTGGTGACGGGCACGGGATGGGTTTGGAAATACAGGGGTCCTTCACTCCGTTCAAGATGACGGCGAAGGGCAAGGTGGCGGGTTGGGTTAGAACATGCGGAGGTCTTCCCCTGTGTCCGTGGTACCGACAAGCATTCCAAGTTCGCCTGTGATGCGTTCGAGGCGGCGGCGGGTGGGGGCGGAGACTGGGACCATTGGGAGACGGAGAACGTCTTCGGCGCGGCCGAGCATGTGGAGGACGGCTTTCACGGGGGCGGGGCTGGGCTCCCAGAAGTGGGCCTGCATGAGCTGGAAGAAACGGCGGTTGATGCGTCGGGCGTCGGGCCAGTCGTTTTCGAGCGCCGCGTGGACCATGCGGGACATCTCGCCAGGAATGACGTTTGAGGCGACCGAAATGAGGCCAGCGCCACCGAGCGCGAGGATGGGCAGGGTGAGGCCATCGTCGCCGGCGAAGACCTTGAAGGCGCGGGGAGCAGAGGTGAGCAGCTCTGTGATCTGGGCGAGATTGCCGCTGGACTCTTTGACGCCGATGATGTTTTTCAATTCGGCGAGACGGAGGACGGTTGTGGGCTCGAGGTTTGCTCCGGTGCGGGACGGAATGTTGTAGAGCAGGACGGGCAGGTCGGTGGCTTCGGCGATGGCGCGGAAGTGCTGGTATTGGCCTTCCTGGCCGGGGCGGTTGTAGTAAGGATTGGCGGTGAGGATGCCGGTGAGGCCGTGGATGTGGGAGAGCTTGCGGGTGCGCGCGACCGCCTCGTGGGTGGCATTGTGGGTGCAGCCGGCGAAGACGGGAATGCGTCCGGCGGATGCGGCGACGACGGTTTCGATGACGCGCAGCCACTCTGCCTCGGTGAGGGTAGAGGCCTCGCCGGTAGTGCCGCACGGGACAAGAAAGTCGATGCCGCTTTCGATCTGCCAGTTCACCAGCGCGTGCAAGGCGGCCTCGTCGACGCTGCCGTCCCTGCGAAACGGTGTGACCAGCGCTGTTCCACAACCCGTCAGATCCATAGTGAATGCAAGTTTACCGCGTTGCAGCAAAGACCGGGAGCGCGGAGCAGGGGATAGGAGGGAGAGAGCCAGAATGGCATCGACAGCCCGTTTCTGGAGGACAACAGCAAGTGGCAAGTACTGGAGGCAGGTTCCGAGCAGGCAAATGCAGCGGTCTTGAGATATGAGACTCCGAGATATGAGAAAGGAGCATGTTAGTGAAGCAACGCGCGGGGCTTGTTTGGCAACCTATAGGTATGCGATCCGCGCGGTGAATCGCGAGCGCCATCCTGGCCCTGGCTGAGATGGGCTTCCCCCGAAATACAGGAGTCACACCATGAGATTGAATGGTACGAAATTAGGCGGGCAGGTCCGCGGCAGTTTGGTCGCCATGGCAGGTATGGCGATTTTAAGCATCGTTCCGGCGATGGCGCAGCAGAACCCGGGAATGCAGCAGCCGGCAAATCCGCAGCAGCAGCAGCCTACGGCTGGAGTCGGTGCGGGCAACGACTCGTTGGCGAATCATGACTCGAACGGCTCAAACGGCTCACACGACTCAAGCGCAATGAGCGGCGCAAACGGTGCAAACGGAATGAGCGGCTCGCAAGGCATGGGCGGTGGCAAGGGCATGGACAAGATGTTTGTAAGGAAAGCCCTTGAAGGCGGCATGGCTGAGGTGCAGCTTGGACAGCTCGCGTTGCAGAAGAGCAGCAATGACGAGGTCAAGCAGTTCGCGCAGAAGATGGTGGACGATCACACCAAGATGGGCGATGACCTGAAGCCGATCGCACAGCAGATGAACGTTAAGGTGCCCGATGGGCCGTCTGCAAAAGACAAGGCGACGATGGCCAAGCTACAGGCGCTCAACGGTGATGCGTTCGATAAGGCGTACGTCAAGGACATGGTGAAGGACCACAAGGCGGACCAGAGGGAGTTCAAAGAAGAGTCTACGCGGACTACGAATCCTGATCTGAAGCAGGCCTCGACGCATGGCTTAGAAGTAGTTACTGAGCACCTGCAAATGATTGAGCAGATTGCTTCGAAGAATAATGTGGCCTCGAAGTAAGGGCTAGATGGACAAGGACGAAAGGGACCCTTTATTGGGTCCCTTTTTGTTGTCCTGTCGGACAGGGTCGTCCGGCAGCACTAGATCCACTCGCCGCGGCGCATCAGGGGCTCGGAGGTACCGCTTGTCGTGATGCCATCTACGTCCATTTCACCTGAGCCGATCATCCAGTCGACATGAATAAGGCTGGAGTTGGCGCCAAGCGCGGCGAGTTGTTCGGAGCTCATCTTTTCTCCGCTAATCAGGCAGGTGGAATAGGCTTGTCCGAGAGCGATATGGCTGGCCGCATTTTCATCGAAGAGCGTGCTCCAGAAGAGAATGCCGCTTTGGGCGATAGGCGAGGTATGGGGGACGAGGGCGACTTCCCCGAGGCGGCGCGCTCCGTCGTCCGTGCTGATGAGACGGTTAAGCACATCCTCGCCGGCTGAGGCTGTGGCTTGGACGATGCGACCGGCTTCGAAGCGCACGGCGATATTCTCGATCAGCGTGCCCTGGTGCGAGAGCGGCTTCGAGGCGCGGACGGTGCCGTCGACGCGATCTTTGTGGGGTGTGGTGAAGCACTCTTCGGTGGGGATGTTCGGCTGGCACTCGATGCCATTGCCCGCCGTGGTTCCTCCGCCCGCCCAAAGGTGGTCGTCAGCAAGGCCAACAGTGAGATCGGTGCCCGGGCCTTGGAAGTGGAGCGCGTGAAAACGGCTTGCATTGAGCATGTCCATGCGTTGCTTAAGACGGGCACCGTGCTCGCGCCATTCTGCTACGGGATCGTCAACAGCGATGCGGGAGGCGAGAAAGATAGCGTCCCACAATTTGGCTACGGCGACGTCTTCCGGCTGGTTGGGAAAGACGAGTCTGGCCCACTCGGGTGTGGCGTAGGCGATGATGGTCCAGTTGATCTCGTGACGGGTAATGAGCTCCATGGCGGGCTTGCCGGCTATGGAGGCGGCGACGTTGGCGCGGGCCACCTTTGCGGGGTCCTGTTTTGCGAGCAGCGCCGGGTTGGCTCCTGCGATCGCGAGGCGGGCGGCTCCGCTGCGGAAGCCGGCGGCGATGCCATCCTGCAGCCAGGTGGGGGCGTGGTCGAAGCTTGCATCGTGGGCGTACTGGAAGCGGGCAAGGACGCTCGGGTCGTCGGCGTAGAAGGCGGTGACGAGCAGGGCTCCGGCCTTGTAGGCGTGTTCCGTGATGCGGCGAACCAGCGGAAGGGCTTCGATGGGGGCGGAGAGAATGAGCTCCTGGGCGGGGTTTCCCTCGTGCATGCCGAGGCCGACTTGTACGGCTACTTCGGCGAGGCGATCGAGTTTCTGGTCGAAGCTGAGGGAGGTGAAGGAGTTCTTCCGGGGTGCTTCGATGACGCTCATGCGAGTTCCTTCTCTGATGGATTACATCTGACGGTAGACATCCTGAAAGTCGAAGCAGCCGGTATGGGTGGCGAGCCATTCTGCTGCACGGACCGCTCCTTCGGCGAAACCCCGGCGGGAAAAAGCTTCGTGGGTGAGGACGAGGCGGTCGGCCGGGCTGCGGGCTTCGAGGACGTGGAGGCCCATGACGTCGCCTTCGCGAGTCGCGTCGATGGGGATCTGCGAGAGGCCGGAGGCTTTCCCGGCTGCCTGGGCGAGGCTGATGGCTGTGCCGGAGGGCGAGTCGAGCTTGCCCGCGTGGTGGGTCTCCTGGATGGAGAATTCGTAGCCTGCGTTCTTGAGAGTTTCCGCCATGACTGCGGCGAGCTGGAACATCACCTGCACGCCGATGGAGAAGTTGGTGCAATAGAGCAGGGCGGCTTGTCTTCGTTCGGCCAGCGCGCGCATGTCGGGGAGCTTGTCGTACCAGCCAGTGGTGCCGATGACCATCCTGGCGCCGGTGGCCAGGCAAGCGCGCATGTTCTGGACGGCGGCCTCAGGGGTGGTGAAGTCGATCACGACGTCGAATCCGGCGACAAAGGGGGGCGTAAGGGCGGAGGCGCTGGCGTTCTCCTTGGCATCGAGCACGTGGACGCTGTGGCCGCGTTCGGCGGCGATGGTGGCGACGAGTTTGCCGGTCTTGCCAAGTCCGAGAACCAGGATCCGCATCGTGTGCCTTTCTACTACTTGGTGTTTTGCAAAACCCGGGTGGATACGTCGAAGACGTTTTCGTCGGGGTCGGCGAAGAAGTGGTTGTGCAGGCTGCGTATGGCTTCTTCGACATCTTCTTCGTCGATCATGAAGCTCATGTTGATTTCGCTTGCGCCTTGCGAGATCATGCGCACATTGACGTGGCTGACGGCGGTGAAGACGCGGCCGGCGATACCGTTGTGGCCGCGGATGTCTTCGCCCACAAGGCAGACCAGCGCCTTATTGCCTTCCATTTTGACGTCGGCGATCTTTGCGAGTTCGGAACAGATTTCCGGAAGCTGCTGGTTGCTGTCGACGGTGAGCGAGATGCTGACCTCGCTGGTAGAGACCATGTCGATGGCGCACTTGTATTTGTCGAAGACGTCGAAGACCGCCTTGAGATAGCCGTGCGACATGAGCATGCGGCTGGCGACGACATCAATGATGGTGAGGCGTTTTTTTGCGGCGATGCTTTTGAAGGGGCTTGCGCATTTTGCCGCCATCGCGGTGATCTTGGTTCCTTCGTTTTCGGCGTTGCGCGAGTTGAGGACCCAGACGGGGATGCTCTTCTGGACGGCGGGAAGGATGGTCGCGGGGTGCAGAACTTTGGCCCCGAAGTAGGCTAGTTCGGCGGCCTCTTCGAAGCTGATGGTCTTAACGCGGAGGGCGTCGGAGCAGATGCGCGGATCGGTCGTCATAATGCCGTTGACGTCGGTCCAGATTTCGATGGCTCCGGCGTGCATGGCTCCTCCGACGAGGGCGGCGGTGTAGTCGCTGCCTCCACGGCCGAGCGTGGTGGTGATGCCTTCCGCGGTGGAGCCGATGAAGCCCCCCATGACGGGTGTTTTGCCGGCCTGGAGTAGCGGCAGGACGAGTGCGGCAAGCTTGGCTTCGATGACGGCTTCCTGTGGGGCCGCTTTACCGTAGTTGGCGTCGGTGATGATGCAGGTGCGGGCGTCGACGTGAGCGCCATGGAGACCGCGCTGCTCGAAGGCTTCGGCGACCATGCGGCTGGAGAGACGTTCACCGAAGCTGACGACCAGGTCGTTGGTGCGTGGAGTGAGTTCGCCCACAGCGGCGATGCCACGGAGAAGATCGTCGAGCGCATCGAACTCTGCGTGGAGTGCGAGGTGGAGCGCAGCACGGCCGGTTTCGTCGAGCAGCGAGAATGCGGTGTCGAGGTGGCGGTGGCGGAGGCGGGCACCGATGGCGAGCGCGCCGGGTTTGTCTCCATGTCCGGCGGCGGCTGCAGCGGCGAGCAGGAGGTCGGTGACCTTGGCCATGGCGGAGACTACGACGACGACTTCGAGTCCGCGTTTGCGGCGGCCGCGTACGATCTCGGCGGTGCGCTCCATGGCGGCGGCGTCCTCGACCGAGGTGCCTCCGAACTTCATCACGACAAGGTTTTCCCGCGCAACGCTCAAGCGGTCACCGCCTCTGGCCTGGGCTTCGCGTTTGCGATGTCTGGCGGTGTGCCGAGCTTGTCGAGTTTGCCTGTGCGGGCCAGGACTTCTGCGTTGAGGATGGCTGCGCCCGCGGCTCCGCGGATGGTGTTGTGGGAAAGGACGACAAACTTCCAGTCGAGCAGGGAGCACTCGCGCAGGCGGCCCACGGTCGAAGCCATGCCGTTGCCGCGCATGCGATCCAGACGAGGCTGGGGGCGGTCGACGCTGGGGTCGAACTCGACGGGCTGATCGGGGGCGGTAGGGAGATGCTGGCCGCGGAGTGGCGCGAACTCACTCCATGCGGCAAGGATCTCTTCGCGGGTGGCTTTCTTCTTGAACTTGATGCTGATGCATTCGGTGTGGCCATCTTCAACGGCGACGCGGTTGCAGTGGGCGCTCAGCTTGGCGTCGAGGAGCTGGATTTTTGCGCCGTTGCGCCGGCCAAGAAGCTTTCCGACTTCTTCCTGAAGTTTTTCTTCTTCGTTCTTGATGAACGGCACGACGTTGCCAAGGATGTCGAGCGAAGCAACGCCGGGATAGCCTGCGCCGCTGACAGCCTGCATGGTGGAGACGAAGAGGCTTTCGATGCCGAAGCGTTCTTCGAGGGGTTTGAGTGCGAGCACTAGGCCGATGGCGCAGCAGTTCGGGTTGGTGACGATGTAGCCGCCGCTTTGTTTGCGTGAGGGCTGGATCTCGATCAGGGCGAGGTGCTCGGCGTTGACCTCGGGAACAACGAGCGGCACGTCTTCGGCCATACGGAAGGCGCTGGAATTTGAGATGACCGCGCATCCCGCCGCGGCGAATTTTGGTTCGAGGTCGCGGGCGATGTCGGCGTCGAGGGCGGCGAAAATAATTCTGGGAAGTTCGACCGCGCTCGCTTCAGGCACGTTCGGCTGCAGCGTCATGGCAGCGATGGGGGCGGCAAGAGGAGTGTCGAGCTTCCACTTGCAGGCCTCGGCGTACGTTTTACCAGCGCTGCGATCGCTCGCGGCGAGCCACGCAATCTCGAACCACGGATGACTGCTCAGTAACTGAATGAATCGCTGCCCGACCATGCCGGTCGCGCCGAGTATACCTACTTTGCGCCGTTCCATTGCTTCACGCCCCGTTGCGGTTTGGTTATTGATCTAGGATACCGCGACACCGCCCTGCGCGGGCGGCGCCCACTTGGTGGGGTGTATACCCCTTCGGTTAGCGCTTCCGTTGGTCGCGAGGGAAGATCCTTTGCTGCCGACCATCAGGAGGGCCGGGCGAAGCCGGTATACACGTCACGAAGTAACCGCGCGAACCGGGGCCCCACAAACAGGTCTTCGTTTGTGGGGTGGCTTAGCGTAGTGGGCCCGGCCGGCCATGCGTCCTAGTAGTCGTCTCTACGTCTGCGGCGGGAGTGATAGCCTCCCGAGCCTCCCCAGACAACCAGCGCCGCGACCAGATGCAGAATGAACCAGAGGTGGATGCCCTGGTCGACGTAGATGAGGTAAAGCACAAGCAAGCGCGGAAGCAGAAGCCAGAACAGCGCGGGAACGAGGCCTTGCAGATGAAAGGGAACAAGCACGCCCTGAAACCATGCGACAAGCATGGCAATGCGCGGAAGAAAGAGCGCGAAGACCAGGAACCAGAGTGGGAGCTTGTTGAGGACGAAGTTCAGGTCGACAGTGAACTGTGCGGTGTGCTGCAGGGCTGTGGTGAATAGGGCCAAGACGGCGTGCATGTGGTCTCCGGCGGGATGGATTTTACTTGGAGCTAAAGTTGAAGTCTGCCTTGGCGGCGGCCTGAGGCTCGACCGTGACGGTGGTGTCCTGCTCGCCGAGTTTCTCGTGGACGGCGGCGAGGGTGTAGGTTCCTGCGGGCAGGCCCGTGATGGTGAAGTGTCCATCGGCATCGCTGACGGCGAAGAAGGGTGTGGCCGAAACGTTGATGAAGGCGTTCATCCAGGGATGGTTGTTGCAGCGCACCGGGATCATGATTTCGGGCCTGGTGAAATGCTTCGTGATCGGCCCGCCCTTGGGGCCTTGCGAGATGTCGATGGAATCGTTGCCGATGGTGGTGGGCATGGTGTGGATGTTGTGCATGGTGGCATCGGAGTTGCGGAACTGGACTGTCCCGCCCTGTTCGACGGCGATGATGTGGGGCTTGTAGCGACAGCCAACCTGGTCGAGAATAACAGGCGCGGGTGAGGCGTCCCCGATGTTCATGGCGGCGGGTGGGCCGGTCTTGACAAAGATGTAAACGCTGGTGAGCTTGCTGTCGTGGACGACGTACTGCTCGGAATAATTCTCGGCCGCGGTTCCGGCTCCGCTGATCGAACAGGCGGGGTCCATGCTCATGTCGATCTTTATGCGGGCCGGGGGGGGACCGGTGAATTGGACGGTGCCGGTGACTGTGCCCAGAGTGCTTCTGTCGAGCGGGGCGGTCGCGCGTGGAGCGGCGGGCGTCTCCCGCCTGGTGCCGTTATCGACGATCTGTCCTTGCCTGACGGCGGGGCCAGGTTTGCATCCCGTGAGCAGGCCGAGCAGACTGGCTGCTGCGATACCCGCGATGCACAAACTGCGCCTCTGTCCCATGTGTCCTCGTCTCATGTTGTTTTCGAACGCAGGCAATCGTACCTGTTGGTTTTGCTCGGTCATGGCTGCGGCGCTGGCGCGGGTGCTTCCATGGCCTGGAGGATGGCGTCGGCGAAGGCTTTGGTGCCGCTGTTCCCGCCTACGTCCTTGGTGAGGGTCTTGCCTTCGCGGTACACCTGCTCGATGGCGGTCTGGACACGCTCGGCGGTGGCGGGTTCGTCGATGTGGTGAAGCATGAGGACGGCGCTTTGGAGTAGCGCCGTGGGGTTGGCGAGATCTTTGCCGGCGATGTCGGGGGCAGAGCCGTGGACAGCTTCGAAGATGGCGCACTCCTTGCCGAGGTTGGCGCCGGGTACCAGACCCAGGCCGCCGACGAAGGCGCTGCAGAGGTCGCTGAGGATGTCGCCGTAGAGATTTTCAGTGAGCAGAATGTCGTACTGGTAGGGATTCATGACCAGCTGCATGCAGGTGTTGTCGACGATATGTTCGAGGTACTGGACTTCAGGGAAGCCTTCGGCAATGGTGCGGCAACAGCGCAGGAAGAGGCCATCCGAAAGCTTCATGATGTTGGCTTTGTGGATGGCGTGGATCTTCTTGCGGCCATGCTTGCGCGCGTAGTCGAAGGCGAATTTTGCAATGCGGGTAGAACCTTTTTCGGTGATGATTTTGAGCGCCTGCACGACGCCGGGCACGACTTCGTGCTCGAGACCGGCGTAGAGGTCTTCCATATTCTCGCGCACGATGATCATGTCGATATTCGGGTAGTTGGTCTTGAGGCCAGGAAGGCTTTTGACAGGGCGAAAGTTCGCGAAGAGCTCAAACTTTTTGCGCAGCGTGACATTGATCGAAGCGAAGCCGCCGCCGATCGGTGTGGTGACGGGGCCTTTGAGGGCGACGCGATTTTTCTCGATGGAGTCGTAGAGCACCTTGGGGATGTATTCGCCGGTTTTTTCGAAGGCGTCGGCGCCGGCGTCGTGGCGATGCCAGTCGAAGGCGACGCCGGTGGCGTTGCCCGCGGCTTCGAGAATGGTGACGACTGCGCTTGAAACTTCCGGGCCGATGCCGTCGCCGGGGATCAGCGTGATTCGATGGGTCTTCCTTGTCGCCGTCATGCTACCGCCTTTTCTTCGAATCTTTACCGCTGAGCAATTCTTCGAGTTCCGCTTTGAATTCGCGTACATCCTTGAAGTCTCGATAGACGCTGGCGAACCGGATGTAGGCGACTGTGTCGATGTCTTTGAGGCGAGTCATGATGAGTTCGCCGACCTCGTTGGTGGTGCGTTCGCGCTCGGGAGAGTCGACGACGTAGGCTTCGGTTTCGTCGACAATCTGTTCGAGCTTGACGGCGGAGACGGGACGCTTTTCGCACGCGTGCAGCAGGCCGCTGAGGACCTTCTGGCGATCGAACTTTTCGCGCCGGCCGTCTTTTTTTACAACCATGTAGGGGATTTCGTCGATGCGCTCGTAGGTGGTGAAGCGCTTGTTGCAGCCTTCGCATTCGCGGCGTCGGCGGATCGAGTCGGCGTCTTTGCTTTCGCGCGAATCGACAACTCGGTCCTGGCTGAATCCACAGTAGGGGCACTTCATTGGGTGCTTCGATTCTAGCAGCGTGTGTCCTGCCGGACGGCCTCCTGCGCGGAGGGCGGCCACTTCGTGGCGCGTACACGCGCTTCGCGTGGCCCTCCCGTTGGTCGGCATGGAATTTGATCCCGACCAACGGGAGGGCCAGCCGAAGGGATACACATGGCACGAAGTGCCCGCCCGAGTAGGAGGCCCGTCCGGCAGGACCTATCTTGTTTCCTCGGCTGCGCTCTCTTCCGCAATCTTCTTCAGGCTTACTTGCTCGATCTGCGAGTAGATGAGGCCGGCGGGGATGATGCAGAGGAAGGTGACCAGCAGGAGTACTGCGCCGCAGGCGGTGGCGGCTTCAATGGGCGCTCCGAAGAACGTGTGCATGGCAGTCGCGGTGATGGCGATCTGGGTGAACCAGCCAATGATGGGAAGCTGGAGCAGCGAGCCGCCGATGCTTGCGGCCATCAGCAGCATGGTTCGGGAAAAGGTGACGTGCGCGAGCTCCGGAGTGTGAATGAAGGCGTGAGCGGTCTGCACGTAGGCAAAGCCAATCATGATCCACATGGCGAGAGACAGGGCGGCAACGATGGCGAAGTCGCGGGCAGACGAGAGCGCGTTTAGGCCATCGCGAAAGCCCATGATTTTGGTGGCGAGGCTTTCGCCGGCGGGTTTGGAGACCAGGACCACGGTACCGCGCGCGAAGGAGGCGACTGTGCCCCCCGCGGCTCGCACGATGGCGGCGAAGGCGGCGATGGCGAGAGTGGCGGCCATGCTCCACTCGCCGGCATGGACGAAGACTTCGTGGTGTGGCAGGTCTCTGGGGGTAAAGGCGAGTGCACTTGAAAAGATGACGGCAGCGGCGCCGAGGTCGAACATTCGCTCAATGGTGTAGACGGCGACTTGCGAGGCAAGCGGCAATCCAGTGCGGCGGGCGACGAGATAGGGGCGGGTGAGGTCGGCCAGACGTCCGAAGAGCGCGACGGCGGTGAAGCCGATGAACTGCGAGCCGATGAGAGAGGCGGGCGAGACTCTTTTTGTAGGCGAAAGGAAGACGGCCCAACGCGCGGCGCGGAGCCCATAGGTGGCGTAGATCAGAGCAATACCGGCGAGGATGTGGCCCGGGCTCGCCAGGCGTAGCTGCTGCCAAAAGCTTGTCCAGTCGAAGTGGACCTTTGCGCGGAAGAGCAGAACAAGGACGACAAGCGCAATGAGCCCGACGGTCCACAACATTGGTTTACGCTTGGTCATCGCTCTCTTTCTTTCGTTGCGGAGAATGGGCTGTGGGCTATCTTGCCTGGGCGATGAGGCTCGCGCGTTTGCGCCGGTTGAACTCGCGGATGACGCGCGCGACGTATCCCCGGGTCTCGCGATACGGAGGCACGCCGTGGTAACGGTCCACGGTGGCGGGTCCTGCGTTGTAGGCGGCGATTGCGAGAGTGGCGTTGTCGTGATAGCGGGTGAGCAGCGCATCGAGGTAGGCGGTGCCGCCTGCAATGTTCTGGTCGGGCTGGAAGGCGTTTGCAACGCCAAGGTCCCGTGCGGTGGCGGGCATAAGCTGCATCAAGCCCTGTGCGCCAGTGTGGGAGACGGCACTGGCCTGGCCGCCGCTCTCGGCGCGAATCACCGAGGCGAGGAGGTCTTCGTCGATGTGGTGCGCGGCTCCTGCGCTTGCGAGCATCTCGTGCATTTCATCGGGTGTGAGAGGCGTGCCAGACGCGGCTTTGGTGAGAGTTAAGGCCGATGCTGGGGGCGGCGGGTCGGGGATTGTTTCGATGCGAAGAACTGCCTCGCTCCCGACATCCATGTAGTTTCCGCTAGCCGTCCCGAAGTTGTTTCCTGCGAGGTAGAGGCGAACTTTGTCTCCGACGATCTCGCGATGTGTGCAGTCCAGTTCAAAGCCGTTCTTCAGTGTGACGTGCTCGGCCGCATGCGCCAGCGGACAAACCGCGGCCAGCAACGCCAGACCGAACCGGAAGACTTTGAACCGCATGCGCATCTGCTGAAAGGCTACCACTCTGGTGGGGCTGCTGCTTCGGTGAGACTCCCACTATCGGGTTACGGACAGCGTGCTGATTGGGATTGTTTCGAGCGCGGCTTCGATAGCTTCTGCGACGCCGTCCTCGTCGTGGCGGCGTCCGATGGTCCAGCTTTTGCCTGCGGCGACAGTCCGGAGGTCCTCGGGGGCATTGCCCATCAGCACGGCGCGGCCTGCGATCTCGAGCATGGGAACGTCATTCCAGTTGTCTCCAATGGCGAGAATGTCTTGAGCGGCGATTCCGCGCTGTCTGGCGAGGCGGAGCAGGGCCGAGGCTTTGCTGCAGCCTGCAGGAAGAATGTCTACGATGCTCAGGTTGCGCTCCGGATATTCGGTCCGGTGCAGCGTCACCTCGGGTTTGGCTCGAGCGCTCCCCGCCATGTCACCTGGGGAGACGCCCGGATGTTCGAGCAGGCGCGCTTCAGCACGACGCATGCGCTCGACCGTGCCGCAAAGCATCATCTGAATAGGCGGCTCGCTACCTTCGAGTGCGTCTTCCAAGCGTGACACGCGGGCGATGTACGGCTCGTTGGCGGTCATCCAGCGTCCGATGCTTGCGGTCAGGTCTTCAAGATGTTCCACCACGAGAGCGCCCCGGGTGTCCTCCCCGTCCGGGCCTACCTTGTCAAAGGTCATCACGAGGGAATTGCGGAATACATCGACATGCAGGCACAGCCACCGGGCAGTCTGATTGCTCAGCAACGTCCGGTGAAGCAATCTTGCTCCGATGGTGCGGGTCACGGTGCCGTTCGAGCTGATAAGGGCGTTGTCGGGGGGCAGGTCGAGTGCGCGAAGCACATGCATGGCGTAGCTGTGGCGGCGGCCTGTGGCGACGACGACCTCGATGCCGGCCAGATGGGCTCGGTTGACGGCAGCAAGATTGCGGTTACTGACCTGGCCATCGGGGCCGATCAAGGTTCCGTCCAAATCCACTGCGATGAGCCTTGGGGTCACTTCGAAACCTCTGTTATATTCTCTCATCTGCGCTGCATATGTATCCGTAAATGCCTCAAGATGAGGTATTTACCGGGAATTCACTGGACTTATAGCGATGTTCCGGTCAGACTTATTACAGGCACCACAAAGGCTTGTTTATGTTTCACAAAAATGTTCTAAGCTCCGCAGGGAGTGTTTCACCGCAGCAAATCTCTGAAAACGTCCAGCTTCTTCCCAGTCGAGCTTCGACTTCTCGCCTTATCCTTTTACCTCCGGGCGGGGCTATTCCGGTGAAGCCCCAATCCCCTTTTTCGATCTGCTGATTCTGGCTGCGCCGCGCTGTTCTTCGTTCTTTGCCGAAGCCGCCGTGCTGGTGCTTGTGCTGGCTGTGCTCGACCGGTTCATGATGAAGGGGCGGATGGAAGTAGGCTGGGTTGCCAGCTCGTTGGGCATTAGCTTCGGCCTGCTGGCGGTCAGTATTCTTACCGACCTGTATTCGCGGCGCTGGCTCCAGCAACGTTAAATGCTTTGTCCTGCCGGACGGGCCCGCTACGCGCGGGGCGGGCACTTCGTGCCATGTATACCCTGCTTGAGCCCGGTGAGCAGCATAGGCCCTTCCCGTTGGCCGAGATGGGGCGTTTGCTCCGCATGCGTCGAAGTTCGGTACCATCGGAGCCATGCCTGCTATTGCTTTTCTGGAGTGCGTTCGTTGCCACCACCATGTCTCTGCCGACGTGCCGCGGGCCCTTTGCCCGCTGTGCGCAGGGTCTCTCTACGTCCGCTATGACATGGAGAAGCTCAAAAAGACCGTGCAGCGGGAGGACATCGCCAAACACGCCTCAGCTGCGGGTGCAAGCCTGGGAATGTGGCGCTATGCGAGTGTGCTGCCGGAGGTCGAGCCCATAACGCTGGGCGAAGGCTGGACGCCAATGCTGCAAAGCAAGCGCTACCCTGGCC
>JALYVA010000032.1 GCA_030853485.1 Acidobacteriota bacterium
TCACCCCCATCCCCTGCAGGTAATCCAGCCTCCGGATCAAACCTTGAAAATCCCCCACCCCGTCTCCATTCGCATCCATAAACGTCGCGACCGACAGGCAATAAATAACAGCGTTCTTGTACCAAAGATCATTGATCATGTCGTGCGTCTCCGGTGATTCCAATGTGCCCTTCAGGATAAACGGTGGGAGGCAGGAATCGCCCAGCGACAAGACAGACCGTCCGCACACAAGCGACTCCACGTTCCATTGACTCCACGTTCCATTGACTCCACTCCACTGACTCCACGTTCCATGCGGCCGGAGCTACATTCAACCGTGCGGGCCAATAAGTCGTGTGGGTCATGCTTCCTGTGAGCACCCCCTCCGGCCTCATGCAGTTCTGAAACCAACAAATTCCGCCGCGCGAGCTGCATCACCCACGTCCAGACGAAAGCCAAGGACGTTTGCCCTGAGCACCAGCAGCAACCACTTCAGAGCCGATAGCCAACCACAATGAAAATTTCACTACCGCGGCTTGCTTAACATCCTCATTGCAAGAAAACAATCGCCGAACCAATGACTCGTCGAGGAGCATTGCTCCTCACATAATCCGCCTACCGGTAACAATGCAACCAGAAGCGGCCTTTGGGTCATAAACCAAGGCGCGGCACGGCCGGAATCCTCTGCAACGGTCCTTCAGAGAGTACAGGCCGGGCTCGTCTAGCTCGCCAAGCTGGTGACTGCTGAGCCTGCTGAGTATAGTGCAATCCTTTCCCGCACCCCCACCGCAGTCATTCTGGCACTCAGACACAAATGTCCGCAGGTCCTTCTCCAGAGCCCGAAGCTCCAGGAGGGACTTCCACACACGATCCAAGTGTTCTTTCGCAAGGTCACGCGCCTCGAAACAGGAGCGATCCTCACTTCCCATCACCGTCGCGAGTTCCCTGATTTCGGCAAGCGAAAAGCCAAAGGATCGGCACCTGCGAATGAACCTCAAGCGCTTCTCCGCGCCGACCCCGTAGCTGCGATGACCGTTTGTCTTGCGAGCAGGAGCTGGTAGTAACCCTGCTTCTTCATAAAAACGTATCGTCGGAATGCTCACGCCGCTGCGATCAGCCATTTCTCCGATACCCATCGTTGACAGACCCTCCGCAAAGCACTTGTACCTCAAGCTACTTGAGGTCTTAACCTAAGAGTAGAGGAAATTGCGATGCGACACATTTCTAAAGTTTTGATGTTTGGGGCCATGGGCTGTTTGTTGTGTTGTTCCGCTCCTGTCGTCCTGCTCATTGTGGGAGGAGGGGGTCTTGGAGCCGCCGTGGTTGAGTGGAGACACTTCTACCGCGATCCGTCGTTTCTCACAATCAGCGGCACCGTCGGATTGGTCTTCCTAATGATTGGACTGCGAGACTGGCGTGTGCGGAAACGAGCACGGCGCATCTCTCTTGAGCCGAATGTCTTGCCGCCACTATGTGAAAGCGCCACGTTGAACGTACCGATTGCTTGTACATTGGTTGCCAGTGATCTGAAGCTGCGATTGGAAGAGCTCGCCGAGCTGTCGCGGGATGCGCTCGCCTTTGCCAGGCGTGACGATCTCACCCTTCACCTACACTACTTTCCAGAAGCCAGGGAAAAGGTTCGGCAAATGGTTGAGAAGGAACAAGCATGCTGCCCATTCCTTCTCTTCGACTTTGAGCCGCACCCCGCCTTTTTAGCTTTGCGGATCACCGCCCCAGAAACGGCCCGCGCCGCTATCCACGAGGTTTACGCCCAGTTCGTTTTAACTGAAGCGGTTGAGGAGACCGGAGGCGTGCCGATCAGGTCGCGATCAAGTGTCACGTCCTTGGATACCTAAACCAAAGGTTTGGGCTAAAGACACTGCGCTCCAGACGTGCGATAACGTCCTTTATCGTATGTACCGAGATCCCTAGGGAACGTCTAAGAGGTTAGGTCGGCAAGCGACTCTTCCATGTGGAGTCTTCCCGCCGTGACAGCTATAGATCGGGACGCTCCATCCTCTCGCTTTGTGAGCGCCAAAGCAGGATCACCTTCTGCGGTCATCATTGAAAGTAAGTGCAGGCCGTTCGTCAGCGTGAGATGAACTTCGTGAAGTCTTCCGAAGAGGCCGACCGACGCGACTGCTCCGTTTTGAAGACGTGAGAAGGCCCTAGGCCACCGCTCTCCGTCACCCCAACTCCCGCACCAGATGCGGCGCTTTCCTTCGATGCGCAACTCCACTCGATAAAGAGGCTCCAGTCGCCGCGTGGAGATCCCGGCTGACCGTCCCTTTTGCGGGTGGAGTGAAGCTTTCCGAACTCAAGGAAGATTGCAGCCCCGTACCCCTGCCACACCCGGCTCACAGGGAGACCCACCAGCGTCTTCGTGAAGAGAGCGAAATCTTGCGGCGATAGACCGGACGGTGCTTGCATCTCCACAGTTTAGAGATCGATAGCTGTCGACCCATGTGAAAAGGCGAGAGACGGAAGCTCTGAAACGCAAGTTTCAGTGAGTACGGCGTTTTTTGGAGTACCCCGCTACAATTCGGTGCATGTTAAGAATGTCTCTTCTGATCGCTTTACTTCTAGTCCCTTTAGGCAGAGCGCAAACGAGTACTGCAGCGGCGGTCCAGAGCGACAACACCGACCTGACGCATCTCTTTGACGAAGATCAGCGCGTGCGTCAGCCGAAGCCCCTTGGGCCCGACGAACCGAAGATCACTCGCACCGACGCTGATCGGCTCGCTCTTGTGAAGCAGATGCTGGCCAATGAGCAGCTACATACCAGCGCTGATTATTTTCACGCCGCTCTCGTGCTGCAGCACAGCCGGAGCAGTGCCGATTATCTGATTGCCCACACCTTGGCCGTTCTTTGCGCGACTGACCATAACGCGACTTGTTTGTGGCTGAGTGCTGCCACTCTCGACCGCTATCTACAATCCATTAACCAGCCGCAGATCTACGGCACGCAATACCTGCACTTTAATCAACCTTCTGTCACCCAGCAGCCCTACGCCGCAAACGTGATCTCCGATTCCATACGCAGCAAGTTGGGCGTACCAACTCTGAAGGAGCAAGCGGAGCAACTCACGACGTATCAGCAGCAGGTGGCAGCGCCAAGAGTCAAACCCTAGCCGGGGGGCTTAAACGAGAGTAAAGCACTGAAGCGAACGTCGACGGAACAACCGCGGTTGCATGACCCACGACAACTCCGGTTGTCGTTCGAAAGGTACCCAATCGCTTGTCCCAAAAATATTGTCTGTGCTGATGTAGCCGACGCGCTCCAGCGATCCCTACCAAACGTTATCCCATGCCTCAGGTCGAGAATCGAATGCAGAATGTACCCAAGTCTCAAACGGTATCGGGGCGGCCCGCCGGAGGCGACTCTGCAATCAGCGCCTCCATGACTCCGAAGCCCCACCAGCTCTCGCCTCCACAAGCCTGCCATGAAACAATAAAGGCAGTCGCCGCCAGGCGAACACCTGAGGTCTCCCGTTTTGCTCCGATCCGCCTTCATCGCCCTCTCGCAAAATAAACCCCTCCGCCGTTTCTCCGAGCGCTCCACCCTCGGACGCAAGCTCTCCACCCGCTTCGTCGCCGGCATGTCCGTCGAAGACGCCCTCGCCGCCTGCCAGCAGGTCAACCGCGAAGGCATCGCCGTCAGTCTCGACTCGCTCGGCGAAAGCGTCACCTCCGAAGCCGAAGCCCGCAAATCCGCCGCCATCTACCACCAGCTCCTCGATGCCATCCAGTCCCGCGCCCTCAACGCCAACATCAGCGTAAAACTCTCTCAAACCGGCATGGACTTCGACCCCGCCCTCGCCGAACGCATCGTCGCCGAGATGGTCGAGCACGCCGCCCGCGTCCCCTCCTTCGTCCGCATCGACATGGAAGGCTCCCCCTACACCGAGGCCACCCTCGCCATCACCGAACGTCTCGCCGCCCTGTACCCCGGCTCCGTCGGCACCGTCCTCCAGGCCTACCTCTTCCGCACCGCCGCCGACACCGAGCGCCTTCTCGCCCAGCACATCCGCATCCGCCTCTGCAAAGGCGCCTACAAAGAGCCGCCCGAGATCGCCTTCGCCGCCAAGTCCGACGTCGACGCCAACTACGTCAAGCTCATGCGGCGCATGGTCACCTTTTCCGCCGCAGGAAAAGGCGTCTTCTGCGGTATCGCCACCCACGACGAGCGCATCATCGAAGCCATGCGCGCCTTCGTCCGCCAACACAACATCGACAAGCACGCCTTTGAATTCCAGATGCTCTACGGGATCCGCCGCGATCTCCAACGCAAACTTGCCGCTGAAGGCTTCGGCGTCCGCGTCTACATCCCCTTCGGTCCCGAATGGTACCCCTACTTCATGCGGCGTCTCGCCGAACGTCCCGCCAACGTCCTCTTTCTCGCCAGAAACCTCCTGCGCAACTAGAAGCACGCACGGCCGCCGTGTGTACTCCCCCGAGCCAAAAGATTTCCACAGGAAATCCTTGCCAAGCCCCTAAAACGCCTAAACACCGTCAATCCAGCAACATAGCCGTGGCGTAGTAGTTTTGCGCAATAGTGTATAATTGAAATAGTAAGAAGAAAGCCCCGGCGCACTCCGCTGGGGCTTCTGTGTTTGCAGGACCCATTACCGCTAACTCGTTTGATTTGAATTGGTTGCCCGTAAGCCCTTTGTTTGGAAGAATTTGCGCCAAAGTCCTTTATTTGGACGAATTTGCGCGTAAGTCCTTTGTTTGGACGAATTTGGAGCTCACCTACCCCTCCAAAGTATTCAAACGCAACGGGTTACGCGCAGGTAAGGGGGAGGGGGGAGGGGGGGTCTGCATCAGGGTGCGGCGTTTCTGCAAAGCAGTGCCACAGAAGAGGCCGCCGAGGAAGCAGAGGGCAACACCCTACTTTCCGTAAGTGGGCCCATCGTTCGGACGTTGTACCGGCAGATATGGTTCCACCGCGAGCAAATTGGATAGTGTGTTCCGCTCCTGGTCGGAAAACTGTCCCCGCAACCTGTCTGAGCTGAGAATCGCCTGTCGCTGCGGCTGCGGCATCTCCCGAAGATCGCGAAAAGCGCGTGCCACCAGCCTCCGCCGATCCTCCGGAAGGCCGCCCAACTCCTGCATCGCCCCACGAACCTGCTGCCGCTGCGGAAGCGTCAAGCGTTCCATCGCCTCGGTACGGTCCTCAATACGCTGCCGCTTCTCAGGAGACATATTGTTCAGCTGCGTCAACCGCTCCCGCATCCGCTGCTGGGTCTGTGGAGGGAGATCCTGGAACCCGGGCTCCCGCTCAAGCGCCTTCTGCTGCTCAGGCAACGGCAGGCTGCTGTGCCGATCCATCCACTGGGCCAGATGCTCCTGGTTCCGCCTCGGCCCTACGCTGGCACCCGGCCGCTGCGGCCCTCCCCCCTGCCGCATGGCGGGCGGCGGCGCGGCAGTGTGCTGAAACACAGGCCGAGGCGCACCCAACGCCGCAGTCGAAGACAGAAGCAGCAGGCACAGAACACGGCCGAGCAAGCAATGGAGCCGATACCGGGATTTGTCTGGCAATATCATGTTGTTTCAGCGAGGAGCGAAACCGGCAGCGACTTCGGCTCAAAGAAGCTTACTGCGTTCCATCTCCTTTCCCTAACCCTTTCAGAGCGCTTTCCGCCAGCGCCTTAGCTCATCGGAGGACCGCTCTCGTTTCCCGAAGCATCATCCTGCAGCAACTGGTCCATGGTCTGAATCGCCTGGTCATTCTTGTCCAGAATCTGCAGGTCCTGCACCGTCGCCGAAACCTGCGGCCGCGGATGGGTGAAGCTCGACAGATCCAAAGCCGCTCCGCCGCCCGCTACCAGAAGCAAAGCCAGTCCCGCAGCCAAAGCAGGACGCAACTCGCGCCCCGTATTGAACAGAAGCCGCGCCTTCATCCGCTCCAGCCACCCGGCCGGCCCAAGCGCCTGCTCCTCGCGCAGACGAACGCTCAGCTTCTGATCGAAATACGCCGAAGGCTCCGGCGTCTTCCAGTCATCGAGCAGCGCAAATGTCGCTTCCATCGACCGGAACTCGCGCGCGCACTCCGCACACGACGCGATATGCTCCCGCGACGCCCGGTTGGCAGCAGCACCTGGATCCAGAAAAAGATCGAGAATTTCGGATTGGCACTCTTTACACGTCATCATGCACCTTCCCAACTTGGTACTTACCGCTCAGGCCGCTCATCCGCAGCCCTGCACTCAAACAAACGCCTTCAACTTCTCGCGCAACGTCTGATACGCGCGAAACAGCAGCGACTTCGTTGCCGACTCACTCAGCTTCAACACATCGCCAATCTGCTTGTAATCCATGCCTTCATACTTGTGCATCAGCACCGCCATCCGCTGACGCTCAGGAAGCGCAAGCACATGCTGCCGAATCGCATTCAGCCTCTCCTGCTTGAGCAGCTTCGCCTCCGCATCCGGCGTTCCATCGGCCACATCCGGAGCCGTTCCCGTCTCCGAGTCCGGTTCATCCAGATACACGGTCGAAGCAGTACGCTCATGTCGCGTATCGCGGGCATGGTTTACACCCAGGTTGGTCGCTATGCGATACAGCCACGTGCTGAACCGCGCCTCTGCCCGATACGTCTCGCGAGACCGATACACCCGAAGAAAGACCTCTTGCGCCAACTCTTCAGCCACCGCCTGGTTGTGCACCATGCGATACATGAAGTTGATGATCGGCTTCCGATACTTCTGCAGCAGATAGTCGAAGCCAGCCATATTGCCCGCGCGCAGCTCGACCATAATAGCGGCATCGTCCATCCCCCCGAAGTCGCCAGCTTGTCTCGCCTGAAGGTGTTCAACACCCTTGGCTTCGCGAACTCCGGACTCTGAAGCTCTGAGCTCGCCACTTCCGTGCTCGACAGTTATGGGATGGATCGCCAGCGTGGCCATACCATTGATAACCCCATCCTCGTCGTGAGGTTGCGCTTCCGTATCCAATTCCTGGGACATTTCATCCCCTGCCGGAAGCAGACTGTCCAAATTGTCGTCGTTGCGGCCGGAATGGGGCGGGTGAGCGGGCATCCTGCGTACGTCATTGTACCCCCGCGAACATCTCCAGACGATGCTAATCCAGTGTCCTGGCAATGGGCGAAAGGGTACCCTTCATCTGGCAAACCAGCCCCAATCGATGGTATTCTTTGGTGGCAAGCCGTAGCCGGACGGTCCCCTCCGACCTCCTGCTTCCGGGCGCATAACTCAGCGGTAGAGTGCCACCTTCACACGGTGGAAGTCGTAGGTTCGAATCCTGCTGTGCCCACCAATTTATCAACAACTTAGCCGATGGCACCAAGGAGACTTGGTGCCATTTGGTGCCAATCAAGCAATTTGGCACCAAATTCAAATAATTCGTGAGCACTACATGACGCGTTGCGGAGTGGTGGTGTTGAGCATTTCGTAAACCGTACCAACCATTTGCTGCACGCTCTCTGGAAGCGCCTGCATGTACTCGTTGGCGGTGGTGTCTGCCCGCGAGTGCCGCAGGTGCGCTTGGATGTCCTTCACTGAGCCCAGACTTTGTGCTCGCGTCGCCATCGTTCGGCGGAGCACCTGGAACGTCAGTTTTGGGAGCTCAAGAGCATCCGCGAGAGGCTTCAGAACCCGATTCCGGTAGTTGCCTGGATCGAGGAGTCCACCGTCTGCATTCGGAAACATGAACGCTTTGGGTGAGGGATCGGGGCACTCTGACTTCCACTGCCGGAGGTCCGCGGCCAAGCCATCGGGAAGATGAACTTTGCCTAGGCTCTTGATGGTTTTTCCGAAGGGACGAAGCTGCCTTCGGTAGACCGTTTCAGTTAACGACAACGTGTTTTCGTTGTCGAACGATTGCCAGCGAAGTGCAAAAAGTTCGCTGGGACGCAGGGCTTCTGTCATATCGAGCATCAGCAGCAGCCGGTCTCTTCTAGCGGCCGTTGCCAGGATGTCTCTCAGCTGATCCCAAGTCAAAACCTGTTTATCCTTTGGCCGAAGATTCTTAGGAATCTTCAGCTTCCGGCTCGGGTCCTTGACCAGGAACTCCTGCTCGATTGCTTCATCGAAGATGGACTTGAGATAAGAGCGAGCCTGCTTGACTCGGTCCTGCGAATATCGTCGGGCCAAGTCGTTCACGTGCGTTTGCAGAGCGAACTTGTCGATACTCTCTAGTGCCTCTGCTCCAAACTTCTGGATCAGATCGAGTTCGATCTGTGCCGTCTTCTCTTTCGCCGTTTCCGGTCGCCAATCTCCCTGTCTAAGCGGAAAGTAACGATTGCGAACGAACCATTCGAAGGTGGCAGAACCGTCCTGGAGGACTCTACCATCGGCGATCTGGCTGGTTTGCTTGGCGATCTCTGCTCGGAGCGTTTCACGCGCTACGAGCTTCGTCATCTGCGATTTCAGGCCAAGTCGAAGTACGACGCGAACGACTCGGACGTTATCAGTTGTAGGGTCAATCACCTCCTTGCGGTAGTAGCCGTACCAGCGCTTTCCCCGAAGGACGATCGATCCAGTCTGGTGTGATTTGCCCATAAAACCTCTGTTTCCGTGGGGGAAGACAGCGGGCTTCTCCATTCTACCGCCGTTTGGATCGGTGGAAAGAGAGGCGCTCGCGTTCACTGATAAAAGCTTCAATCGCGCTTGAACGATAGCGGAGCGCACCGTCACCCATGCGAATGACGGGGAGTCGAGGCGTCTTCCGCGATGAGTGATCCCAGACCCAATCTTTGCTAACACGGAGTCGAGCCGCGACCTCATCGGCGGTGAGCAGCGGGTCAAATGAGGCCAGATCCCTCTCGGAGACACGATGCGGCGGCTTTCGCTGAAAAGGCAGAACTTCGCCATCTTCCTCTGGTCCGTTGACTGCCTCGGAGACACCGGTCCGGGCGAGTGTTTGTGATTGCATTTGAAGTTCCTCTCCAGTCGTTTGCGCAGGCGCAAAGGAGTTTTGACTTCGCTGCCTTGTCCGCTCCATTTACTGCCTGAGTACGGCCCTTGCATCAACGATTGACGGCACACTTCGCGGCTGTCCAATTCCCGGAGCAATACGCTTTATTCCATTAGGGAATAGAAGCATGTTGACTATGAACTCTTCGCGGGTGGATACTTCCACCACTAGCGGGTTCGGCGAGAGCTGCCGCCTGTCCTGCGACGCCTATCAAGCGGAGTTGGGCCATGGAGCTTCCAGAGATTCGCCTATTGCAGGCCGCCGTCGTTCTCTCCGAAGTGCGCAATTACACGCGAGCAGCGAAGAAGCTGGGTATTCAGCAGCCAACCCTCACCAAACGCATCCTCGAACTCGAAAAGCTGATAGGCTTCGAGCTCTTCGATCGCTCTACGCAGTTCGTGGAGCCGACCGAGGCCTGTCGGCGCCTGGTGCAAGAGGCCAAAGAAGTCCTGTTCCACGCGGGAAGAGCACTCCAGGTCGCTATCGCGGCGCAGCAAGGAGCGCAGACTCTTCTACACGTTGGAAAGTCGCAATACACGGACCCTTATCTCGTCTCGATGATGAACTCGGTGTCGTTGCCTCTCTACCCGAATCTCCAGTTGTTGCAGACGACCATGTACTCTACTGATTTGGAAGAGCAAATACTCCTCGGCAAATTGGACACGGCCATCGTGAACGGCAGGTCAGAGAATCCCAAGATTACTCATCTTGAACTTTCCAGTTCGCCATTCTTCATAGCCTTACCGGCGAACAGCCCGCTGGCAAGGGGCTTCGAGATCACACTGCGAGATTTGGATCAGCGCCGCTGGGCATTGTTCGAGCGGCACGTTCACCCGGTACTGCATGACTCGATTCTGCGGTTTGCGGCTGCGGACGGCATTAGTGCGCAATCGTTAACAAACGTTATGACTGCTGAAGAAGCGGCCCAGCTTCTCTATTCAGGAACCGTCGATGCGGCTTTTCTGACCCGTGCGGGCGCATGGAAGATTGCGCGCAACGGACTCACTATGAGGCCGCTCAGAGACGATCGCCTTGTTTTGTCCTATCGTCTGATTGCGAGAGCTAACAACGAGTCGCAACTCGTTAGTGAGTTCACACGGGCACTCAAGCGAAAGCTGGAGGGTTCTAGTGGTGTGCAACTCAATCTACCTCTGGAGCGTAAGCCGGTCGCTCGGACCACATCAAGATCGGGCGACTTCAGATCTGGGAACGATCTGAAGGTTAAGCGATCTGATGAGTGGCAGTAGGGACATTCGTAGATGCCTCTTACAGTGTCCCGCGCGGTGAACTGTTCCGGCAGGATCGCGCGGTTACACTTTGAGCACCGATGAACGCTTACAGGGTTCGATGATCCCTCGTCGGTTTCGAACATTGCCACCTCCTTTTGCCCGCATTGCTTTGGACGTTCCGAGTTTGAAGACCGGTTACTGAGGCTTTATTTGATTGGAATGGGCGATCGGTTTCGAACAGCGGTACTTCGCGTTGGGTCAACCCGCTTCCGACACGAGCGGAGATGAGGTTCGAGAATACCGCTTCGTAGCAACCCCGCAGCTTGGCGCTTCTCCTTCTCGGGGCACCTGGCGTCCGCCTTGGATATTCCTGCCACACCTGAGTGTCGTCAACGTTTGACTCGATTCCCTATAACGGGCTCTATTGTTTGACTATGCCGGGGGGCCCAACACGGTGTCAGAAGACAGAATTAACTTTCCAGAAGTCGCCAGGCAAACATGTCTTCGAACGTTTCGTTCAACAAGACGAAGAATTAGGGCGTGAGGTCTGCGTACGCTTCACAGAAGGGACGCAATTGTCTAGTGCGGTTGGAGTTCGTCAGATTATCGGTGCCCGATATTGCAATGAGGAAACCACGAACGTTTCGATCTCTCATAAGCAGGAATGAATAGCCGACGCCCTATATTTGCGCCGATGAGCCATGCGGTGTTGCCATGCGAAGGCCACCGGGATGAATGCGTGCACACCTAGCCGCAACTCTGAGTGCCAGGAGATTTTCGATGCGGATAATATCTGAAACTGTACCCGACCTGCACAGAAGTCGCACGCAGCTTAATTTATGCCTTTTCTGGCATGTGCCACCGGGAACGTGGGTAGACACGCGGAGCATGTGACGGCAACCATGTTTTTATCGTTTTTGGCCCATACGGCGGCTTGTTTCGGATTACTTGTTCGGGGTCGGTTCGGAAGGCAGGTCAGCAATTCGCTAATCTTCTCGAAGAGTGCCGCAGGTTTATAGCTGCCCTTCGCGAAAAAGGCGTCCGCCAATACGCTTTCGGGCACTGACACTCCCGAAAACTCCCCTGAGATAACGATGACCGGCACGGCCGGAAACCTCTGCCGAACCACGGAGAGGAACTCGAAACCATTCATGTTCGGCATCTGCAGATCGGAAATGATCATGTCCGGGAGCGCCATCTTAAGTGCAGCTAAGGCTTCGAAGCCGTCTTCTGCGCAATGCACTTCGTAGCCTTGCGACTCTAGGATGCTCTTGCCTAAGAGACGGAGATTCACTTCATCGTCAACGATGAGCACGCGGTAACGGAATGTTCGTTCAGGCAACGGAACCGCCAGTCGCGGTATTGCTGGACCGTAGCATCCGAACGTCCTCTAAAGTCCGAGATCTGTGGCGATGCTCCTCCGACTGGACCTCACTAATCTGATGTGGAATCAGGGCCCTTGTGTCCGTCCGCCTGAAGATCGAGAGTAAGAAAACTCCCCCAAAAGTAGCCACAAGTACGTTCAGAATCTGTAGCACTGGATTACCTCAATCCCAGTCTGTTCCATCGTGATCGGCTTGTCTGAGCCTTTGGACACACAACCGTTGGCGCGCCCATTATGTGCAATCGCTCTGAATCGAGGATCCCTTCGAGTGAGCCCTAAAGCTCTACATGCCGCCGGCATGAGGAGGACACTTGAACGTGAGGCCGTGAAAACGAACTCTTGATTGCGGTTATCGCTTTGTACAAATGGGAGAAGATATGTCGACAATGAACTCGATAGTTGCCGTGTACAGCACACACGGGCAGGCCGAAGCTGCAATCAAGGAACTCCAGGAAGCTGGTGTCGACATGAAGAGCTTGTCGATCGCAGCAAAAGACACGCATACCGATGAACACGTCGTCGGCTATTACAACGCGGGCGATCGTATGAAGTACTGGGGCAAGCTCGGTGCATTTTGGGGAGGCTTCTGGGGTTTACTCTTCGGATCAGCGATGTTCGCTATCCCGGGCATTGGACCCATACTCGTGGCCGGCCCACTCGTCGCTTGGATCATCGCCGGTCTTGAAGGCGCAGCCGTCGTTGGCGGCATCAGTGCGATCGGTGCGGCCCTTGTGAGTATCGGCATCCCTAAGGACAGTGTGCTGCAATACGACACCGCCCTGAGAACAGACAAGTTCCTCCTGATCGTTCATGGCTCGCCCGAGCAGGTAGATCACGCGAAGGCGATCATTGAAGGCACTCAGCACAGTTCTTACACTGTGCATGGAGAGACAGTATTTGCATAGCGCTCAACACCGAGTGGGCTGGAAGTTCTTGATTACTCAATTCTAGCTCGCCGGGGTTTTGAACTTCGATACTGCGGCTAATAGCTCCCTACTAATCCTGCTTATTAACAGAGTCAAACGGTACCAATCGGAGATCCACGATGATTGAACATTTGCAGCAGACGAGAGGTCCGGCATTCGGATTTGCCGTTCACGGTGTACTGACGGCTGCTGATACGACCGATCTCACGGCGAAGTTGGACTACATGATCGGCGACTACAAGAAGCCGATTGGCGTGCTCGCCGATTTAAGCAAGATGGAGGGCGCGGACTGGAAAGCGCGTTGGATTGAGATGCGATTTCTGGAACGGTACACCGCTCAGATTGCCCGGCTTGCGATAGTTGGAGCCAGTGATTGGGAAGAGATAGCTAGCATGCTGCTTGTTGCGACTGCGGCCCTCCAAGCTCAAACAATCTATTTCAAGTCCTCAGAGCTTTCGCAAGCATGGCATTGGGTAAAAATGCTTAAGCATGATGAAGATATGCCATTCCGGTTGATCCACCCGGGACATGGATTGTTTCAGGACTACACCCCCGAGTACGTGGGAATCTGAGCGAGGTGGCCTACAGGATGATGGGGCGATCTGCGATTTGGCGTTAGCAATCAAGTGTAACGAGCTGTAATGATGAATCGACAAATGGCGAGGCGTTGTCTGCCCGCTTTGGGCCTTCTGACTTCACTGATTCTCTGGTCCCGCCGGCAATCGGACAAATGGAAACGAGGAGTCTGTCCGGGACCATAACAGACCGTCGGTACGAACCACTCAGCGGCGCGGTGGTTCAAGCGGAGAGCAGCGTAACGATGGGGGTAGTCTCGTACATCACAAATCGTAACGGCAAAGACAGCTTCAAGCGTCTGGACGGTGATACCGACTATCGCTTGTGGGTCAACTTCCGAGGAACCAGATCCAAGGTGCGAAAACTGAGTCAGTTCGACAGCAATCAACCGAAGATCGTAAATTTCGTTGTGATTCTGCACTAATTCAGGCTTGCCCACGCAAGGCTAAAGAGTGTGGTACCGATTACCTACTTCACAAAGTCCCTTCTACAGGCTTACGGGATTCCTTCGAACGCGGCCTCACGGGTCCACGCTTGAAATCGGATCGGGTAGTCGTCTGCCAAGCTGCTAGTAAAAGATTCGCAGCGACTAGCGTTGCCTCTAGTTGAGTAAGCGATATACCGCATAATGCGTGCGAACGTTGACTGGAGACCAGATCAGTCATGATGGTCGTCATATGTGTTCACCTCGAAGACTTGGGAAGGGTTACTGAACTGCGATCTGAAGATGATTTTCGACTTGCCACACGCCGGGGGCAGACCAGGCCGCACGTTCAGCTTCATTGCGTTCTGCCCACGATCTTACCTTCCCGGTCAATTCCACCCGGTTTCCGATCACAGTCAGTCCGATGGTGGCAGCATCCACCTCCGCCGCGCGCACAAAGGCCTCTTCGATCTTCGTCTTCAAGTCAGAAGCGTTAACCGCAGGCTTTAGAACGATCAGATTATTCACACCAAGCACTCCCAGGAGCTGACGGACCGCATCATTGGCGGCGGTGCGTTGAAATTGTTGCTCAACCTCCCCGTCGAGAGTTAGCCATCCATCCTCTACGCGTACCTTGATAGCGCCCTCGGGTACAGTTACCTGCCAGCTCAGTGCGTTGACCGCCGCGAGTGCGATTTCTTGATCGTTGCGCTTGTGAAAGACAGGCAAATCTACGGTCGTCTCGTCCGCGACCGCCTTCACCCCGCAGACACGTTCTGCTGCGTGTTCTGCGCCCTCCTTGTCCCGGTAGCCAGACACCGTACCCGACAAAGTAATGACTCCGTCTTTAGCAGCGACGCCGATGTTTGTGGCATCAATACTGGGCTCGTAAGATAACTCCGCGATCACGTCTTGTTGAAGTTCGGCGTTCGTTTTCAAGGGACACTCTCTTCTGAACGAATGGAATCACGTTCCAGCTCAAGTCTCCCAGTTCCACCGCCTTCGTACTGAGCAATTGGACTCAGCGCGACGTCTGTCGTCAACTGTTGAATGCGTTACGACGGTCGCTTATGCACGGAACGGCCGTCGGATCTACGATGAGATAAAAAGACCCAATTTCGAGCCACGCGTGACATGCTTTAGGTCAGTGCGCAAAGGCGACCGAGCCCCGCGTATCGGTGCGCAATCTGCCCCAGCCGGGAAGGTGAGCAATATGATACAGATAGGCCTATGTCGGGTGGGGTACCGTGAAACGGTATGTAGCTGGGCCCATATCGCTAAAGCACCGAAGGCGCAGTGGCGTGGAGAAAACCAATGCCAGGCACGAATAGGACTCTCTTTGACCCGGCACGATTCCTGCTGGCGTCGGGTATATCCCATCGAATGACAAAGGTAAAAACGGGGCACGTCTTTTTCTCCCAAGGCGGCCTCGCCGATGCCATCTTCTTCCTCGATTCAGGACGGGTCAAACTCACCGTTGTCTCTTTAAGGGGCAAAGAAGCAACGGTCACAATCCTGTTGCCGGGAGACTTTATCGGAGAGGAATCTCTCTCGGGTGGTGCGGGCGTCCATGATGCAACAGCCACCGCCATGGGACCGTGCAATGCTATAAAACTAAGCCGTAAAGAGATGGTTTTGGTGCTCCATGAGCAACAGGAATTCTCCGATATCTTCCTGAAGTTCGTCCTGCTTCGCGGAGTCAAAACCAGAGAAGATCTCATCGACCAACTGTTCAACAACAGTGAAAAGCGTCTTGCCCGGACACTGCTCATCATGGCGGAATTCGGCCAGCCCGGCCAGCCCGAGACGATGATTCCTCCAGTCACCCAAGAGGAACTTGCTGAGATGATCGGAACCACGCGATCACGTGTCAGCAAGTTCATGAATAACTTTCGCAAGCTCGGGTACATCACCTATAACGGTCGTATCCATGTTCACAAGTCTTTGCTGAACGTGGTCCTTCATGATCGGCTTCCCGACCAGAAGGCGTCCCGGCCAGTGCAACTCGACGCGAAACACACGCCAGCGGTGAGAACCAGAAAGGCAAAGCAGCTCTCAGCAGCGTAAATGAGCCTCACCCCGCCCTTTTTCACGATACTCACCATTACGCTCGGGAGCGTTCCGGCTAGGACAGCGAGCGTCAAAGTAAAGCGATTGCCGCCGGCCCAGGTCCAGAACGTGTCTGGGTCATCCTCTCGGGAACATTCGGCATACGCGAATTGTCGGCAGAGCTTACTTGCCGTCGGAGTAAGGAATCATGCTCTGAAGCGGGTGTTGTGACGATGAAAAGGCGCCCCTGGACCCGTTGGCGGGACATTCTGTTGAGGGTGTCGTATAGCTCTTGCTCGCCGCAGGAATGCGCGAGCGCGTCATCGTAAAGATGATCATCGAGAACAACGGCAGCGCGGCCGAGAACGAGAATGCGCGCGGTGGGCCATTGTTTGCGCACCGAGCGAGCAGCGTCAATGAAGCCGACACGTCCCAGGGTGTCGCTTATCAGAGCTATTGCGAAAGGCTCCGCCGCTCCCAGCAAAGCAAGCTCACGAGTATCTCGCACGGACGTGACCTGGTAGCTCTGGTTTGCTACGAGAAAACGATGATCTGGGAAACAAGCGCCGATCGGCTCGATCAGCACAAGACCTAGCTTCGCAGGGGGGATACTAGCCAGTAATGCTTCGGGTAGTTGAGCAGTCGTTGCGAGCGGCGTTAGCAGCATGACATCTCCTCGCTCCAATTGGGAGCCAGATGATCTTCGACTCACAACCCGACAAAAGCTGGTCTCTTATGCTCAGGCTGTCGTTTTGTATAAGACCGTCGCATCGAAGGCCGGAATTGCGACGATCACCAGCCTGACCACGCTGCGGATTCATAGGCTTGATTCCGACAGAGTCAACAAACCGCCTGGGTATTTTCGGATCTACCTTGTCAGCGAAGGTCACAGGTGAGCAAGGCTATACATCCCTGCGCCTCGACCAATGCGATGCTGGAAAGATGAAAGCCGCAATATTCGATGGGACAGGAAAGCTGCCCGGTAACCACCTTCGCATCGAAGATGTTCCGCGCCCAGCGGTGAAAGGCGGATATGTTCTTTTACGCGTCATCGCCTGTGGCGTCTGCCGCACGGATCTACATATCGTTGAAGGCGATCTACCCCCGCTAAAACCCAGTCTGATTCCTGGTCATCAGATAGTCGGCGAGGTTGTCGAGGGCGCCACCTCGGAACTACCGGTCGGAACTCAGGTTGGCGTCTCATGGATGGGCGGCGTGGATGGTGACTGCTGGTACTGCAAGCACGACATGGAGAATCTCTGCGATCACCCTACGTTCACTGGCTATTCGGTGGACGGTGGCTTTGCGGAATTCGTGCTGGTGCGTTCGGACTTCGTCATTCCACTGCCTGCAGGGCTTAATGAGACACACGCAGCGCCTCTACTATGCGCAGGAATTATTGGCTTCCGCAGCCTTCGTGTCGCCGGTGTGCAGCCGGGGGATCGCGTTGGCCTGTTCGGATTCGGTAGCTCGGCGACGCTTGCGATTCCCGTTCTGAAGTCCTGGAACTGCGATGTCTATGTCGTCACGCGCGGCCAGTCCCATCGAGATTCCGCTGCGAAGCTCGGTGCGAAATGGATTGGCAAGGAGACCGACCGTCCGCCTGTCGCATTGGATCGAGCCATCACATTTGCGCCAAGTGGGAAGGTAGTCATCGATGCACTGTCCTCTCTGCGAAAGGGTGGTGTCGTCGCGATCAACGCCATTCATCTGGATCAAATGCCAACGTTCGATTACGACAAGCTGCTGTGGGGCGAACGGCAGATACGCAGCGTTGCCAATATGACCCGGGCAGACGCGCGAGACTTCCTCAAGATCGCCCATGACTTGAAGATCGAGCCTCGTGCTACCACCTTCAGTCTCGAAGATGCGAACAAGGCCCTTGTTGCAGTCAAGAACGAGACCGAAGAAGGTTCCGCCGTCATTGTCTTGTGAGTTGAGTATGTCTCACTTCAATTTCGCCAGTTGCAAGCAACGGGTGCGAATGTGGCTTTGCTCTTGCTTAACTCCTCGCCGAAGGCGGCAACAATCGCAGGCGGGGATGTGCAGCAAGCACTGAAAGCCAAGGGCTGCCATAAGAGGGAACGCTTATCTGAACGCGTCAGAACGAAACTCGATTTGACGATCCCGCGTCGTCCTGAGCAGATTTGCTCAGATCGCGCCCCATCGAAGAATGGATACTGGACCGATAGGTGTCTTTGAGCGGTAACGTATGCAAACCTCGGGATTCAAATCCGGTTCCCCGTCAGGAGGATTCAAATGCCCCTTGTAGAAGAACCACCGGCCGAGGCACCTGCTGATCTAGACCGAAGCGCACTATTGACCACACCAAATTGCGGAACAATCGTCGCCGTTCGAGGAACGGTTGTCGACGTTCGATTTGAGCGAGACTTACCGCCGATCTACTCCGTACTTCATGCAGGAGCCAGGAAGCAAATCATCATCGAGGTGATGGAGCAGCTCGATATGCATAGTGTGAGAGGCATTGCACTAACCGCGACGCAAGAGCTCGCTCGGGGAATGGAAGCGGAAGACAGCGGATCGCAGCTCAAGGTGCCTGTCGGCAAAAATATCCTTTCACGCATGTTCGACGTGTTCGGTGATCCGATCGATAAAAAGCCAACTCCCACCGACGTTGAATGGCGCACGGTGCATCGTGCGCCGCCGTCGTTGTCCGAACGATCCACCAAGGCGGAGATCTTCGAGACGGGGATCAAGGCCATCGATGTCCTTGTGCCCTTGGAGCGTGGCGGCAAAGCAGGACTGTTCGGGGGTGCTGGTGTCGGCAAAACGGTATTACTTACCGAGGCAATTCACAACATGATCGGACACCAGAAGGGCGTCAGCATCTTCTGTGGCATCGGGGAGCGCTGCCGCGAAGGCGAGGAGCTCTACCGCGGAATGAAAGACGCGGGCGTTCTCAACGACATGGTCATGCTCTATGGGCAGATGAATGAGCCGCCCGGCACACGGCTGCGGGTTGGAAGTGCCGCCCTCACGATGGCCGAGTACTTCCGCGATGACGAGCACCGCGATGTTCTACTGCTGATCGACAACATCTTCCGCTACATACAGGCTGGAATGGAGGTCGCCGCGCTGTTGGGACAGATGCCCTCTCGCCTCGGTTATCAGTCCACGATGAGCACGGAGCTCTCCGCGCTTGAAGAACGCATCGCCAATACAAAGACGGGCGCGATCACTTCGATTCAGGCTGTCTATGTGCCCGCGGACGATCTAACAGATCCATCAGCCGAGCACGTGTTCTCGCATCTGTCCGCTTCGATTGTGCTCTCTCGCAAACGCGCGGCAGAAGGTCTCTATCCCGCCATCGATCTACTGCAGTCGAATTCCAACATGGCGACGCCGGGCATCGCAGGAGAACGGCACTATCAGATTGCACAGGACATCCGTAAGACGCTGGCCCAGTACGAGGCGCTGAAAGATATCGTAGCGATGCTTGGTCTGGATCAACTGTCGCCCGAAGATCGCAGCGTCGTGGCCCGTGCGCGGCGCCTCGAACGCTTCCTGACCCAACCCTTCTTCACCACCGAACAATTCAGCGGACTCAAGGGCCAATCGGTCAGCTTGAAAGACGCACTCGATGGCTGCGAACGCATTCTCAAGGACGAGTTCAAGGACTACCCGGAGAGCGCACTTTACATGATCGGCTCCATCGACCAGGCAAAGAAGCCGCCAGCGAAAAAGCCTGACGCAAACCCCAAGGTTGACGGCAAGCCGTCTGACACTCCGGGGCCAAATCCGGCTGTGAAGCCAGCCCCAGACAAGAAGCCAAACGCGGAGAGGAAGCCAGACACGGACGAGAAGCAAGACAAGGCCAAGAAGCCGAACGCACAGCCTTCCAAGCCAGAAGGGGTGGCCGGAGCATGACGTTGAAACTTCTGCTTCCAACCGGAATTTTCGTCGACACCACCGAAGTGTCTCGTATCGTGGCGGAGAGCCATGAGGGCTCGTTTGAGCTTCTACCCCGTCGGCTGGACTGCGTGGCGGCGCTTGTCCCGGGGATATTCACCTATGATTGCGCGGATCGCGGAACGGTGTACCTCGGCGTGGACGCAGGGGTTCTGGTGAAAGCTGGCGCGGAAGTGCTCGTCTCTGTGCGTCGTGCCATTGCGGGCTCGGATCTCGGACATCTGCATGATGCGGTCAAGCAACAGCTTATGCAACACGATACCGAGGACGCTTCGGTGAAGACCGCGCTGAACAAGATGGAGGGCGGCTTCGTAAGCCGCTTTCTGGAGTTACAACATGGCCGATAAACCACAGAGCCCGGGCACAGAAGACGCATTGTTCGAGCAGCAGGTGGGTGCAAAAGCAGTTCGCAAACTCAGGGCCCAAAGCCGGGGGACAGGGGATGTATGGTTTGGCCTGGGCATGACTGGCCTCATCGGTTGGTCTGTTGCCGTACCAACAGTCCTCGGCGCCCTTCTTGGAATGTGGGTTGATCGCCGTCATCCGGGCGGTCACTCGTGGACATTGGCACTACTGGTAGCCGGACTTTGCATTGGCTGTGCTAACGCATGGCGATGGGTCTCGGAGCAGTCCCGTCTCATGCAGGATGACTCAGGCGAACCCACGGAGAAGTCATGATCCTCCTCGCGTTCGCTCTTTTTGCCGGCTTGTGCATTGGGATGATGTTCTTCACCGCCCTATGGTGGACCATCCAGAGGGCCGCGACCTTCAGACAGCCGGGAATTCTTTTCGCTGGCAGTTTTCTGCTTAGAACAGCACTTGCTCTCGCTGGCTTTTACCTCGTTGGCAAAGGAAGCTGGCCTCGTTTGGTGTTATGCCTTGTCGGATTCATCGTTGGCCGGACCCTCGTAAAGCGATACCTCCATCAGAATTCCTTGATGATCGAAGCTCGGCCACAGAATGGAGTGGCGCGATGAATCTAACGTCGGATCAGATGGTTTTCTGGCGGCACGGCTTCATCGTGTTGAACGAGACAATCGTCACAACTTGGGTCATGATGTTGCTGATGACGGTGGGCGCGATGCTCATTACGCGCAAGCTTGTCACCGAAGGCAAAATCTCTCGCTGGCAGAGTGGGCTCGAAATTATCGTCACAACCCTGGAGCAGCAGATTAAAGATGTCGGCCTGGATCAGCCTGCAATTTACCTGCCCTTCCTCGGCACGCTCTTCTTGTTTGTGGCGCTCTGCAGCCTTTGCATCGTGCTGCCGGGCTATCAACCACCGACGGGTTCGCTCTCTACGACTGCGGCTTTGGCGCTATGCGTGTTCTTGGCCGTTCCCATCTTTGGCGTCCGGAAACAGGGTCTCTTGGGCTACCTGAAGACGTACACCCAGCCAACCTGGATCATGCTTCCATTCAACATCATCGGAGAGCTATCTCGCACGCTGGCGCTGGCGGTGCGTCTCTTTGGCAACATGATGAGCGGTGTCATGATCGTCGCTATTTTGCTCACCATTACACCCTTTATCTTTCCCATCCTCATGACGGCACTTGGCCTCCTGACTGGGATGGTTCAGGCGTACATCTTTACGATTCTGGCGGGCGTATACATCGCTGCCGCCACTCTCACGCCCAAGCCCAATCTCAAGTCCGCGGCCGAACCAGCACCAGCAAAAACGTAACAGCGATCTAAAGGAGAAATCATGGACAGCACTACCGTTATTGCAGTGGCATCGATTGCCACTGCCGGCATGACGATCGGCATCGGCTCCATCGGCCCGGCATTGGCTGAAGGCAAAGCGGTAGCGACTGCGTTGACTTCGCTGGCACAGCAACCAGACGCATCCTCGACCATCACGAGGACACTGTTCGTCGGGTTGGCGATGATCGAATCCCTGGCCATCTACTGTTTTGTCGTATCCATGATCCTGATCTTTGCGAACCCATTCTGGAAAGAAGTGATTGCCCACGCCGGAGGAAAATAGCCATGCTCATTGACTGGTTTACCGTCGGCGCCCAGGCACTCAACTTCCTGATCCTCGTCTGGCTCTTGCAGCACTTCCTTTATAAGCCCATCCTTGCCGCCATCGATGCGAGAGAAAAGCGCATCACAGACCAGCTCACAGACGCAACCAAGAAGCAGGCCGATGCGCAGAAGGAACACGACGAGTTTGACGCAAAAAATAAAGCGTTCGACGAACAGCGCAATGCTCTTTTTACCAAAGCCACGGATGACGCGAAGGCGGAGCATGACCGGCTTGTGGACAACGCGAATAAGGAAGCAGACACAGCCCGGACTCAGCGTGCCGAAGCATTGAAGAACGATAACGCACGCCTGAGCAAAGAGATCACACGCACAGCGGCCGATGAGGTTTTCGGGATAGCGAGAAAGACGCTGAACGACCTGTCCACGGTCAGCCTGGAGTCGCGAATTGCGGAGGTATTTACGCGCCGTCTGCGCGAGATGGACGGCCCCACAAAGGCGACTATGGGAGACGCTATCAAGGGCTCGAACGACCCGGCTATCGTCCGCAGTACCTTCGCACAGCCTGACGACCAGAAGGCGTCCATTCAGAACGCAGTCAATGAAACCTTTTCGGCCGACGTGCGTATTCGCTTCGAGACAACGCCGGATGGCGTGTGCGGGATCGAGTTGACGGCAGGCGGACAGAAGATTTCCTGGACGATTGCAAACTATCTGGACTCGCTCGATGCCAAGGTTGGAGAACTGCTCAGTACGCAGCCAGAGGCCAAGTGAACGAAGCTCCAGACCTGATTCAAACTGCGGTGGACCTCGCCTTCGCGGAGCTGCGCACTGCCACGGCTGCCTTTACTCCGCAGATGACTCTTCGTGAAGTCGGCACCGTGGTTGAGGTTTCAACCGGTGTAGCGATCGTCTCGGGGCTGCCGGGCCTCGGCTACGAAGAGCTGATTCGTTTTCCCGGTGGACTGCTCGGGATGGCCTTCAATCTTGATGCGGACGAGATCGGAGTGGTGTTGCTCGGAGACTATCAGCATCTGCATGCAGGCGATGAAGTGGAACGCACCCACCGTGTGATGGATGTTGGCGTCGGAGATGGCCTGTTAGGTCGAGTCATCGACCCGCTGGGCAGGCCTCTCGATAGTAAAGGTCCGGTGGTCACGGAAGCGCGGCTGCCGGTGGAACGTCCCGCACCTGCGATCCTTGATCGAGCCGCAGTGGACGTGCCTTTGCAAACCGGGTTGAAAGTGGTGGATGCTCTCGTGCCCATTGGTCGCGGCCAGCGGGAACTTATCCTGGGTGATCGTCAGACCGGGAAGACGGCCATTGCGATCGACGCCATCCTGAACCAGAAGGGACAGAACGTCGTTTGCGTCTATTGCTCCATTGGCCAGCGCGCGTCCGCCGTTGCCAAAGTGGTGGCAAACCTACAAGAAAAAGGGGCCATGGATTACACCGTTGTCATAGCTGTTGAAGGCGAAGCTGCACCGGGGCTGGTCTATGTGACACCCTATGCGGCGACAAGCATCGCTGAATACTTCATGGAAAAGGGACGCGATGTGCTCATCGTCTACGACGATCTGACCCAGCACGCACGGGCCTACCGCGAACTGTCGCTGCTGCTTCGCCGGCCACCCGGACGCGAGGCTTTTCCCGGCGACATCTTCTACATCCATTCGCGGATGCTTGAGCGTTCGACTCACCTGACCAAGGAACGCGGCGGCGGCTCGCTCACGGCCCTTCCCGTCATCGAAACTGAAGCTGAGGACATCTCCGCCTATATCCCAACGAACCTCATTTCCATCACCGACGGCCAGGTATACCTCTCCCCAACTCTCTTCCAATTGGGAGTTCTGCCCGCAGTCGATGTAGGGAAGAGCGTCTCTCGGGTTGGCGGAGAGGCGCAGCGCCCGGCGTACCGCGCCGTGACAAAAGGCCTGAAGCTCGCCTATTCGCAATTCGAAGAGCTCGAAACCTTTGCAAAGTTCGGCACGCGTCTCGATAAATCCACCCGCAAGACACTCGATCACGGCGAACGAATCCGCGCATGTTTGAAGCAGGCGCAATCGCATCCCGTCTCGATGATTAATCAAATTGTGGTACTCCTCGCGCTCTCCGCCGGACTGTTCGATGCAGTACCACTTGAAAAGATCAAGGATGCCGAAGCCGCGCTGGCGCAAGCCACCGCGAAGATGGACAAGGAGATGGCTGGGCGCCTTACCTCTGTGGACAAGCTAAGTGATGACGATCACAAAGCGCTGTCGAATCTGGCGACTGACGCCCTCAAAGTTTTCCAACCCGCTCCTCCCCCTAAAGACCTGGCACCGGCGGCGGCTCCCGCGAAGACCACCCCAGCGAAGCCTGCGTCATGAGCGACACAGCCCAGAGCTTGGCGCAGAAGATCTCGGGTGCGAGCGACCTCCAAGGTGTCGTTCGCTCCATGAAAGCGCTTGCGGCATCGAGCATCTCCCAGTACGAAAGAGCGGTCGCGTCGCTTGACGACTACTATCGGACACTGGAGCTAGCGCTATCTGCTTGCTTCCGTGCCGCTGGGCCAAACTCTGTCCCCGCCAGCAAGGCAAACGTAAAGCCCCTGATTGGGGCTGTCATCTTCGGCTCGGATCAAGGTCTGGTCGGCGACTTCAACGAGGTCGTCGTAGACTTCGCCACCAAGGCGCTGGCGTCCACGCCTGGAGAGGTAAAGCTGCTGTGGCCCGTGGGAGATCGCGCTCGTGCGCTGCTGACCGATACCGGTGTCAGCGCAAACGAAAACCTGGCAGTCCCCAACTCCGTCAACGCGATCAATTCGCTTGTCGGTCAACTTCTTGTCGACATCGGCGCTGCGGTGGACGCGGGCAAGGTCGTGGAGGTGTACGTCTTCCACAACCACCCTAAATCGGGCGACCTTTATGAGCCTGTCTGCAAGCGCCTCCTGCCGCTCGACGATGTCTGGCGCAAAAAGCTTTTGGAACAACCCTGGCCTACCAGAAGTTTGCCTGAGGTAATCGACGGAGTAGCTCCGGCCCTTCAAGCCTTTCTTCGTGGCTATCTTTTCGTTCTGCTCTTTCAGGCGTGTGCCGAATCCCTTGCAAGCGAAAACAGCAGTCGCCTTGCCGCGATGCAGCGTGCAGAGAAGAATATCGAAGGCATGTTGGATGACCTCACCCGGACGCTACATCGCGTTCGTCAGGCATCCATCGACGAAGAATTGTTCGATGTGATCGCCGGGTTCGAGGCTCTACGAAAACCTAAAGTTCGCGCCAAAGCTTGAGACCAGGCGTCCTTTAGACCGATGCGGGACGATTCCGACTAGCCCCACTTTGAATCCATTCCAACTACCAAAGTCACCGTATCCGATTGCTCATCATTTCCCTGGCGAATCTGGAAGACTGGATATTGACCGTGGGTATTACTAGAAGAGAGCCAATGTTGTGGTGAACTGCCACTGGGCGATCTGCTCCTATTCCTGAAAGGCGCAACTGAGATGAGGACCAATAGCTCTTTCCCGGCATTACTTTTCGTTCTGATTGCAGGGCTGGGGGCTTTTATCGGTTATGGTCTGCATCGGACAGGCTCCGATTTTATTGCGGTAGCCACGCTCGCTCTCGGATTCCTTTGCGCCCTGCTTGTGTCGTCGGCGGTCCGCGTTGCCGACCAGTGGAGCAAGGCCGTGGTACTGAGGCTGGGCAGGTTCCGTTCCCTCGACGGCCCCGGAATCTTCTTCATCATCCCCCTGGTCGACACCATCCCATATTGGATCGACACTCGTGTGCTCACAAGTTCCTTCAAGGCTGAAAAGACATTGACCAAGGACACTGTTCCCGTCGATGTCGATGCGGTGTTGTTTTGGAAGATCGTGGACCCTCAAATGGCGGCATTGGCTGTTGCGGATTACCAGAGCGCAATTGGTTGGGCGTCACAGACTGCGCTGCGAGACGTTATCGGCAAGACAATGCTCTCCGACATGCTCGAAGGCAGAGACAAGATCAGTGCTGTACTACAGGAAATCATCGACGAGCGGACAAAACCGTGGGGCATCAATGTGCAATCCGTCGAGGTCAAAGATGTCTTGATTCCGGCGGCTCTTGAGGACGCGATGTCGATGCAGGCGCAGGCTGAGCGCGAACGGCAGGCACGTGTCATTCTAGGAGATTCAGAGCGCCAGGTCGCGGAGAAGTTTGGGGAGGCGGCTAAGACGTACATAAACAATCCAGTCGCTCTGCACCTGCGGGCGATGAACATGCTTTATGAAGGACTCAAGCAGAATTCCACAATCGTCATTGTCCCAAGCTCGGCAGTTGAGACGATGCAGCTTGGCGGACTCGCCGGGCTGACCGCGCTGACCATGGGCCTTGGACAGGAAAAGACGATAAGAGAAGCGAGCAGCGATCCGTCGGGCGAGATCAATTCTGTAGTGCCCGTGCCGGTTGAAGCTACTCCTTCTGCTGCGGTCGCTTGAAGTCTGGCGAGCAACATTATTCGCGCTGTTTACCGATTGAGTTCTCAAAGGGACACATGAAGAGGGCTCTCCCAATTCAAACGCTGTTTGTGGATGTCGGCGAAGTATTGCTCACCAACGGGTGGGATCATCTCGCCCGCAAGAGGGCGGCAAAGCACTTCAAGCTCGATTGGGCGAACATGGATGAACGGCATCGTCTAGTCTTCGAGACCCATGAAGAGGGCAGGCTCACCTTTGAGGAATACCTCGGCTGGGTGGTCTTTTACGAGAAGCGAGCGTTCACGCGGAACCAGTTTCGCGACTTCATGTTTGCCCAATCGAGGCCGTACCCCAGGATGATTGAACTCATCACCGATCTCAAGGCCAGACATGGCCTGAAGATTGTTGTCGTCAGCAATGAGTCTTGGGAAGTGAATGCTTACCGCATCCGCACGTTCAAGCTCGATCAGTTTGTGGACACATTCATTTCTTCCTGCTTCGTTCACATGCGCAAGCCCGACGTTCGTATCTTTAAGCTCGCACTTGACCTGGCGCAAACGCCAGCAACTCAGGCCGTCTTCCTCGACAACACGCCCATGTTTGTACAAATCGCCGAAGACCTTGGGATTCGAGGCATGCTTCACGTCAACTACAACTCCACTTGCGCCAAACTAGCTTCCTTCGGACTCGATACAGATTAGGGCACGATGCAACACAAGGAGAACTACACCATGTCGACCGCTACCGTCATTCCAGACCTATTGCACGAGACACCAGAGGCGTTGAGCAACGAAGAGACCCTGAAGGCCACGCATACTCTCTCTCCCGAACTGCTCTCCAAGATGAACGCCTATTGGCGCGCTGCTAATTATGTGGCGGTCGGCCAGATCTACCTCTACGACAATCCGTTGCTGAAAGAGCCGCTTACGTTGGATCATGTGAAGCCGATCGTGGTGTCCCATTGGGGCACCACGCCCGGTCAGAACTTCATCTATGTGCATCTGAATCGCGCGATCAAGAAGTATGACTTGAACATGTTCTACATCGCAGGTCCCGGTCACGGCGGTCCCGCAATCGTCGGGAACGTCTACCTTGAAGGAACCTGGAGCGAGGTCTACCCGAACGTCACGCAGGACGAAGCCGGTCTGAAGAAGCTCTTCAAGCAGTTCTCGTTTCCCGGCGGCATCTCCAGCCATGTCGCACCAACTACCCCCGGTTCGATTCATGAAGGCGGTGAACTGGGATACTCACTGAGCCATGCCTTCGGCGCGGCCTTCGACAATCCGGACCTGATAGTTTCCTGTGTCATTGGCGATGGCGAAGCTGAGACGGCTTCGCTGGCGACTTCCTGGCAGTCCAACAAGTTTCTCGATCCAAAGACGGACGGCGCGGTACTACCGATCCTCCACCTCAATGGCTACAAGATCAGCAATCCAACTGTTCTAGCCCGAATCGAACATGAAGAGTTGGAGCAGTTCCTGATGGGCTGCGGTTGGACACCTTATTTTGTCGAAGGGGATGTCCCAGAAAAGATGCATGAGCTGATGGCCGCGACACTCGACAAGGCTATCGAAGACATCAAGCAGTTCCAGACGAATGCACGCGAAAACAACGATACGACTCGACCGCGTTGGCCGGTGATCGTCCTGAAATCACCCAAAGGTTGGACCGGGCCTAAGTTTGTTGACGGTCTACAGATTGAAGGAACGTTCCGAGCGCACCAGGTACCGCTTGTCGTTGATCCACAGCATCCGGACCACGTCAGACTTTTGGAGAACTGGATGAGGAGCTATAAGCCCAAAGAACTCTTCGACGAGAGTGGGCGGCTCATGCCTGAGCTGGCTGAGCTGGCACCGAAAGGCCTCCGCCGGATGGGATCGAACCCACATGCCAATGGCGGACTACTTCTTCATGATCTGCTCATGCCGGACTTTCACGACCACGCCGTGACTGTGACTGCGCCCGGTGAGGTGCAGATCGAGGACACGTTGATCCTTGGTTCGTTCCTGCGCGATGTGGCGAAGCTCAACCAGGAAAAACGTAATTTCCGCGTCTTCGGTCCCGATGAGACAATCTCGAATCTGCTGCAAGCAGTCTTCGAGGTCACCAATCGTCAATGGGATGCGCGAGAGTTCAGCAACGACGAACTCCTTGCGACGGAAGGCCGTGTGCTCGACTCTATGCTGAGCGAGAACCAATGCGAAGGATGGCTGGAAGGCTATCTCCTCACCGGCAGGCATGGACTCTTCAACAGCTACGAAGCCTTTATCCGCATTATCGATTCGATGTTCACTCAGCACGAAAAATGGCTGAAGGTATGCGCAGAATTGCCGTGGCGTCGCGACATCTCTTCGCTGAATTATCTGCTTGCCTCCCATGTCTGGCAGCAGGACCACAATGGATTCACGCACCAGGACCCCGGCTTTCTGGACCATGTCATCAGCAAGACTGCTGATTTCGTGCGCTGCTATCTTCCCCCTGACGCCAACTGCCTCTTGTCCGTTTTTGACCATTGCCTGAGAAGCCGAAACTACGTCAATGTGGTGGTTGCGGGCAAGCACGCGCTCCCGCAGTGGTTGACGATGGATGAGGCGGTCGTGCATTGCACGGAAGGCATTGGCATCTGGCAATGGGCCGGCAACGACCAGGATAGCGAGCCGGACGTGGTGATGGCCTGTTGCGGAGATACGCCCACATTGGAGATCCTCGCCGCCGTATCCATCCTTAGGGAACACCTGCCCGAAGTGAAGATTCGCGTGGTCAATATCGTCGATCTGATGAAGCTCCAGCCCAATACGGAACATCCGCATGGCCTGACCGAAGAGGATTACGATTCTTTCTTTACAAAGGACAAGCTCATCGTGTTCGGCTTTCATGGATATGCCGGGCTGATCCATCAGCTCACCTATCGCCGGACCAACCACAACCTGCATGTTCGGGGTTACAAGGGAAAGGGCACCGTAACAACTCCCTTCGATATGCGAGTACAGAACGATCTGGACCGCTTCCATCTCGTACAAGATGTCGTGGATCGTCTCCCGAATCTGGGCTCCAAAGGTGCCTATCTAAAGCAACAGATGCAGGACAAGCTGATCGAACACAAACACTTCATCCATGCTCAGGGACGCGACATGCCGGAGATCGTGAATTGGAAATGGAGTGTTGCTCGATGAACATGCAAGCTCTTCAGCGAACCGCCACAACGATCTTCGCCGACGGCAAGGGACTGCTGGCGATCGATGAAAGCATTGGAACCTGCAACATGCGATTCGCCAAATGGGGAATTCCACAAACTGAGGAGACTCGGCGTCAATACCGCGATTTAATAGTGAGTACGCCTGGTCTGAACGAATCGATAAGCGGAGCAATCCTCTACGACGAGACGATTCGTCAACGCACGAATGATGGCACTCCATTTGCCAGGGCGCTTGCAGACCTGGGCATCATCCCTGGTATCAAGGTGGATACAGGGGCAAAGGCTTTAGCTGCCTACCCCGGCGAGAAAGTCACCGAAGGTCTGGATGGGTTGCGCGAGCGCCTTGCGGAATATGTGGAGATGGGTGCCCAATTTGCGAAGTGGAGAGCGGTGATCTCCATCGGGTATGGCCTGCCGACTCCGGGATGTATTGAGGCCAACGCGCAGGCTCTCGCTCGCTATGCGGCGCTTTGTCAGGAGGCCGGGTTGGTGCCAGTTGTCGAGCCAGAGGTGCTGTTGGAGGGAAACCATAGCCTGACGACTTGCAGCGAGGTGACCGAAAAAGTGCTCCGCGCTGTCTTCCGCGAGCTCGACGCGCAAAGAGTGATGTTGGAAGGGATGATCCTGAAGCCAAATATGGTGCTGCCCGGATCGGCATCCTTCACACAGGAATCAGTGGACGAGGTAGCCGACGCTACAGTGCATTGCCTGCTGCGCGCCGTGCCCGCTGCTCTTCCCGGAATTGCGTTCTTATCCGGGGGACAAAGCGGCATCCTCGCGTCAGCGCGCCTGAATGCCATGAACGTCCGGTTCAAGTGTCGCTTACCCTGGGCTCTGGGATTTTCCTACGGACGCGCCATCCAGGAGCCGGCTCTGGAGATTTGGCATGGCTCGGATGCGAACACGGCGCAGGCGCAACAAGCCCTCTACCACCGCGCAACGTGCGATCGGGCCGCGCGTCTGGGCCTGTACGATGCTGCGTTTGAGACGGACGACAGCAGATGCCCCCGACCTCTGGTCCTGGCCGGGGTGCCACTTGACTGACACCGTTCGTCGCAAGTCCATCGTGGCTAATTGGAAAATGCATGGAACCTCTGCCGAAGCCGAGCAATTGGCCACATGCGTTGTTGAAGGGATGGCTGATGACGGCGGAGTAGAGGTGATCCTCTGCCCTCCATTTCCCTATCTAACTCTGGTCGGGAAGATCACGAAGGACAGTCCGATCTCGTTGGGTGGCCAGAATATGTACCCCGAAAAGGAAGGCGCATTCACAGGCGAGGTAAGCCCGACGATGCTGCTTGACCTCGGCTGCAAGTTCGTTCTCCTGGGACACAGCGAACGTCGGCAAATCCTAGGCGAGACAGATACTTTCATCAATAAGAAAGTGAGGTTAGCCCTGGCTTGCGGCCTCGACTTGATTCTCTGCGTCGGCGAAACGCTGGCTGAACGGACAGCTCAGCAGACTGACGCGGTGATCGATCGGCAGCTGAGCCTGGGGCTCGCCAATGTGACTGGGGACGCGTTGAATCGCGTGAGCGTCGCCTACGAGCCGGTGTGGGCAATTGGCAATGCTGACCACCACGCCACTCCACAACAGGCCGAGGAAGCACATGCAGTACTTCGGATGCGATTCGGACAGATTTTCGGCAGTAAGGCGGCGGCTACCTTAGTCATCCAGTATGGCGGGAGCGTTGTGCCGGAGAATGCCGCAGCGTTCCTCAGCCGGCCGGGGGTGGACGGCGCTTTGATTGGTGGCGCAAGTCTGAAAGCCGATGAGTTCCTCGCCATTGTTCGTGCAGCGGCTGCTCAACAGGCGAACCCATGGGGCTCGCTGGATCGTCATTCGACAACGGTCATCGCTGCCAGAGAATCTGCGCAGCTTCCAGTGGAATAGACGCGCTGGGATGAGCGGGAACGATTCGCGCAGTGTAGTCGTTGGCGGGGCGCTTCGCCGGACAGCACGCTGAATAAAACAGCGCACCGGACGCATCGATAGATGACGAGCATACCTTCACGATTTCGGAAGCGTCACTACTTTCAGTTGGGCTGGCGTAGAGTTCCACTTTGAATTCGTCTGCATGAAGTCCACCAGCAAAGACCTGCACTTTGAAACGGTGTTGTCCATTCTTTGTCTCAAAGGAAACGTCTCCAAAGTGAAGCGTATTCCACTGACTCGCGATGCTGTTGTGCCACTGCAGCACTCTCATGCCCGCTTTGCCATCGTTCGCTGCGCGTTCCGCGTAGCCTGCGGCAGCTGGCAGATAGTGATCGTTCGTATATTCGCGAATGGCACGACTGGCGGAGAACTGCGGGGTGAGTCGAGCCATACTCTCCCGAACCTTTTCAAGCCATCTAGATGGCATCCCATCCTGGTCGCGGTTGTAAAACTCCGGGATAATCTGCTGCTCGAGTAGCGTGTAGAGAGTTTCGGCCTCCGCGTTGTCCCACCCGGGGTCAGCACCGTGCTCCTGTCCATCGCCCATTGCCCAGCCAACCTCAGGCGTGTAAGCCTCAGCCCACCACCCATCCAGTTCGGAGACGTTGAGCCCGCCATTGGCCAGAACCTTCATCCCACTCGTGCCGCAGGCTTCCCAAGGACGCCGCGGAGTGTTGATCCAGAGATCCATCCCCCGCACCAGCTCCTGTGCCATTTGCATATCGTAATCGCTGAGGAACACGACACGCCCACGTACATCTGGTCGACCGATGAAATCGTTCCATCGCTTAATGAGCGCCTGTCCAGGCAGGTCCTCCGGATGAGCCTTGCCCGCGACCACCAATTGCACAGGCCGATCCGAGCTAGTGAGCAGCCGAACCAATCGTTCAGGATCGCGCAGCAGGAGATCAGGCCGCTTGTACGTCGCAAAGCGTCGCGCGAATCCAACCGTTATTACACCTTCGTTGAAGAGGACAGCATCAGTCTGGGATCCGCCCCGCGCCGCGAGTTGTCGCGCGGACCGAGTTCGAATCTGCGCGACCATCCGATGTCTTGAAGCGCCGCGCATCTCCCACAGTTGGCGATCGGTCAATTTTCGTACTTGGACGACATCTGGTTCATTGCCCCGCCACCGATCCGCCCCGCAGGCCTTCGTCCATAGCGCGTCAGCCTTTTCTGAATCCCAGGTCGGCACATGGATCCCGTTCGTCACCGACCCGACAGGCACCTCTTCTTGCGGCCATCGCGGAAACAGCGGCTGGAAGATCTCACGGCTCACTTGCCCATGAAGCTTGCTGACCCCGCTTACCTGGCTGCTCCCTCGCAACGCAAGGTACGCCATGTTGAAAGCTTCGGAGCCATCGTCGGCATCCTGCCGGCCAAAAGCGAGCAGGTTCTTCATCGGGATTGCGAGTTCGTCTTTCGCGTAATGCCCGAGATATCTTTCCACTAAAGCAGGATCGAAGCGGTCAAAGCCTGCGGGCACTGCGGTATGTGTCGTGAACATGTTTCCTGCCCTGGTGACTGCCATCGCAACATCAAACGGAACGCGATGGTCCGCCATGTAGTAGCGAGCTCGTTCTAGTACAGCGAATGCTGCATGGCCTTCGTTCAGGTGGCAGACCTCGGGATCGAGACCGATTTCGCGTAGCAGGCGCCAGCCGCCGATGCCAAGAACGATCTCCTGCTTCAGCCGCATCTCCGCGTCGCCGCCGTAGAGTTCGCTTGTGATTCCGCGATACTCGGCTGAGTTGGCGAAGTCGTTCGCATCGAGCAGGTAGAGCTTTATTCTGCCGACGCAGACCTCCCAGCAACGGAGCCATATGTTTGCACCTGGCAGTTGAATCTGCAGCCGAAGCCACTCACCGTCTGCTCGGCGAAGCGGTTGGATAGGTAACTGCCCGGGATCGTTCACTGGATAGAGAGCGCGTTGGTTACCCTCGGCATCGAAGTCCTGACGAAAGTACCCCTGCCCCCAGAGCAGACCAACACCGACTACAGGAACGCCAAGATCGCTGGCCGCCTTCATCTGGTCACCAGCCACATTTCCAAGTCCCCCGGAATAAATTGGAAGGGCCTCGGTCAGCATGAATTCCATACTGAAATAAGCTATTGATGAGAGCTGGACAACGCCGCCGTGCTGTTTCTGAAACCATGCATCTGCCGAGAAGAAGCGGTGTTTGTGCTCCATCAAGGATGACAGTAGCCCCTGAAACTTTGGCGTTGCCAACAGAGCATCCGCCTTCTTCCTCGAAACCGTCTGTAGGATGACCCAGGGGTTCTGGGTCATCTCCCATTGATACGGATCCAGGGCCTGCCATAGTTCATCCGCTGCGTGATTCCACGACCAGTGGAGGTTGAGCGCCAGCTCGTTGAGCTCATCCATCCCTATGACCGGGATATCCGCCGAGGCCTCATGCTTTTCGTGTTTCGGAGAGGGGTTGGGATCTGCCATCTTGTCTCCTCCTTTGATTGAGCGCTGCTTTTGGCTCGTCGGAGTTATTGCCAGACAAGCATGGCACCCCACAGGCCAGCGAACTGTACCGTACTGCTCACCACCCAAGGCCTTGTCGAAATCGTTGGGGCATTCCCGTAAGTCCTGTTGCCCGTGGGAATCGCTTGCGAAGTGGGCGAGATTGTTTCTAGATGTTGACAACGTGATCAAATGAGTGTCGATGATGACCACCTTCATAAGAGATCACATGCTGGTCGACCCCGCCCTGCAACAGGAGATCGTTCGTCGCATCGAGGCCGGAAACTTCGAGGCCGACCAGCCTGGCCAGGCTGCGGATCCATTGGGCACCATCAACTTACCGGACGGCAAGCGTGTCTCAGTCTATCTGCGTCATGCTGCGGACCCGGTATTGCTCGATTGCGCCGGGCATGTCGTTCTAATCACTCGGCGCAATAATCCGGGAGCCGGCCTCAGAGCCTTGCCGGGCGGATTTCTCGACCCATTCCCAACGGCGACGGCGGCTTCGGCATCGAGCAAGCAGTCACCACCGCTTTACGGGAGCTGATGGAAGAGACGGGGATCTCCAAGGACATCCTCACCGCAGCTGAGGTAACGCCTGTCGGAAGACGCAGTTACAATCGTCCGTTCGACATTCGCGAAGCGTGGTGCGATATACCTGATACGGCGATTCTTAAAGGCGATTTCTTCGCGGTTTCGACTCAGGCATTTTGCGTTCGGATTAAAGGCACGCTGTCGACGGTCTCATTGCATGCCGGCGACGACGCAGCCGATGCGCGCGTTGAGCTGATTGCCGGCTTGCGGCCACAACAATTCGCTGTGCTTGATCATTTGCCTTTGATTATGCAGGCGATCGCAACGTGCTGCAACGATTAAGGCCAGCGAGGAGGCTTATCGCAAACGTGAGGCTTGACAACTTATACAGGTGCGGACGACGGCATCAACAACTTCTTGGGAGGCTTGGTTTTGTCCCTCTTCTTGTCAATTAAAGATGCACTGACTGCGTTCTGACCGGCGGGGCCGTCATGCAGGACGACATTCAGGAGCGACTTGTGAACGTGGGTGCGCCCGTTGTACTCGATGAAACCAAGCTTTCGGAAGCGGTTCATAAAGAAGCTCACGCGGGACCGTGTTGTCCCGATCATGTCGGCTAGCGTCTCCTGCGTGATGGGCGGGATAAGGATCTGTGGTTTTCCGGGCTGGCCGAACTCTGCCATGAGCAACAAGATCCGGGCAAGCCGCCTCTCGCTGCTGTTGAACAGTTGGTCCACCAGGTCTGCCTGCACCCGCATACTACGGGCTAACAGGAATGCCATGAAGACGTTAGAGAGTTCATGTTCTTGGTTGATCGCAAGGATCATCGCTTTGCGTTCGATCTTCAAGGCCGTACAAGCCGTGGTTGCTGTCGCTGTCGCCAGCCGCAGTCCCAGCACGGCGGCAATGGACTCCTCTCCAATGAAGTCTCCCGCCACAAGCAGCATGATCGTAGCCTCCTTGCCGGCTTGAGAGACAACGGTCAGGCGAGCTTGTCCCTTCTGAAGAAAGAAAATCGAGTCTGCTGAGTTCCCCTGCGAAAAGAAAACGCTCTTCGCTTTAAGATGAACCACTTTTCGTCCAAGACCAGCGTGGGACAGAAATTCGGACGGATCAAACGCTTCTTTCGTAGCGGGCTTCACCGGATCATGCCCCCTGATGACGTTCGACACCTTGTTGTGCAACAAGGCGCAAAGCATAGCAGTTGCAATTCTACGTTGTTCAGGAGACATAGTGAAGGGTATTTCGATTGAGTGTCAAGCGGCGGGCTCATTGAGCCCGCTATCATATTGGCTCAAGTTGCGCAGGTAATCGCGAAGTACCTCATAACATTCACAAGCCGTGGCCTCAAGGCCGGGACGATCCGCGATATGGATGTTGTTCCGCGTGTACTGGATAAGCCCGCGTTTCTTGAGGTTACCCGCTGCGATACTGACGTTTGAACGCCGGACGCCGAGCATGGTAGCCACGAATTCATGAGAAAGCGCGAAGGAGTTGGTTTCGGTCCGATCCGAACAGAGAAGTAACCACCTTGCTAAACGCGGTTCAATCTCATGATGGGCGTTGCAGCCGGCGCTCTGCATCGATTGAACAAATTGGGCTTGAACAGCGCGGAGAGCAAGCGAATGAAAGCGGCCGCCAAGCCGAAACTCAGCGGCCGCATACTCAATGGAGCATGAGTAACCGTGTCCTGCTATCTGGATGTAGGAGGCGTTGAGACTGCCGCGCGTTCCCATAAACGCCGATATGCCGCTGAGCGAGTCATGTCCGTACATACCCGCTTCTACCTCGAAACCATCCGTGAAACGTATGGTAACGCTGGCAATTCCAGACTCCAGAAAAAAGATGTGATCTACCGGCTCTCCTGGTTCTTCCAGAGGATGCCGAATTTCCAGCTTGACGGGACGCAGGTGCAGACGAGCGATTGTTTCGGCGTCCAAATTTCTCAGGATGACATTGCGGTAAGAATCTGGGCTTATCAATGCGCTTTCTCGACCTGTTTTTAGCATTCGGTTTGTTCTCCACAAGGCTGAACTCAATCAGCGTGGTCTCTAGATTTGAGACATGAAAGCTTCTATAGACCCGATCGTCATTCATTCGGAAACGCTGCACGGAGGAGATGTTCTCCTCACCTTCTCGAACGCTAGATGCGTCGTTTACTCGTCGGCTTTGCTGCGGTCCATCATCCCGCAAGCCGAGGAGTTCTTTGATGAAGAGTTGGAGGCGATATTGACGGCGGGCTCCGTCGGGAACTTCGAACCAAATTGAAGCCAGTGTCGACCGTTTCGCTCGGCCCCCTGGTATCAGGTCCACTCGTTGTCAGGTCTACTCGTTGACATGTCGTCAAACACCTGTCCGATCTACGATAGATTGTAGCCACGCGTATGTCTCTGGTTCTGAGCAAAAGTGCACTATTGCGCACTACGGGAGTGGGCTAATCTCGCTTTAGCGGGCGCGGGCTCAACTGAGCCACTCAAGCTCTGTTCCGCAAAAGCCGCGCCCTATCAAGACAGCCGGCGCTCAGCAGTATTACCCCGATGCCTTCCGCATACACGGGGACAGTCCCATTTTCCGCTTGCGGCGAAGGATCCCGCTCCAGCCACACAACACGGCCACGATGGAGGCGGCCTTGGCTTAGCTGCCCATCTCCTCCATGCACATCGTCTGCCCCGCTATACGCTGTGTCTTCATTGATCAGATACGTCTCTCGGAAGCTATTCGGTTTCGACATATCGCTTCCTCCTACTGCAGAATCCTGCCACACACAGTTCATGGGTTCTGAGCACTATGACTCAACTTCGTGCCTCATCAGCAGGTACGCTCGGTTTACCGCTGAAGAGGCGGCTCAATAGATGCCTTCGGGCGAGCCTTGGCTTTTGATTGCTCACATGTCTGAGCCCTTTAAATGAGGGTGGAAAGACCACCCATGACCCAACCATCAGTACGCAGGCAATTCAAAGATACGGCAGGACTTGCCATCGTCGAACCTCGACCATTCTTGGCGCAGTCCACGTCTTTGTTTCCTTTGCCAACCCGCATCGCCGTGATTGGAAATCATCTACCCAGGCAATGTGGCATCGCCACCTTCACAACGGACCTGTGTGGGGCAATCGCCGCTGAATATCACACGGCCAGTCTTTTCGCAATTCCCGTCAACGATCCCGAAAGTCACTATGAGTATCCGGAACGGGTGAGGCTGGAAGTCGATCAGGAAGATCCTTCGTCGTACGAGCGTGCCGCCGAATTCTTGAACTTCAACGGCAACGATATTGTTTGCCTGCAGCATGAATACGGCATCTTCGGGGGCAGGGCGGGCGGCCACATCCTGAAGCTTATCCGTAAGTTGACGATGCCGCTCGTTGTTACGCTGCACACCGTACTGCGCACCCCGGATAAAGATCAGCGAGCAGTGCTCGATGAAATTGCAAAGCGCTCAGACAGACTGATCGTCATGAGCGACCATTCAGCATCGCTGCTGCACGAAGTTTATGGAGTTCCTACCGGAAAAATAGACGTTATCCCTCATGGGGTTCCGGACCTTCCGTTCACAGATCCGAGTTTTTTCAAGGATCGATTCTGCGTGGAAGGCAAGCTGGTGATGCTAACCTTCGGGCTTCTCTCTCCGAACAAGGGCATCGAGAACGTGATCCGGGCTCTCCCGGCGATCCTCCAAAAACATCCGAACGTGGTCTACATGGTTTCGGGGGCAACTCATCCGCACCTAAAGAGGCGGGAAGGCGAAAAGTACCGGAACGGCTTACTCGCACTTGCGGAAGAACTTGGTGTTTCCGATCACGTCATCTTTCATGACCGCTTCGTAAGCGCACAGGAATTGATTGAGCATGTGGGTGCCGCAGATATCTACGTGACGCCGTATCGTCACGAAGAACAGGCCGTTTCGGGCACCCTGGCTCTCGCACTTGGTGCAGGCAAAGCGATCATCTCGACACCTTACTGGCATGCCAGGGAGTTACTTGCCGACAAACGAGGCGTTCTGGTTCCTTTCGACGATCCCGCGGCTCTCGGCGAGGCTGCCATTGCCTTCCTCGATGACGAGACAGAGCGTCATGCGATGCGCAAACACGCCTACCTGTATTCCCGTGGAACTACATGGCACGAAACCGCCCGGGCCTACATGGCAAGCTTTCAGCGTGCTCGTCTGGAGCGGACGTTGCGTCCGAGACCTCTATCGAGTTCTATGTCCGGACCTGAGCTGCATCCGCTGCCCCCCTTGAACCTCACACATCTTCGCCGCCTTACGGACGATACGGGCATGCTGCAACATGCGATTTTCTCCCTCCCGAACTTTCGCGAGGGCTACACGACTGATGACAATGCGCGAGCACTGATCGTCGCCACCATGCTTCAGAAAACGCACACTGGCGAAGCGCGCAGCACCGAAGAATTGTCCGAACGCTATACGGCGTTTCTGTGGCTTGCGCTGCATCCGGATACTGGTCGCTTCAGGAACTTCCTCGGGTACGACCGAGTGTGGCTGGAAAATGTCGGCTCCGAAGATAGCCATGGAAGGGCGCTGTGGGCATTGGGAACCGTGCTTTGTCACTCAAAGAACGCGGGCTTGCGGGGTGCCGCCGGAAGGCTCTTTGAGAATGCGGTCCAGGCGACCCATGCCTTCACCAGCCCTCGGGCATGGGCGTTTTGTCTGTTGGGTATGCAGGCGTACTTGGCTTGCTTTCCAGGGGATCGAATGATTCAAAATGCACGTGTGCTGCTTGCCGAGCGCCTCCTGGACGTCTACGAGCGGAGCAGTTCAACCGAATGGCACTGGTTTGAAACGAGCCTTTCCTACTCGAATGCTCGGCTCTCGCAAGCGCTCCTCAGTGTGGGCTGGCATCTCGACCATAAGCGTATGAAGGCAGTCGGCTTTGAATCTCTCGAGTGGCTGTGCGCTCATCAACATCGGGAGGGCGACGATGTGTTTGTGCCAATCGGCTCCGACGGATTCTTCACCAGAGGCAGCGAGAAAGCACGGTTCGATCAGCAGCCTGTGGAGGCTTGCGCCACTATCTCCGCCTGCCTGGAAGCCTATCGGCTTACCGCGCAGAAGAAATGGCTCGACGAAGCTTGGTGCGCTTTCCGCTGGTTTCTCGGCCAGAACGATCTGCAGATAGCCCTTTACGATCCAATTACAGGAGGATGCCGAGATGGGCTTCATCCTGATCGGGTCAACGAAAACCAGGGCGCAGAATCAACCCTTTCCTACCTCATGGCTTTTCTGGAAATGCAAGAGATGCCTTCCTACAGCTCCGAAACGATTTAGTCCGAAAGCGGTGTTCCGTGGATACAACATTGGTTTCAACTTCAACCCCAGAGGCATCCGTCACAGCACCGGCTTTTGCGGTCGTGCGGGCAGACCATCCGCTCTTCACTCGTCATTCAGCCAATCCTCTCCTTAGCCGGCGCGACTGGCCCTACACTATCAACAGCGTCTTCAATGCGGCGGCCGTGCGCCTGGAGGATGGCGAGACGTTATTGCTCTGCCGCGTCGAGGATCGTCGAGGGCTGTCACATCTGTGTGCCGCTCGCTCAAAGAACGGGGTAGATGGTTGGCGGATCGATGCCGAGCCGACCATGCTGCCAAGTCCATCGCACCCCGAAGAGATATGGGGCATCGAAGATCCGCGCATCACCTACGTTCCCGAGCTGGGCCAGTATGCGATTGCATACACCTCCTTCTCGCGCGGCGGCCCTGGCGTTTCGTTGGCGATGACCAAAGATTTCAGAACTTTTGAACGCTGTGGCGTTGTGATGCAGCCGGAAGATAAGGATGCTGCCCTGTTCCCCCGAAAGATCGGCGGCTTCTGGACGCTCATCCACCGGCCCGTCACGACGCTGGGTGCTCACATGTGGCTCTCGTCATCTCCAGATCTTACCTATTGGGGCAATCACCGCATCATGCTGCAGGCGCGGCGCGGCGGGTGGTGGGACGCCAATAAGATCGGCCTCTGTTCGCCGCCAATCGAAACCGAAAAGGGTTGGCTCGTGATCTATCACGGCGTGCGGCAAACGGCATCGGGCAGCATTTACCGCCTGGGTCTAGCGTTGTTTGATCTCCAGAATCCCGGAATCTGTCTACAGCGTGGAGACTCCTGGGTCTTCGGGCCGGAGACCGACTATGAGCGAAACGGAGATGTGAAGGATGTCGTCTTTCCCTGCGGGCAAACGATCGGCGCGGACGGAGACACGATCAACTTGTATTACGGTGCCAGCGATTCGTCTATTGCATTGGCAACCGGAAGTATTCGCGGCCTTCTGGCATGGCTCGAAGTGAATACCGGGCAGGAAGATACCGAAGCTCAACTGCACCCCAGATAATCCAGCAGACTTCGCCGCACTAGCCTCGTTTGCCGGCCTTCTGAGCAGCCGCATGGTACTTCTTCCTGATATCGGCGATATTGACAGTTGGCTTCGGGACTTCGATCCCAAGGTCTTGCATGCTATCAACGATAATGTTCGAGATGGCAAGATCGCGAAACCATTTATGGTCTGCGGGAATCACGTACCAGGGTGCATCTTTCGTACTGCACTTTGTCAGCAGATCTTCATAAGCCTTTTCGTAGGCGTCCCAGGACTTTCGTTCCTTGTAATCGGCTTCACTGATCTTCCAGCGGCGATCGGGATCATCCAGTCGCTTCTTGAATCTCTTCAACTGTTCTTCCTTGCTGACGTGCAGGAAGAACTTGAGAATGCGCGTCCCGTTGTCGACGAGGCGCTTCTCAAATTCATTGATCTCTTCATATCGGCCGGACCAGACCTTCCTGGGCGCAAGGTCATGGACTCGCACGATCAGGACATCCTCATATTGAGAACGGTTGAAGATCACCACCTCGCCGCGCCGAGGTGCCTGCTGCTCGATGCGCCACAGAAAATCATGCTCCAACTCGATTGGCGTAGGCTGCTTGAAACTCTGAACACGGCAGCCTTGCGGGTTCATCGCTCCGATGACGTGGCGGACCACGCCATCTTTCCCACCCGCATCCGGAGCCTGCAAGCAGATCAGCAGGGAGCGCTTTTTCTCCGCATACAGACGAAATTGCAGCTTATCCATTGCATACCCAAGGCTTTCAATCCTCAGTAGTGCTGCGGCTTTTTGCTCGTGCTTGCCCTTAGAACCGGTCTCATAGTCTTTCAGCTTGACGTGTGTACCCGGCACGATCTGGAAGCTCTTGCGGTAGTCCATCGCTTCTGGCGCGATCGGCAGGTCTACTGTCGGCTCTATCATTTGCAAACTCACTTTCTGCTTCGTTTCACTTAAGTCGACGTGCCCGGTCAGACGGTTGCCGTTGGCGAATCGTTCAGTGCTTCCGTCGGCAGATTGTCAGGCAGATCAAGCTTTGCAACACCGATCGCACGGTCACCCATTCCGTAGTACACGTCGAACCTGTTCGGCTGTCCAATATCATCGCGCCGGTCGATCCCGGTTGGAAAGACGACATCCGCTAGCATGCCATGGCGGTCCTCAACAATGTCTGGCGTAAGCAGTGGCTCTTCGGATCGATAGACGATGGAAGTAGGCTTGCCTGCCTTCAACACCATTGCACCTGCGCAGTAACGAAGATGCTGATTGGTCTTTCCAGCACCCGGAGGTCCGCCTACCCCGTGGTACATGATGAGCCAACCATGCTGGGTAAGTACGGGAGGAGTGCCCGCTCCTATTTTCAATCTCTCCCATGGAGCAATTGGTGTAGCCAGGCGCTCGTGCGTGACAAACCGAAGTGTCCTGTCACCCAACCCACCACTTGCACTCAACGGCCAGTATGAGATCCAGATACTTTCGCGGCCCAAATCGAGAGTGCGTCCTGGGCCGGCAGCGGCGGTTTCCGCTGGCCGTGTACCGGGAAACAAAGGTCTATGAAGTAAGGCAAGCGACGGCTTTCCTCCGGGATCCATCATGGCAGTCGGAAAGAGGCAACTATCCTTATCGTCTACGTCTTCGGACAAGATGCCGTCATAAGCGTCAAAGTGGGCGAGCCCAAGGCGTTCCCAATGGAACAGGTCCTTGGATGTTGCAAGCGCGATCCGGGGTCCTCTCGGCGAGAACGCGGTGTAAGTCATGATGTAAACGCCTAGAGTGGGCACATGGGTGACACGCGGGTCCTCACACCCTCCCCCACCGTCGGGCCGCAACTCATACTCAGCCTCAGGCTCCAGGGCGATTCCCAGTCGCTCAACCTGTATCGGGTCGCCTTTTGTGTCGAAGACGACACGGGCGATGCCTATTCGAGAATAGTTATTCGCAGCGACGAGACGCGGGAACAAATACAGATGGCCATCAGGACTGCGGACTGCTGCGGGATTGAGTATACCCTGCACTTCAAGCGGGTCACCCGGCCGCGGCTCCATAATCTTCCCAAGTCTTGTCAATTGAACCCCGCTCATTGAAAGGTCTCCGACGAATCCGGCTGAGCCATCTGCCCCAGGCAGCCGATGACGGCTTCAATCACCTTCTTCGACTCGTCGGGTCCATTGACGCGAATCGCAAATGCGCCTGCTTGCATGGCTGGATAATCGTTTCCGCCGGGAAATAGCGCATCGCCCACGAAGATCATGTCTCCAATGGCGATTCCGAGCGTATCGCGGAGCTTGTGAATCCCATAGCCCTTATCGATGCCGGGCTTAGTAATGTCGATCGAGGTTGAGCCGCCCATATGAACGGAAAAGCCTGGCAGAGATGGGGTGAGAATCGCCAGGATGGCTTTACGCTTCTTGAAGTCCAGATCCCATTTGCTCTTCTGTTCAAGCGGAGCCTGCTGGCCCAGCGCAGAGAACGTGATCTGACTTCCACGGTCTTCGATCACTTCTCCCCAAATCTTCGCAGGCTTATTGCCGGCTTGGTCCACTGCATCAGTCAGTGCCGCCAAGATCGTCGTCCGTTCAGTTGGTGTGAAGTCTTCCGAATAGAGCTGTTTCCAGGATTCTCCATACTGAAAGAACTTCGTCCCACACGTCGGAAGCAAAGATAGGTTCTTGAGACTGTCACCACCGGCCAGATGGGCAAGCACCTGCTTTTGGAACTGAGGCCAGCCGCCCCCTGAGATCACGGCCACCTTCACGACCTTCAGAAGCTGATCAAGGAGACGGGCCATTCCTTGGTCAATCGCCGACTTGCTCGGCGCGAGGGTTCCGTCCAGGTCGAAAACGATCAATTTCTTCATACTCTTGCTCCATGTGGAACCGAGATGTCCAAGACGACTGCGCCTTCTGCGTTGCAGGAACATATGCCCAACGTGGGTGGAAGAAAGACAACATCTCCCTTGCCAAACGGATACTTGGCATCACCGTGAGACACAGAACCAGCGCCTGAGAGGCACACAAGCACATGAGGAGTGCTTGAAGAGCCGACCGAATATGCCTTGCTGCTCCGAATTCTCCAGACCTCGAAATGCTCGCAGGAGAGGATTTGATCGCGGAATTCAGTCCCTTCCGAGTCGGAAGCTCTCCAAGGTTGGACTGGACTTTGCGGCAACGAAACAGACGCCAACGCCTGTTTTACCTGGAGTGGCCGAGGCTCGCCCGTTGCCGGATCAAGATGGTTCCAGTCGTAAAGCCGATATGTCGTATCGCTATTTTCCTGTAGTTCAAATACGACGACCTCTCTCAATGAATGAACGGTTCCGGCGCGAACCATCACCGCATCGCCCACCTTGGGCATGAAACTTGCCATACAGTCGGGGAGCGTTCCGGCTGTGACGGCTTGCACGAGTTCATTCTTTGTCATCCCGGTGGCGAGACCTGCATAAATGCGACTTCCATCCTGAACCTTGAGCACCACCCAAGATTCAGTTTTGCCGTGTGCTCCGTCGTTAAGCAGTGCCTGTCCATCTGAGGGATGAACCTGCACGGAAAGGCCCTCGTGGACATCAAGGAACTTCAGCAAGAGGGGAAATCGCTTGAATTTCCCGGCAAGATCTCCCAACATTTCCGTGGGGGATCGTTCTATGAGCTGATGGATAAGCATCCCTTGCAGCGGACCGTCCGCGACTTCGCTAGCTTGGTCTTCACGATCGCTCAGGAGCCAGGCCTCGCCGATCAGAGGGTCATCGGGAAGAGCGGGGGAGAAAAAACATTGCAGTCGACGGCCGCCCCAAATCCGGTGCTGAAAAATGGGCGTGAAGCGGAGGGGATAAAGGGAAATCTTATTAATGGCCTTCATGCCGACACATCGTGCATAGTTTTCATCGGGACCAGTACTTTTATGCTTACGCCGTCAACACCTACAAGATGAGCATCTCACCATCTGCCGGAAACGAGTGTGCGCTATTGCTCGGCTACTCCTGTGCCAGACCGTGTCGCGCGACAGTCCCTGCCTCTGAGTTAGATTGGACAGGCACTCCGCTAGAGGAGCAGCAGGCCTAGCGCCATTCTCTTTGATTGTTCACAGTTTCGCGTTTCGCAGACGTAGAGAATTGCCGATTACGGAAACGGAACTAAAGCTCATGGCAGCGGCTGCGATCATCGGACTCAAGAGCAGTCCGAAGAATGGGTATAAAACGCCCGCCGCCAAAGGAACACCGAGTGCGTTATAGAAGAAGGCGAAAAAGAGATTCTGCCTAATGTTGCTCATCGTGTGCTCACTCAGCCTTCTGGCCTTGACGATGCCCCGAAGGTCGCCTTTGATGAGAGTGATCCCACCTGTCTCCATTGCCACGTCGGTGCCTGTCCCCATAGCGATACCAACCTGCGCCTGGGCCAGTGCGGGCGCATCGTTGACGCCATCGCCGGCCATAGCTACGATTGCCCCGGCTGCTTGCAGCTTCTTCACTACCTCTGCTTTCTTCTCCGGGAGCACGTCGGCTTCGAAGTCGATGCCGAGTTTCTTGGCAACGGCGCCGGCCGTCTTCTGGTTGTCACCAGTCACCATGACAACCTTGATGCCTTCCTTTTTAAGCTGCTCGATGGCCTCGGCGGTCGAGTCCTTGATCGGATCGGAGACGGCGACGAAACCGGCGAAGCGCCCATCGGAGGCAACGTACATGACGGTCTGGCCTTCAGCCTGAAGAGCCTCTGCTTTTTCTTTTAGAGAATCCGTCGATGCTCCGAGATCGCTCATCAGTGCGGCGTTGCCGATGGCAACCTTCTTATTTTGTATGGTTCCGGTCACGCCCTTTCCGGTCACGGACTGAAAGCCGTCTACCGGTAGCAACTCGACTTTCTTCTCTTGGGCTGCGGCTAGGATGGCTGCCGCGAGTGGATGCTCGCTGGCTTTTTCGAGACTCGCCGTGAGTTGAAGGAGGTTGGCCTCATCGAAGCCTTCCGCAGTTTCGAGCTCAGTCAGTACCGGCTTGCCGACTGTAAGCGTTCCGGTCTTATCGACGACCAGCGTGTTCACCTTCTCCAGAATCTCCAGGGCCTCTGCATTGCGGATAAGAATGCCTTCTCCGGCACCCCGGCCCGTTCCGACCATGATCGCCATCGGTGTTGCGAGCCCCAAGGCACATGGGCAGGCGATGATGAGGACCGCTACTGCATTGACGAGCGCGTGGGCGTAGTGAGGCTGCGGGCCATAGATTGCCCACACGATAAAAGTGATAACCGCTGATGCGAGTACCGCTGGCACGAAGTACGAAGCGACGGTATCCGCAAGCCGCTGGATTGGCGCTCGTGTCCGCTGTGCTTCGCTCACCATCTTTACGATCTGGGCTAAAAGGGTATCGGCACCGACGCGCTCGGTCTTCATAACGAAGCTGCCGGTGCCATTGATCGTGCCGCCGATAACCTTTGCGCCTTTCGCCTTCTCGACTGGGATCGGTTCCCCGCTTACCATCGACTCATCGACTGAGCTACTGCCTTCAGTCAAC